>JAGBRZ010000030.1 GCA_017632155.1 Clostridia bacterium
GATATACAAATCTACCCTAATGAATTCAGCATTTCATTTGATTTGGACGAGCCCGATGACGATATCTCACATACTCTTGAAAGTAAAGAGCAGTTGTACCGTGTGATTTCAGAAACGATTGCCTTGTTAAAATAACTCAATATTATAAAAGCCATCACGAAAATATCGTGATGGCTTTTAACTTCCTTATGAGAACCAGCCTTTTCGGGCGGATTTTTTATTGGAATTATAAAGTATTGTAAAGTAAATAATTAATTAAGATAATTACATTTTTCTTGACAATCACGCCCTCATATTGTATAATATTATGGGCAAAAATGATAAAAACTATAAATATGAGGTTTATTATGAAAATATACGCAGATAATGCCGCGACGACGAAAATGAGTCGTGCGGCAATAGAAGCGATGCTCCCCTATATGAGCGAGATCTACGGCAACCCTTCGAGCCTTCATTCCGAGGGACAGGCTGCCGCAGAGGCTCTCTCGGATGCAAGGGAGAGGATCGCAAAGCGTCTCGGATGCTCCGCGCGTGAGATCATTTTCACGTCGGGCGGCAGCGAGGCGGACAACCAGGCGATCATCACCGCCGCAAAAATCGGAGAGAAGAAGGGCAAAAAGCATATTGTTTCGACTGCTTTTGAGCACCACGCCGTTCTTCACGCTCTCGAAGCGCTCGAAAAGCAGGGCTTTGAGGTGACTCTCCTTGACATTCACGACAACGGAATAGTTACGGCTGACGATGTAAAAGCGGCACTCCGCCCCGACACTTGCCTTGTCACCGTTATGTATGCAAACAACGAGATCGGAACCGTTCAGCCCATTGCGGAGATCGGCGCAGTTTGCCGCGAGGCGGGCGTGCTCTTCCACACCGACGCGGTTCAGGCGGCGGGATATCTTGAGATCGACGTTGTCAAGGAAAACATTGATATGCTCTCGCTTTCGGCACATAAGTTCCACGGCCCCAAGGGCATCGGCGTTCTTTACGCGAAGAAGGGCATCATCCTTCAAAATCTCATCTACGGCGGCGCGCAGGAAAGAGGAAAGCGCGCGGGAACCGAAAATATCCCCGCTATTATGGGTATGGCGGCGGCATTTGACGAGGCTTGCGACAAGATCGAGGCAAATTCCGCGAAGCTCACAAAGCTGCGCGACAGACTCATCGAGGGGCTTTGCTCGATCCCCCATTCGATACTCAACGGCGACGCGAAAAAACGTCTGCCCGGAAACGTAAACGTCTGCTTCGAGGGTATCGAGGGCGAATCACTTCTCCTTCTCCTTGACGATAAGGGAATCGCGGCATCTTCGGGTTCTGCCTGCACTTCAGGCTCGCTCGACCCAAGCCACGTGCTTCTTGCACTCGGCAGACCTCACGAGGTCGCTCACGGCTCGCTCCGTCTTTCACTCTGCGAGGAAAACACCGAACAAGAGGTTGAATACATCATCGAGGCGGTAAATGACGTCGTTTCGCTCCTTCGCGGAATGTCGCCCGTATGGCGCGATCTTGAATCGGGCAAAAAAGAATTTATTTTGAAATGAGGAAACTAAAATGGCATTATACAGCGAAAAAGTAATGGATCATTTCCGCAACCCCCGCAATGTCGGCGTTATCGAGAATGCTGACGGCGTTGGCGAGGTCGGTAACGCAAAGTGCGGAGATATTATGAAGATATATCTCAAGATCGAAAATGACATCATCGTTGACGTCAAGTTCGAAACTTTCGGCTGCGGCTCCGCGATCGCATCCAGCTCGATGGCAACCGAAATGATCAAGGGCAAGCCCATCAGCGAGGCACTTCAGCTTACCAATAAGGCGGTTACCGAAGCTCTCGACGGTCTTCCCGCGCAGAAGATCCACTGCTCCGTCCTTGCAGAAGAAGCAGTCAAGTCCGCGGTCAAGGATTACTACGACAAAAACGGCATAATCTACGATTGCAAGCTCTTCCACGATTGCTCTACCTGTGAGCATTGTCATCATTAATAAAATCTTGGCGTACCTGTGAAAACAGGTATGCCAATTTTTTGAAAGTTTCAAATTTTACTTGACATTGACGCAACGTCAAGTGATATGATATAATATAGAGGGGGTGAGGATATGTATCAAAAGCAAATGTATGATATTACAGAGGTTTGCAAGATGCTTGGTACTACATCAAGGACGCTTCGCTTTTATGAAGAGAAAGGCATCATTCAAAGCACCACGGTCGGAACTTCATCTCGCAGACAATATACAGAAGAGCAAATTTCTCATATAAAAAATGTTCTTGTTCTTCGTACATTGGGATTGTCCGTGAAAGCGGTTGCAGAGTTGCAAACCAAAGAAGTAGATCTTAAAGACTCTGTCCTTTCCAAGCGCGCAGAAATATATGCGTCTATTGATTCTCGCATTCGTGAAATCAATCTTTTGAATGAAGCTTTATCAGCGCTTGAATCCGGCAAAGATATATTTGCCGAGGATTGGCAGCTTTCTTCTGCCATGAATGCAGAAGAAAAAGAAATCGCTCGAATTTGTACAGATGCCATTTTAAGCGGAGATACTGACACACTCTATGAGTATCTAAGTTCTCGTTTGGCAGAATATATGCCAAGAGACGTATACCGTGTTGTTCGAAAAGACACGTTAGCTCCACTTGGTGATTTTGTTTCGATTGATAAAACAGTTGCAGACGATAGATTTTCAAACAAATTATATTGTTTTATCAGATATTCAAAACTCGGTCTTAAAATCACATACGTATTCTACGGTGGAAGAATTGACGGGTTTTGGCTTGGATATTATGATTTGAATGCGAGGTGAGACGATGAAAAGAATTATAGCTATAATTTTACTTATGTGTATCTTTGCTCTATTCGGATGTAATACCGAAATCCCTGATACAAATGAAACAAGTGATAATACTGAGACGATCCCGAATGAATCAACGAATATTCCTAACCAAGACATTCCCCAAGGTAGCATTGAGGAAAAGCATTTTGTTTTAGAAAGTAATGGCTATAAATTAAATGCAGTTTATACTTATATTGACGACGGAAATGATCATCCTGCCGTTTTGTTGATTGCAGGCTCCGGTCCAAGTGATTACGACGAAACTCTCGGCACATTAAAGCCGTTTAAGGATATTGCAAATGGACTTGCTAAAGAAGGGATCAATTCTTTGAGAGTGGATAAAAGAACATTCAGCTATGCTGCAGACTTTGATATAAAGTGCGGTATCGAAGAAGAATACCTCGATGATTGTAATGCCGCCATTGAATATTTGAAATCACAAAATATTTCGGGCTTGTATTTACTCGGTCATAGCCTTGGAGGTCAGATTGCCACCGAGCTTGCCGCAAGTATCGAAGGTGTTGACGGTATGATCCTTTTCAATAGCTCTGCACGGCATCTTGCAGATATTGCATGCGATCAATATTCTGCGATCGATCCGGTAAATAAAGCGTCCTATACCACATATGCAGAGGCTGCAAAAAACGCAACAGCTAACTCGGCAAAAGGATTCTATTATTATAGTGCAAGTGATTATTATTGGGCATCCTATAATCAAATGGATACCGCCCGAAATATTTCTAACGCTAACATAAAAACACTTATTATTAACAGTAAATTTGATAAACAATCCTTTGAAGAGGATCTTAATCTATGGTCAACGCTTTTTTCAGATACAGAAAACGTATACATATGCGTTTATGATGACATCAGCCATTTCGGATATAAGATCGATATCACAGATCCTTCGTCAATATATACCAAAGTTGATTTCCCAAGCGAGGTTATTTCCGCTTTTACTGATTTTATTAAAGGAAATTGATGAAAATGAAGAGATTGGCTTGTTCCTTGCATTAAGCTTTTTCATCTTTTCCCCGCTATGCTTGCCTCAGAACGCGAGTGTCGGCAAAAGCGAAAACAAAATAGGGTGTTTCGAACCTACGATAAATCAGGAGCACCTTCTTATACTTTCCGTTGATATTTTCAACCGAAATTAAACAATGCGGTTGTTGCATCGGTGCGAATATAATGATACAATATAGTCAGAACAAGCGCTTGTTACTTTATGCCATGGAGGTCAACTTATGGAACTTAAAATCAGCGAAAATTTAAAAAGATTGCGCAAAGAACGCGGAAACACACAGGAGGATCTTGCAAATCATCTTGGAATATCCGTGCAGGCGATCTCAAAATGGGAACGCGGCGACGGATTCCCCGATATAACGCTTCTACCTTATATTGCATATTATTATGAAGTAACTGTTGATGATATATTGGGATGTAATTCTTTGCGTAAGCAGGATGATCTTGAGGAATTCAAGAAGAAAGCTCAGGTACTCATCAACAAAGGAAAACGCAAAGAAAGACTTGAGCTTTGCCGAGAGATGCAGAAAAAATATCCGAATGAGGAATTAGTACTGCATAATTTGCTTCACGATCTGTTTTCAGTGAATTGCATAAAAAACAGCGAGGAAATAATCAGCATAGCCAACAGGCTTTTGAAAAGCGATTCTTTGGAATACCGCTACGGTGCAGTTCAAATGCTTGCCTTCACTTATTCAAGGTTGGGAAACGACGAAAAAGCGGTGGAATATGCCGAAATGATACCGTGCAACAAAGATCTGCTTTCATCTGTATTAAAGGGAAAAGACCTGGTAGAACACTGCCGATGGTATTTTTGGAACGTTTGCGATACTATGCTCAGATTATCTCACAATATGACGCAGTGCCCCGAAGCGGAATATTCTGCAGAAGATCGACACGCCATAAGAGAAACTATATATAAATTTTATTATATGATTTTCTCGGACGGCGATTTCGGTTGGTGGGAAAACAGACTCGGCAGACTTTGCCGTGATATGGCAATAAGCTCGGCAGAAATGGGAAAAACGGACCAAGCATTTGACGAGCTTGAAAAAATGTGCGATCATATGGAAAAGTATCAGCAATTCACAAGTATCGAGCATTCATCCCCGCTGGTGCGCGGATTGAAATATGATTCTTCGCAAAGCGGAAGCAGTACGGAAAGAAGTATAGCGTGCGATTTCCTTTGTTCTTTGGGAGATAATCCTCGGTTTAATTGCTTACACGATGATGAAAGAATGCAGACCGTAAAAAATCGCCTGCAAGCTCTTGGATAAATTCCTGCCCCGCCTTGTGCGGGGCTTCGTTTTTGTGAGAAACAAAGCGCTTTTTGCGATGGATTTCAAAAACTCTGCACCCATAACTCTGCACTCTGTACTTTTTAATTGACAACTCCCCCTCTTTATGCTATAATTAAACTATCAATATTACCGTGAGGTGAAGTTATGAAGATTGGCGTTTGTGCTAACTATGACCGCTGGGGCATTATTGCCGCGGCGGGGTATGATTACGTTGAGGGGAATTTTTCAAAGATCGCGAGAGCGACAGAGGAAGAATTTGAGGAAATGAAGGAGGCACTTGCGGCTTCCGGTATAAAAATGGAAGCGACCAACGGTTTCTTCCCGGGTGATTTTCAGCTTTATTCGAAGGATAATTTCGAGGAAATAAAGAAAAACGTCCGCGAATATTGCGAGCGTGGCTTTGCGCGCGGCGCATCCCTCGGGCAGAAGGTTGCCGTCATCGGTTCTTCGGGGGCGAGAAATATTCGTGAAGGCTATACGCGCGAGGAGGCGGAGGAGCAGTTCTGCGAGGTTCTTCGAATCTGCGGCGAGGTCGGCGCAAAGTACGGTGTTGCCGTTACCGTTGAGCCGCTGAATACCAAGGAAACGAATTTCATTATCACATTTGCGGACGGAATGGACATCGCTAAAAAGGTGAACCACCCGAACGTGCTTGCGATGATCGACCTCTATCACCACGCGCAGAACGGCGAGCCGCTTTCGACGCTTGACGGCACCGAGGGCGTTCTTGTTCACGCGCATCTTGCACGTGCCGACAGACTGACACCCACGCCCGATGACGCGGCGGAGATCGACCCGAAGATCGAGTATCTGAAAAAGGTCGGCTATGACGGACGCATCAGCCTTGAATCCAAGCATCATCCCGATTTCGAGACTGCGATCAAGAACGCATATCCGCTTCTTTCGAAATACAGGTAATTAATATGGTTTTTGACAATAAATTCGGAATGTTCGTCCATTGGGGCATCTATGCGCAGACGGGAGTGCAGGAGCAGGTCTACGCGCGCTTCGATTGGGACAGAGAAAAATATGAATCGCTTCAAAACACCTTTAATCCCATAAATTACGACCCCGAAAAGTGGGTTCTTCTCGCAAAAGAGGCGGGGATGAAGTATATTTGCTTCACGGCGAAGCACCACGACGGATTTTGTATGTGGGATACAAAATATACCGACTACAACGTGATGAACACGCCCTACGGCAAGGACGTGCTCAAGATGCTCTCCGATGCTTGCAAAAAACACGGAATGCTCCTCGGACTTTACTATTCGAATCCCGACTGGAACCATCCGCTCGGCTACAATCCGAATTCGACGCATCAGTGGAAGGCGGTCGATAAGGAAACCGTCGATACCGAGGGCTACCGCGAGTACGTGAAAAATCAAATCACCGAGCTTTTAACGAATTACGGCAAGATATACACCCTTTTCTGGGATATTCCGCCGAAGATCAACGATCCGACGCTGAACGAGCTCGCAAGAAAATTGCAACCCGGCATACTCATCAACGATCGCGGTTGGGATAAGGGTGATTTTTCGACTCCCGAGCGCGAATACCGCGCCACCGAGGGTGAGAGATTTACAAGAATGACCGAGGCGTGCAACTCACTCGGACGTCAGAGCTGGGGATACCGCGAAAATGAGGATTTCTATTCCTACCGTCATCTCGTTTCCTCGATCGACCGCATTATGGCGATGGGAGGAAGCTACCTTCTCAACGTTGGACCCAACGGCCTCGGCGAGATAACCGAGGAATACGCTTCGCGTTTGCGACGAATCGGCGATTGGTATAACCGAATGGAGGGCTGTCTTGAGGGCGCCGAGGGCGACTCCTTTGACTACTCGGTAAGGCACGATTCTTGCATCGTAAACCGCAAAAACGGTAAACTTTACTTCCATTTATATAATAGTGCATCTTCTTCGGCAGTAGATATTAAATATTTTCCGCACACGCCGAAGCGCGTTCGCCTTTTGAATACGGGCGCAGACCTTGCATTTTCCTTTGAATGCCTGCCCGAATTTTTCAACGGAAAAACAGGAAGAGCAGAACACGAATACCTGCACATCACAGGCATCCCGATCGACGAGCTTTCAAATGAGGCGATAGCTTTGGAAATTGAAATAGAGGAGAATTGAAATGAATAAAAAATCACCTACGAAACCATACGCAGCTTTGCATACGTTAATGACGCGATCTGCAAAAAGCCGATCAAGGGCATTGTTATCAATTTTTGCGGATTGAACAACAAGGATATGTATGACGAGGACACCAACGAGGGTGTTTATTACGGCGAGGAGGGTGTGATCTATCTGCATCCCTACAACAATCCTTGGTCCTGGATGAACGCGCAGGCGATCGCTTATACCGATGAGATTGTTGACGTCCTTTTTGAAAAATACGATCTGCCCAAGGATACGCCCGTCGTGTCGATGGGACACAGCATGGGCGGTCTTGCTTCGCTTGTTTACACGAAATACTCAAAGCGCACACCTGTTGCGTGCATCTCGAATTGCCCCGTTTGCGATCTGGTTTACCACTTCACCGAGCGCCCCGATCTGCCGAGAACGATATACAGCGCGTTCTGGAACGAAGAGGGTGAGCTGAACGATATTCTGAAGCGCTATTCTCCCTTCCACCTTGCGCCCGAAATGCCGAAGGTAAAGTATTACATCTTCCATTGCGACAAGGATAAGTCTGTAAATATCAACAACCATTCGATGAAATTCGTTGAGGCGATGAAGACGTGCGGACAGGATATCGAGCTTGAGATCATCCCGAATCGCGGCCATTGCAAGCTGACCTACGCGGCTCAGGACAAGAAGCTTCGCCTTGCGCTTGACTATATCGGCGGTGCAAAATGATCCCGAACGTTTGTGAGCTTGAAAAAGGCGAGATAGTCGATCTTCTTTTGCGTGAGGAATACGGATATCTGCCCGCCGCACCGATCTCGGTCAAGGCAGAGCTTGTTGAGCGCGATAAAAGATTCTGCGCCGGCAAGGCTGATCTTGAAATTTACAACCTTGTTTGCGAATGCGATTTTGGAAGCTTTTTCTTCCCCATTCGCGTTGTGATACCAAAGAAGAACAGACCGGTCCCCGCCTTTGTGCACATCAACTTCCGCCCCGACATTCCCGACAGAGCTCAGCCGACCGAGGAGATCGTCGATGCGGGCTATGCGGTGCTATCCTTCTGCTACAAGGAAGTTACCTCCGATGACGGTGACTTTACCAGCGGTCTTGCGGGACTTGTTTATCCCGACGGTAAGAGGGATCCCGATTCCTGCGGTAAGCTCGGACTTTGGGCGTGGGCGGCAATGCGAGTGCTTGATTATGCTTTGACACTTGATTCGATCGATCATTCAAAAGTAAGTGTAACGGGACATTCACGCCTCGGAAAGACCGCGCTGCTTGCGGGAATGCTCGACGAGCGTTTCTATTGTGCCATCTCGAACGATTCGGGATGCTCGGGCGCGTCGATCGCAAGGGGCAATGACGGCGAGACTGTCAAAAATATCGTTGATCGCTTCCCCTATTGGTTCTGCGAGAACTACTATAAATACTCGGATAACGAGGATGCGATGCCCTTTGATCAGCATTTCCTTGTTGCCGCGAACTACCCGCATCGCGTTTGCGTTGCAAGCGCCGAGGATGATGCCTGGGCGTGCCCGAAAAATGAATTTCTTGCGTGCACACTTGCGAGCGATTTTTACAAAAAGCACGGCGGTAAAGGTTTTCCGGCAGATGCTATGCCCGAATGCGGCAAGCCGATCCTCGGCGGTGACATCGGTTACCACATCCGCAAGGGAACACATTACCAGAGCCGCGAGGACTGGAATTACTATATCAAATATCTTGAAAGTTAAGGAGATAATAAAATGAAATACGTATTTGACCACGATTTTCACATTCATTCGCAGATCTCATCCTGCTCGCGTGACCCCGGTCAGACCAACGAGCGCATTCTGCAGTATGCACAGGAGGAAGGACTTCACACTATCGTTCTTGCCGACCATTTTTGGGACGAAACCGTAGAGGGCGCGTCAAAGTGGTACTCAAAGCAGAATTTTGAGCATATCTCCCAGGCAAAGCCTCTGCCGCAGAGTGAGGGTGTCAAGTTCCTTTTCGGTTGCGAGACCGAGATGGATAAATATATGACCGTTGGTTGCTCGCGCGAGAGAATGGACGAGTTTTCCTTCATCGTCATTCCCACCACCCATTTCCATATGGAGGGCTTTACCCTCTTCCTTGAGCAGCTCGAATCCCCCGAGACCCGCGCAAAGGCTTGGGTTGAAAAGTTTGACGAGCTTTTAAAGCAGGATCTGCCTTTCCACAAGATCGGCATAGCGCACCTGACCTGCGGACTCATTTGGAAGGGTGACCGCCCGAAGTATCTTGAAACCATTGATTCCATTCCCGTCGAGGATATGCACCGTCTGTTTGCCAAGGCGGCAAAGCTCGGCGTTGGCATCGAGATCAACCCCGGCAATATGAAGTATGCCGAGGAAGAGAAGGATATCCTTCTCCGTCCCTTCCGTATTGCGAAAGAGGAAGGCTGTAAGTTCTACTGCGGAAGCGACGTTCACCACCCCGAAAACTTTGCGACCGTCCGCAAGTGGATCGAGCGCGGAATTGATGACCTCGGACTGACCGAGGAGGATAAGTTTATTCTTAAATAATTTTTTGGTGTTTTGTGATCCCGTTGTTTTTATCATAATGAAGCCATATTTCGAAAGGAGGAAATATGACGGTATGAGTAAAATAAGAGATAAAATTAAACCACTGCTTACAATAATCGTGCCTGTGGCACTTATTCTGCTTGCATCTGCAATGATAACCGGATGCGGAGAAGATCCGATCCCCTTGGCAGAGAATACTGCCGAAAGTTCCGCGGCAATCGAAAATACAGAATCGCCCGCGATCTATGAAACAACCGCGACCGAGCCGCCTACCCCGCCTCCGTTTGACCCCAAAAACGTAGAAATTGTGGAGAATCCCACGGATTCCAGTATGTCGTCACCCTTAATTTATACAACTTGGGAAGGCTTGGACTTTTCAAATCTTCTCAGGTACGAGATCGACTATTACAAAAATCAACCCGACAAATATCTTGCGATCAACGTTTTTCGCAGAAACGGTGATTATTTCTACACAGACTATGTTTATGAGGGAATGACGTATAAGGAATTGGAAGATGCGATACTCACGGCATCGAATAAAGCAACTCTTATGCAGTATCTGATCAGCAGAGAAGGCGAGATACTCAAATATGGTAAGGAAGTTGTAACCGGAAAGGGTGTTCCGACGGATGATCTCTTGATCGATGATTTTGATAAAGGTGTTCGTTGGGCGGAAAGTCTGTATGATCAGACTGTTGCCAAATATAATGGAATGCTTTCGCGCTATATAGTTGACGGTGACTTCCTTTCCGAACTCGCGGAAAGTGATAGAGTTCTGTTCAAAGAGGAGTATAACGCACTCAAGGAAAAGATGTCCGAAATGAGGCAATACTATTTTCAAAGGCACGAGGCGGGCGATCTTGATTTGTTTGAATCGTTGGGATTAAATGCAGACGAGATCAACGGCAAGCTTTGTATATTTGCAACTTTCGAACAGCTTCGGGGACTCGCGGGCAGAGCGGATATGTCTGCCTTCAGCTTCACGCCTCTCCCACGCAGCGATTATCTTGACGTTTATCCCGTGAGTGATCTTCAGGATGATTATAAGACCGATCGCACCATCGGCGGTTTTGCGCTTGATAAAATTGTCTTTGAAAACCTCCGTGTAGAAAACGAAAGAACGGTCAATGTTTATGTTTCGACCGACGAGGAATTCTATTGTGCGCTTGATGAAACGATCCATAAGTATAAGCGCGGGGATCTGTATATTGAATTGCAATTTTATGCAAAAAGAGAAAACGGAACCAGGTATTGTATCGATATTTCCGAGCTCGAGGGGCTCAAGTACAGCGGATATTATGTTTCGAAGTATTCGTTCCTCACTGCCGTCAAGCTGCGATTTGAGGACTTCAACGATCCCGAAATAATGGCATGTCTTCGCGATCTCTCCTTGCGCGAGGAAATAACACGAATCGGTATTACACACCGAATGTATGTTGGATAAATATCAAAACCGGATCCGCGCTTCAGCGCGGATCCGGTTTTTGTTAAAACTTATTTGGCATAATAGTACCTGTTGAGCACTTCAAATTTGTATTCTGTATACTTCGGTATAGAAGTGAGAAAACTCGCGATCTCGTCGGAGAGGTCGTAGTCTTCATTATGGAGAGATGAGGTGATTGTTGTTGATTTTGTGCCAAAAACAGCGGTTACCTTTATCTTGGCGGGGGAATAAACTCTTTGCCTGCCGTGATTGCGACGGTATACCAAACGGTATTCACCGGGTACGAATCTGATCTGCTTTATGCTTTCCCATGGCAGGATGTGCGTATCAAGGACAATTCCGTAAGATGTAAGGTGCCCAAAGCGGGTTAAATTACGTTCCTCAAAATTCTTGTATTCCAAAATCAGTTTGTTATGTTCTTCATCTGTCATAGCGGAGAGAAGACGGGATTGAAGAAGCGCTTGCTTGGAAACATAATATGCTATCAGAATAGGGATGCCGACGGTGAACGGTATCATAAAAATACCGAACCAAACCGAAACTGCAAAAAATATGAGCGAGAAGAGAAGCATAAGAGGAAAAGACAGCAGCCCGCCTATAAATGCGAATTTGAAGTCGGTGGTTATTTTCTTACCAAACGGCGAGTATTTTATTCTTTCAAAATTGATTTTCATTTTAATTCTCCTAAACAAGTAATTTCATTATAGCATAAAATGAATTAAATGTCGATAGGTTATGGAAAATTTAGACTAAACATTGAAAACTTATCTCAAATATGATATAATTAAACCGATAAAGAAACGACTATGGAGGTTACTCATGGCAAACAAGAAGCAAATGGTATTCATAATGACCGACACACAGCGTTGGGATATGGTGAACTGCTACCGTGAGACGGGGCTTTCAACGCCTTGTCTTGATGCGCTTGCGGCGGACGGCGTTCGCTTTGAACGTGCGTATACGACACAGCCCGTCTGCGGTCCGGCTCGTGCGGGACTCTTTACGGGTACTTATCCCTCGTGGAACGGCTCGTGGGCGAACGGTATGGCTCTCGGCGACAACGTCAAGACCATCGGTCAGCGACTTTCCGACAATGGAATCAAATGCGCGTATATCGGCAAGTGGCATCTCGACGGCACCGATTATTTCGGCAACGGCTTCTGTCCCGAAGGCTGGGAAGAGGAGTATTGGTATGATATGCGCCGCTACCTCGAGGAGCTCACCGAGGATGAGCGAGTTAAGTCGCGCTGCAGAAAGACGATGAATTTTGAGGATATTCCCGATGACTTTACATATGGCTCGCGCGTTCTCAAGCGCGCGCTCGACTTTATGGAAAAGTACAAGGATGAGGATTACTTCCTCGTGGTTTCCTTCGACGAGCCGCACGGTCCTCACCTTTGCCCCGAGCCTTATGCGAGTATGTATAAGGATTACGAATTCCCGAAAAACCCCGCGGTCTGGGATACTCTTGAGGGTAAGCCCGAGCATCAGAAGGTCTGGGCGGCGGCGCGCGGCAACGTGGAAAAGGATCGCGATGCTGTCAAGATCAAGCAGCCCTACTTTTTCGGATGCAATTCCTACGCCGATCACCTCATCGGCGAGGTCGTCAAATGCGTTCCAGACAGCGCGATGATAATGTATACCTCCGATCACGGCGATCTTCTTCAGTCGCATTGCCTCTTTGCAAAGGGTCCTGCGCCATATGATGACGTTGCACGCATTCCCTTCATCGTCCGTCACCCCGAGGGCGAGCGCGGCACGGTCTATTCAAAACGTCCCGTTTCACACATCAGCGTATGTCCCACCGTTATGGATTTCTTCGGTCTGCCCATCCCGAAGGTTCTTCAGGGCGAGAGCATCCTCGATGCCTGCTGCGACACGAATGCCGATGCACCCGAGCTTGTATTCTACGAGTTCACCCGCTTCGAGCAGGACCACGATCACTACGGTGGATTCCAGCCGATGCGTGCAGTAACCGATGGCAGATACAAGCTTGCGATCAATCTGCTTTCCGATGACGAGTTCTATGATCTTGAAAAAGATCCTTACGAGCTCAACAACCTTATCAATTCCGAAGAGTACGCCGCAGAGCGCGACCGCCTGCACGATGCGATCCTTGACCGTATGTGCGAGCAGCGCGACCCCTTCCGCGGATATTACTGGGATAACCGCCCCTGGCGCAAGGATGCCGCCGCACCTCATTGGAGATACCGCGGATTCACCCGTCAGCGCGAGAATGAGGAATACGAACCCCGCCAGCTTGACTTTGTCAATGGCCTTGTAATGAATCATCCCCAGAGATTTAAGATCAGCAACGAAAACGTAAAGTTCAAATCGCTCGATCATCTTGTTGAGTGGCTGAAGCATTATGATGATTGACGTAGGGTGACAAGAATAATACGAACCAGCCTCAAAGCTTTAATTTTTGGCGCTTTTAGGCTTGTCGTCCTAGCAAGGTTAATACCTTGCGTCGTCCTCCGCACCAAAAATCACCTAAAAATTAAGGTTTTGAGGTCGGAGATTTTTTGGCTGACAAATATTTGTCAGCAGCAGGAAAACGCCGAAGATAGTATATTAATACGTTCGAGGCGTTTAACGAACTGATGGCGGATATTTGTCGCCAAAAAACTAGTTCGGATTATTTTTGTCACCCTAGTGAAAAGTTTCGGAAGTTTTTCTCGCTTAGCTCGAAAAACATCGTTGAATAATTTTATTTGTTTTTGATAATTCTTTGTATAAGCTTAAAATTGCAGCAGTAAAATAAAAAATCTCGGGATTTAATGAAGCTATGCTTCACTAAATCCCGAGATCTTTATTTACCGGAACAATGGTTTATTGCCACACAGTATATTATCAAAGCTGAACAAAATTATTATGCAAGCCGATTTCCGAGTAAAACGAGGAAATCTACCATAACTTGTCACTTTTCACTTTACAATTTTCACTGTCGCGAAGCGACCTTACAGCTCCCAAGTCGCAAGCCACTCGGCGAATTCAAGGTAAGTTGCCTGCATCTTAGCGTCGAACTCCTCTGAGCGGTTCATCTTATACTGCGTTCTGCCGTCGCCAAACTGACCCGCATATTCGGTAACTGTTGCATAATTACCTGCTTCGATCTCAGCAATTGCTTCTGCGGCGAGGGCTTCTGCCTTGCGGATGTTTTCAACAAGCGCGGCGAAATCAGTCTTGCTCACGCTTTCAACCTTCGCGATTAGGCTGTCGAAATAACCGGGCTGATAACCGTAGTTATACTGCGCATCCTCGGTTTGATAGAAATAGATCGCGTCTTCGGGATAGAGGTAGTCCGATCCGCCCTCGAACTGCGCCGTATAGGTCGGCCAGAAGCAAAGGAAGTTGATGTATTCGTACATCTGATAGATCTCCGCAATGACGTCAGTCGATGCGAGCTGCTGCCAAAGCTTGATCTTGGGATCCATATCGTCGGTGTTGAGGACGGTATAGGTGGCATCCTTGATGCGGTAATTGTATTCGTAGCCGAATTCGTCGGTGTAATCTCCGAATTCGAGAACGCCCGTCACCTGGATCGCGCGGTCGGTGAATTCAAATCCGTCCGCCGACTTCGCGTAGACCGCCATTGTGTTTGCGAGCTGTGTCGTGTTCGGCACGCAGAAGGGGCAGCTCTGGTAGGGAAGGTTCATAAGATACATAAACTCGCCCGAGATAGGGGAAAGAGTTGACATATATCCGATGATGGTCACTTCCTTGCCGTCAAGCTTCTCCATCTCCTCTATGCTTTGCGCCTGCGAGAAGGAGAGAAGCTGACCGCTTCCCGTGCCGCTTTTATTGCAAGACGCGAGGGGCAGGGCGGTGAAGATAATTGCTAAAATGAATGCAAACGTCCTTTTCATCAGTCGGAAAGTCCGTCCTTTCTTGACATGTTAAGCGTGCAGACCACGGTGGGAATTACGCTGATCGTGAATATAAGCGCCATAATGGCAAGCTCAAGGGGATAAATCTTTGAACTGTTAAGAACGATACCCATCGAAGCCACGAACTCTCCCATAAGGATCAGGCAAAGGCGCGAGGTCGCGAAGGCAAGCACGGTAGAAATAAGACCGATTATACCGTTCTGCAGAATGTAAAGCATATTGATCTTGCTCATGCCGATTCCGATCAGGCGCATCAGCGAGATCTCCTTTTTCGAGTCGTACATATTGAGCAGAGTGATGACCGAAATGATGAAAATGTTCATTATTAATATAATGATGCAGAGGATGTAAACTATCTTCGAGCTCATATCCACGTTTTCAAGCACTTCGCGGAGCACTTCCGAAGGATTGATGACGAGAAGCTTCGCGTCCGCGCCGTATTCGGTCTTGACGGCGTTGTAATGATTGAAGCTCTTCGTCTTGACGAGGATCGCGCAGATCTCGCCGTGCTCCTCGTGTTCGTGCTCTTCCTGCGTGTGCTCTTCCTCACCGCCGTGATCGTGGGTTGCCCAAACGGTTTCGACCGCGGTGAAGATCACGTTGTCGTATGATGTGTTCGTCTGATTGAGGATGCCGACGACCTTGAGCGGATTCTGCTCGTGCGCGTGACCGCCCTCAGCAAGTCCGTGCGAAGTGATGAGCTCGTCACCAAGCGAAATTCCGTATTTCTTTGCGACAGCCGACCCGATAACGCACTCGAATTTTGCGTCGAACATCTCGCCGTCCGCAAGGGTCTTGTTTTCAAGGAAGAAGGGCTCTGTGCCAACGATCTTCGCGCCGTTGTAGGAGTCGCCCATAGTGAAGGGAACTGCCGCGTTGATTCGCATATCCGCGCGCAGGTTTTCCACGTATTCGTAAGAGATCGTGCCAAGCGGCTTGTCGGTGAAGAACATCGTGTTCATTGCAAGCTGCGTCGAGCTGCCCGCGGGACCGATGATGATGTCGTAATACTCCGCCGTGCTCTTGAAGCCGTCGTCGACCTGCTCGGAAATATTGTAAGCGAGAAGCGCAACACAGGCGGAAATGACTATCGAAATAACTATGAGGACGATCTTTACTTTTTTGATCGCCATATTCTTGATCGCAAACTTAAACATCTCTTCTGCCTCCCGTCACTTCGTTCATGTCAATGGTGCAGTCGAAATATTTGCCAAGGCGCTCGTCGTGGGTGACCGCGATCAGCGTCTTTCCCTTTGAGATCTCAATAAGCTGTTTGATGACAGCCTCACCGATGGCGAAGTTGAGATTGCCCGTCGGCTCGTCGGCAAGGATGATGTCGGGCTTCTTGACAATGGCGCGCGCAATCGCGACCCTCTGCTTTTCGCCGCCCGAAAGATGCTTGACCTTTTTGTTCTTCTTGTCAAGGATGCCGAGCGACTCAAGAACCTCGTCCGCCGCAGAGGTGTCAACCTTTTCGAGCTTTAAGATGTTGATGTTATCAATGACCGTCATATCGGGGATGAGTTTGAAATCCTGAAAAATGTATCCTATTTTATTAATACGGAATTTATCCTTTTCCTTTTGCGACTTGGAGGTCATCTCCTCGCCTCCGATCTCAATGTTGCCCGACTCCGGCGAGAGGATTCCCGCGATCATATTAAGCAGTGTGGATTTGCCGCATCCGGATGCTCCCAGGAGCATATAGGACTTGCCGTCCTCGAACACAAGATCGCGGTAGTCGATCGCGGTCTCGTTCTGAAAGTGTTTTGAAAGATCTGTTGTTTTGATCATAATTGTTCTCCTTTGAAATTCGATTGTATTTGCGTGAATTTCAAAGGCGCTTATGAGGTGATCTTGGTCTTCAGCGCGACCGGAGAGGAAAAAGCGATATAGAACCCACCGGATCGCATAGCCTCGCACACATATATAAATAGAAGAATAGCGATGGTGCAGAGCATAGCCCGCAGAGATATACGCAACTCTGCCAGCGCACTAGATACAAGGCAGATAAGACAGTCGTTCGTGCAACAGCTGTGATCGTGTGTGCAGTAAAGTTCGGCAAGAGGCGAAAGCATCAGAAAAGCAAGCAGTATAACTGCCGCGAGTAGTGCAACTCCACGCTTGTAAATCCGAATCGACAAAATTATCCCTCCTTGCCTATATTTATACAAAATAATATACATTTATTATAACACAAAGAAGAATCAAAGTCAATGATCGTGAGAGAAAAAGCACGTGAAAGTCAGGTGAAGGTTATTGACTAATAGCTTCCTTATATAATATACCAATAAGGCGGCAAACAGGATAGGAATTCTTAATAGTTATAATGCAATAATACAACGTTATGTTCTGCCTTAAATTGCGAAAATGTGGCTGTTAAAAATAATTGTAATAAAATAAAAGAATTACCAATATTAAACAATATCGATTTTTCACGATAAAAACCTACTTAAAATTTTATTAATTTCCCAATTATTTTTCCAAAAGGTATTGACAAAAACCAAAAAGTAGTGTAAAATATGATACGTGATGTTATGCTATGCCGAAGTGTATCAATTGACGCTTGATATGCGGGGGTGATGAGGCTTGTGTCGGCACGTAAGGAACGATACAACATCTTGTCGAAGCATGGCATGACGAACTCCCAAAAACATTTTTTCGAAAGGAAAGAAAACATGAAAAAGATTTTTGCGTTTGTGTTGGCATCTCTCATGGTTCTGTCGCTCGTACCTGCGTCTGCGTTTGCGGCAATTTCCGTTGATACTCCCTGCCCCACAATACACACCGTTGCAAACTGTGATGCTGTGATCATCGGATCTCAGGAAGCAGATTGCGCAAACCCCGGTTACACTCGTTTCCAGTGTACCAAGTGTGGCGAACAGTTCCTTGGCAACATCGTTGCTGCAGGCGGCCACAAGTGGGTTCTTGATGAAGATCACAAGAACACCAAGATTCCCGCATGTACAGAGGGCAAGGACGGCTTCGGTCACTATGACTGTTCCGTTTGTGGCGCTACTAAGGAAGAGGCAATTGCTCTTGCTAAGCTCCATGACCTCGTATTCGTTTCCGGCGTAGGCTGCGAGGCTGCTTACGTTTGTACTGTCTGCGAAGGCACCTTCAACTCCAAGGGTGGAGAAGTTGGCGAGCATGCAGGTTGGGAACTCAAAGAGGTTGTTACCGAACCCACCGCTAAGACCAATGGTCTTGCTATCTTTGTTTGTACCGCTAAGAATTGCGGCGCAACCAAGGAAGTAACCATCAACGCTCAGTGCGATTGCAAGAACGACTACAAGTCTCAGGCTGCATTCTACAATGCATACGCTGCAGGCAAGTTCGTTCTCAAGACAAAGCCTTCCAAGGTTACTTGTACCGCTGATGGTAAGTACGCTATCTACGCTTGCGTAGACTGTGGCGCTTTCATCAGATGGAAGACAAATGACTCCAAGAAGTCTACCGATCTTCCTGAGGCTGTTCTTAATGAGGATGGTCAGGTTACCGGTATCAAGAACGGTAAGTTTGAGTTCGTAGCAAAGAACGAGAACTCCACCTCTTCTTACAAGATCACCAAGCTTGGTCACTCCTATGTAGCTGACAATGATAAGGATCATCCCAAGCAGGTTACTGATGCTTGCAACTACTCCAAGTATTGTAAGAACTGTAAGAAGTACATCGCTCAGGATGGACACGCTTGGTTCGAGATCAACTCCACCGCTGCTACCTGTGAGACCTACGGTATCACCTACAAGGTATGTCAGGTTTGTGGTCAGAACAAGAACGAGGTTAAGGATCCCCTTGGCCACGATCTCGCTACCGAGGTTTACCCCTCCACTTGCGGTACCTATGGTTACACCATTACCTACTGTAAGAATGACACTAAGTGTACTTACACCAAGCCCGCTTCCGGCGCTAACTACTATGACTTTGCTACCGGTAAGGTATATGCAGACGTTACTGTAGACCACGATGCTAAGAGCAGCACCGCTAAGGTTGTTCGTCCTATCGTAAGCATCGTTCCTCTCACCGAGCTCAAGGGCTCTCACACCTTCACTACTACTCAGATCATCGGCGGCCAGGCTAACTGCGCATCCGGTCTCGTAGTAATGCAGACATGTAAGGATTGTAACTACGTTACTTATACTCAGATCGCTCCCAAGGGTCACACCTTCGGCGAGACCACCACTATCGAGGCTACTTGCACTTCTTCCGGTTCTATCATGAAGACCTGTAAGGTATGTAACTACCTTGATATCATCGTACTTCCCAAGCTCACCGCTCACAAGTACGTTCAGATCGACCTCCAGTACAACTGTGCTGGCGAGTTCTTCCAGGCTCCTGATGGCCGTTTCTATCACGGTATCAGCACCATGGCTTGTGCATTCGGTTGTGCAGGCACTGAGGTTAAGAACTACATCGATCCCGTTGGCGCTTCCTCTGCTAAGATTTGGTTCGAAAGCTTCGAGGATGCTACCAAGTATCACGGTGCAACCCTCACTCTCGTAGCAGGCAGCTACCGTGCTCCTAGCTGCACTTCCGCTGGTTACGGCATCTACGTATGCGGTACTTGCGGTCAGAGCGTATATGTTACCACTCCTGCAGTTGGTCATATGCCCACTCTTACTCCCGAAGGAAAGCCCATCGAGATCCCCGGCAAGGCTGCTACATGTACCGAGTCCGGCCTCAAGGCTTACAGCCTCTGCGCTACCTGCAATGGCTCCATCATTCTCAATGAGAAGGGCGAGTATGTTTCTGTCACTACTGCACAGCTCGTTACCAATCCTCACTCCGCAACTCTCGTTCCCGTTGTCGTAACTTCTTGCGACGGCGTTAACTCCGTTACCTACTACAAGTGTTCCGTTGACGGCTGTGGCAAGATCTTTGCTGACGCTGAGGCTAAGACCCCCGTTGCTAAGCTTCCCGCTGACAAGGCACACACTTGGAAGGTTCTCTACTCCGGCGTAGTTCTTAACTGTAACAACGACGGTTATCCCGAGATCAGATACTGCGCAACTTGTAAGACTCTTGAGAAGACTCAGTACGCTGAGTTCCTCAAGGATGGCGAAGTTGTTGTTGACGTTTACTCCTTCGAGTCCTGGAACGTTGAGGAGTATGCAATTCCCACCGTTATCAGCTATGTAAATGGCGCTTACAACAAGGCTGCTGACAAGGTTGCTAAGTACTCTCACGGCGAAGCTAAGAACTGTCCCGCTGAGTGGGCAGGTCTCATCATGAACCACGAGGCATATTCTAACGCTGCTGACTGCGACGAAGAGTATGGTTATGTTGGTCACCTCTGCCTCATCTGTGGCTACGAGTACATCACTGACTTCGTAACTGCTGCTGGCGGACACTACAACATCTACGGCGAGAAGCTCGAAGAGAGCTGCGCTAACTATGTTGCAGTTAAGGATAGAACTTGTATCAACTGTAACAAGACCATTGGTGTTGCTGCAGAGCTCCACAATGTTGTTAAGGGCGAGACCATCGCTCCCACCTGCTCCACCGAGGGCTACACCTATTCTTACTGTAAGAATGACGGTTGTACTTGGGTACAGGTTTCCGACGCTAAGCCTGCTGTAAAGCCTGCTGATTACCACAAGAACACCAAGAACCTTAAGGTTGGCGGCGTTGAGGCTGACTATGCTACCGTTGGTAATTCCTACACCTACTGTCCTGTTTGCCTTGAGGTTATCAAGGTTCAGAAGGAAACCAAGCTCGATGAGGCTGGTCTTGAGATTCAGCTCTCTACCGACACTGATTCCTACATCCCCGGCTCCAAGGTATACGTAACTGTAACCCTCAACTCCCTCAAGGGTGTTGATGTTTGGGGTGTAAACTTCCCGATCACCTATGATCCTGCTGTATTCAAGTATGTTGGTTACACCTTCAATACTGCTGCAGGCGCATTCCAGACCTTCACTGTTAACGCAGTTCAGTCTTACAAGACCTTCGACTATTACGGATCTCTCTTCACTAAGGGTGACTTTACTGATGCAGGTGTAGTAGTTGTTGCTGCAAGCGCAGACGATGAGATCGCTATCAAGGGCGCTCAGACTCTCGCAACCTTCGAGTTCGAAGTAATCAACTACTCCGGAACCGAGACCGAGGCTACCTTCGCTGTTGAATCCAAGAGCGTTCTCACCGGTGTTGAACTCGGTGCTGAGTACGTATCTGCAGTTGGCGGATACCTCGTTGACGAATCCAAGGCTACCGTTAAGACCTACGCTGCTGACGTAGTTGACGGTATGGGTAAGACTGTTCCTACCAACGCTATCGACTCTCTCGGTAACAAGGCTAACTACGCAACCGTTAACGTTGCTGGCTTCCTTGATCTCGATGGTAAGAACGGTATCACCATGGCTGATGCTCACCTCCTCTACGCTCTCATTTACAACAATGAGTATGACGTACTTGCAGATGCTGACTTCGACGGCAAGATCACCGCTTATGACCTTAACGTTCTCTACAGCATCCTTGTTGGTCAGATCACTGTTGAGGATTACCTCAATCCTCCCCAGACTGTTGTAGAAGCAGCAGAGAATGGCCAGATTCCCCAGTCTTGGTGGAAGAACAACTAATTGTTGATCCATAATATAACAACTTTAGAATAGGAGAACTCAAGTGAAAAGAATACTTTGTATCCTCTTCGCTCTGTGTTCTGTCATAACTCTATCGTTGTCAGTATCAGCTGAATCAACCAATAAACTGACTTATGCAGTGGAAGCTTCGGCTTCCACTGTATCTGCAAATACCGAATTTACATTATTAGTAAAGGTTGCCGAGAATACCGGTATTTGCTGGGCGAAGGCCGTAGTCTCCTATGATTCTTCGGTACTCACATACATAGATTATTCGACAGACCAAAGCGTATTTAAATCTACAATTACCGCAAATAACCCCAAAGACGGAGAAGTAGTTGTTACCCTTGGTGGTATTTCCGTACTCTTCGCACCCAATCCTACTGTGTTTACAGATAAGGGCGTTTTTGTTGCTCTTACATTCAGAGTAAATGAAAATGCTAAAGCGGGCGATACCGTTGTGTCTGTAAAAACCTCTGAAAATGACGTCGTAAAGATCGTTAATTCAGTTCCTAATTACGATTATAAGATCACAAATGCTTCCACAACCGTCAAAGTTAACGCCGGTAGCCACAAGTGCACTCCTGCAGCAGCAGTAAAGGAAAATGAAGTTCCTGCTACTTGCTTGGCAGAAGGACATTATGATATGGTTGTTTACTGCACTTCTTGTGGAGGAGTCATTAGCCGTGAAACTAAAACCATTGCAAAGACTAGCCACGTTGCCGGAGCTGTGATTCGTGAAAATGTTAAGGAAGCTACTTGCCTTGCAACCGGTTCTTACGATGAAGTGACTAAGTGTACTTATTGCCAGACCGAAATGTCACGCAAGAAGGTCGATCTTCCTAAGACCGATCACAAGCCCGGAGAATCAAAGATTGAAAATCTCAAGGACGCTACTTGCACACAGCAGGGAAGCTATGATTTGATCACATATTGCTCGATTTGTAAGGCTCAGTTGTCTAAGACAAATGAAATTATTGAATTCGGACCTCATACACCCGGTGCAACTAACGAAGAGAATCACATAGCCCCCACTTGCGCAAAGGCCGGTTCTTATGAGATCGTTACATACTGTAAAGTATGTAGCAAGGAAGCAAGCAGAGAGAAGAAAGAAATTCCCGCACTTGAACATGTAAAGGGCAATTCTGTAAAGGAAAATCAGAAAGCCGCTACTTGTGCAAAGGAAGGTTCTTATGACGAGGTTGTATACTGCACTGTTTGTAAGGGCGAGGTGGCAAGAGTCACTGTAAAGATCGCCAAGACAGAGCATACACCCGGTAATGCTAAAGAAGAAAATAGAAAAGCTCCCGTAAACTGCGGAGCTGATGGAACATATGATTCTGTTGTATATTGCTCTGTTTGTAAAATAGAGCTTAGCAGAATTACACAAAGCATTCCTGCACCCGCGCATAAGCCCGGCCCTGCAGCAACTGCAACCACTCCTCAAATTTGTACCGTTTGTAATAAGGTACTTGCTCCGAAGCTTGACCACGTTCATAGCTGGGCAAGTTCTTGGACAAAGGACGCAGTCGGCCATTGGCATACTTGCTCCGGATGCGATAATAAAAACAATTACGAAGAGCATCACTATACAAACGGTTGCGACGCAGATTGCAACATTTGTGGTGCATCTCGTGCTGTTGTAGGTCATCAGTACGATAATGACTGCGATGATATTTGCAACAAATGTAATGAAAAGCGCACTATTGTTGGACATACATATGATAACAACTGTGATGGCACTTGTAATACATGTGGCACTCAGCGTCCTGTAACTCATACTTATGACAACAACTGTGATGCAACATGTAATATCTGTAATACTCCCCGAGTTGCTGCAGATCACGTATATGGAAGTTGGAATACTGTTAAGGAAGCTACCGCTACTACTGACGGTCAGCGCGAGCGTACCTGCAACATTTGCGGTAATAAGCAGACTGAGGTAATTCCCGCCACCGGATCTACTGCTGATACTACAGTAACAACCACCGAGCCTACTCCCGGTACTTCGGGTAGCGAAGTTACCACAGAGAAGACTCCCGGCCCCGAGGCTACTGAGCCCAATCAGACCGAAGATCCCGGTGTTGAAGACCCCGGATGCGGATCTGTTGTATCCATGGGCATCGCTATTATCGCGATCCTCGGTACCGCACTTATTATGAAGAAGAGAGATTAATCATCTTCCTTTTGAAAAACCCTGCCGCCCAAACGGGGCGGCGGGGACCTTTTTTATAATTTTTGATTTTTGAATTGACTTTCTTTGAATATTATGATATACTTTAATGAAAGACGTTTGGGAGGGAAGAGATGAGAAGAGTTTATTTGACCAGAGAAAAGTGTATAGCGAGTTGTTTTTCCAAAATGCTTGTTTACGTTGAAGATCAAACACGCGGTGAAGTTGAACTTGACGGTATCCCTTGCCGACTTATCGGAAAGCTTACGAATGGCGAGACCATCGATTTTGCAATCTCCGAAGATTCGCGCAATATCTTCGTTATCTGTGAAAATAATATGATGAAAAACTATTGCGGCGATAAGATCCTTCTTTCGGCGGGTGATACAGATGTCGAGCTTTCCGGCAGAAATATCTACAATTTTGCGCTTGGACATCCCTTCCGCTTTAACTCTGTAACTGATGGAGAGTCACTTGAAAGCCGTAAGCGTGAAAACAGAAAGGGCATTGCGCTGACCGTTGCGGCTGTAATCATCGGTCTTGTGTTTGGTTTCATTGTTTCAGCTGATAATCTGTTTTCAAAGCCGAAGAACTTTATCAGCGATACTTTTGAGATCACTCTTACCACCAATTTCAACGATAAATATGAGGACGGAGTTTATTACTTTGGCTCGAAGGATTCCTCAGTTGCGGTTTATGAGTACGGTTATGCGGATCACGTGACGATCGAAGCTATGAATGCAGATGAATTCCTCGAGGTGCTCAAATCAAGCGGTCATTTTGCATCGGACGCGCATATTGTATCCGAGTCGGGTCTGTTCTTCGTTGAGGATCGCGCAGAGTCGAATTCCGGTGAGATCAGAAGCTATATGACTGTTTTTGTCAAGGGTGAGGAGAGCTTTTTCCTTTTTGAATTCGGTTGCGAGGTAGAGGAATATTCCAAACTGAGAGCTGACTTCATAGAATGGGCGTCTACAATTAAAATTAAATAAACGGTGAAAGAATGTTGAAATATGAATCGCTGTCCGATGCGCTTACCCGCCGAATAGAGGCGGAGAAGCGGACCGGCAGTTTTGAGCGAATGGGCTTTGAAAATTCTAATATTACAAGGCGAAACAGCCTGAAAAAGGACAGCGGAAGCGTCTGGCGCCCGCCTTTTGTCCACGATATCGATAAGATACTTCATTGCCCTTATTATAATAGGTACACTGATAAAACGCAGGTGTTTTCGCTGATCAAAAATGATGATATCACGCGCCGCAGCCTGCACGTTCAGCTTGTTTCAAGAATTGCGAGAACGATCGGTGCTGCGCTGAATCTTAATCTTGACTTGATCGAAGCGATCGCGCTTGGCCACGATATGGGTCACCCGCCGTTTGGGCATACGGGCGAGGCTTATCTTGACGGTCTGTTTTATGCTCATACGGGCAAACATTTTATGCATAATATCCACTCGGTTCGCGTGCTTGATTGTCAATTCCCGCTGAATATCAGCCTTGAAACTCTCTCGGGTATTGCTTTTCACGACGGGGAGATGGAGCTTGAGGAATACGTTCCGCAAGAGATTTCCGGATTTGGTGAGTTTGATGCGATCATTGAGCGTTGCTATACCGACCGAAAGTTTGCATCAAGACAGCTCCCCACAACTCTCGAGGGATGCGTTGTTCGCCTTGCCGACATCATTGCATATCTCGGAAAGGATCGCCAAGATGCAGTACGTGCAAAGGTGGTATCGGAGGATGCTTTTGTCAACGAGGATATCGGTTCGATAAATGCCGAGATCATCAATAATCTCGTGGTCAATATCATCGAGAACAGCTATGGCAAGCCGTATATAAAGCTTGATTCGAAGCATTTCAAGGCTTTGAAAGCATCGAAGAAAGATAATTACAACCTGATCTATGAAAGCGCCGCAACTCGCGCGAAGCTTGATATTACCGCAAAGCCTATGATGCGCGATATTTATATGCGCCTACTCGACGATCTCCTCAATGATAACAGAGAGTCGCCGATCTTCACACACCACATCGACTATATCAACAAATCATACTACAAGCGCGTTGTTCCTTATGAGGATAGTGAGCCGAACCAGATTGTTGTTGACTATATTGCGGGGATGACAGACAATTATTTCATTGAATTGCACCGTCATCTTTTTCCCGAAAGTGATTATAAAGTAGAATACAAAGGATATTTTGATTAATGTTTAAGAAAATTCTGCAGGAAATTCTGCACTATGATAAAATAATTATTCACCGCCATTCGAATCCCGACGGCGACGCGTTGGGAAGTCAGATCGGTCTGCGACTGATCCTTGAGGAAAATTTCCCCGAAAAGAAGGTCTACACAGTCGGCGATCACGCCAAGAGATACTCTTTTATGGCTCGTTCAAAGATGGACGAGATTGGCGACGATGTTTATGAGGGTGCGCTTGCCATCATACTTGACACTTCCGCAAAGGCGCTTATCAGCGATGACAGATTCACCCTTGCGGCAAAGACTATTCGCATCGACCATCACATTTTCTGCGAAAAGATCGCGGATATCGAACTGACCGACACCTCTTATGAAAGCTGTGCGGGACTTGTTGCGGCATTTGCGAAGGAGTGCGGTCTGCGTCTGACTCCTCTTGCGGCGAAGACTCTCTATACGGGTATGATAACCGACTCGGGCAGATTCCGCTATGATTCCACGTCTTCGCAGACGTTTCGCATCGCGGCGTATCTTTTTGAGCAGGAATTTGATACTAACGATATTTACCGCAATCTTTACGCCGATGATTTCGCGCATATCAGACTCAAGGCGGAATTCGTTTTGAAGATCAAGTTTACCGCGAATAAGGTTGCCTATATCTATACAACTCTCGAGGAGGCGAAGGCAACGGGCGCGGATACCTTTGCGATCTCGCGCGGAATGGTCGGAACCATGGCGGAGATCCGCGGCGTTGACGTTTGGGTCAACTTTACCGAAACCGAGGAGGGCGTTCTCTGCGAGATACGCTCAAGCAAGTATAACATCAACCCCATCGCCGTGAAGTATGGCGGCGGCGGTCACAAGAAGGCAAGCGGAGCGACGGTTGCGGACAGGGAAGAGGCAATGAAAATGCTTGCCGATCTCGATAAACTCGCGGAGGTGGGAGAATGAGTAAAGAACTTATGAGCGCGGTCCTTGGAAAGATCAAGGAATACGATAGAATATTTATATTCCGCCACATCCGCCCCGACGGCGACTGCGTTGGCTCGTCAAAGGGACTTTGCGAGATCTTGCACCTCAGCTTCCCCGAAAAGGATGTGCGCGTTGTCGATTGGCAGAAATGCGATTATCTTGCATTCCTTGATATTGAAGAAGAGAGCGTTGACGATTCTCTTTATGCCGATGCACTTGCCATTGTCATTGACACGGCAACCTCAGAGAGGATCTCGAATCAGAAATTCAGCCTTTGCCGCGAGGTGGTCAAGATCGACCACCACATCCCCGTGGAGAATTACGGCGTTATCAACTGGGTCGAGGAGCACAGCTCGTCTGCCTGCGAAATGATAGCGAGATTCTACCTTGAGTTCAAGGATCAGCTCAAGATCAACGAGCGCGCGGCAACTCTTATCTATACGGGAATGGTCACCGATTCGGGCAGATTCCGCTTCCGCGGTGTTTCGGGAGATACTATGCGCGCGGCAGGCGCAATGCTTGAGGTTGGCATCGATACCGATCGCCTTTACGCAAATCTTTATATCGACGATTTTGATCAGCTCAAGTTCAAAGCGCACGTATATAATAAGATGAAGATAACCGAAAACGGCGTGGCTTATATTCACGTCACGGCGAAGATGCAGGAGCAGTTTGCCCTCACGGCAGAGAAGGCAAGCGCGAGCGTTTCGTATCTTGATTCCATCCGCGGAAGTCTTATTTGGCTTGCTTTTATTGACAATGCCGACGGCACTATCCGCGTGCGTCTGCGCTCGAGATTTGTGACTATCAATGATATAGCAGAAAAATATCGCGGCGGCGGTCACGATTGCGCAAGCGGCGCGACTCTCCTCAAAAAGAGCGAGATACGCAAGCTTCTTGCAGATGCTGACGCAAAACTGAAAGAATACAAAGAAAATAATGAGGGTTGGTTATGAGAATACTTATCACAAATGATGACGGAATAGGATCCGAGGGCATACGCGCGCTTGTGGACTGGGCGCAGAAGCTCGGCGAGGTCAGCGTTTTTGCGCCTAACGTTGAAAAGAGCGGAAAGAGCGTGAGCGTTGAACTGCGCGAGGCATTCAAGGTGGAAAAGGTCGAATATCCCGGTGCCGTTGAGGCTTATGCGGTTCATTCGACACCCGCAGACTGCGTGCGCTTTGCCGTTCTCGGCCTGGGCAAAAAGTTCGATCTTGTCCTCTCGGGTGTAAACAAAGGTCAGAATCTTGGTCACGATATCAATTATTCGGGCACCGCGGGTGCGGTTATTGAGGCGGCAATGCACGGAATCAACGGCATTGCAGTTTCCACAAGCAAAAAGGGACTCCCCACCGCTATCGCAAATTTTGACCGCGTTTACGATTACTTTATCGAGCGTGATCTGTTCTCCTACTGCAAGACCTACAACGTGAATTTCCCGACAAAGGAAGTCCTCGGAATAGAGATCACCCGTCAGGGCGGAGTCCGTTTTTCGGATGAATACAGACCGATCGGTGACGATATGTATATGCCGAGCGCCTACGTTTGCTTCGAGCTTACGGGCAATAAGGAGATCGACCTTGATGCGATCAATATGGGATACATTTCGATTTCTCCGATGACTTGGTCAAGAACCGATATGAATGTTTTTGAAAAACTGAAATAAACAAAATGCCCGCTGCAAATTTGTGCAGCGGGTATTTTAATAGGGCGATATCTTATATTTGTGAAAGTGCACAAATGAAAGATTCAAAAATTGGCTATGTTTACGAAAAAAACAAACAACTATTGACAATTTATAAAAAATATTATATAATTATAACAACTAATACCGAAAACGGTATAAAAAAAGAAAGAGGTAATTTACCATGCGCAAAACACTTTCCATCATCCTTTGCGTTATGATGCTCCTCTCGGCTTGCAGCTTTGCTATTCCCGCTTCCGCTGCTCCCGAAGGAACCGCAATCAATACCGCAGACGAATTCCTGGCTATGGTTTCCACTCCTGCTGATGCTACTGAGCCCACCGCTAAGTACTATCTTGCATCAGACATCACCCTTCCCGCTTCCTATGCAGAGCCCTTCTGGGGTATTCTCGACGGTAACGGCAAGACCCTCACCGTAACCAACCCCGTATTTGCTGACTTCTCCGGCTCGGTTTCCAACCTCACCATCAAGGGCGAGATCTACTACACCGATGCTGACGCAGCAGGCTTCGCAACCACCTCCTCCAGAGGTTACACCGCTACCAAGGTTACCAACAATGCAAACGTAACCGTTATGGGTAACGGTAAGCACATTGGTGGTTTCTCCGCAAGAATCGTTAACAACAAGGAGCTCGGCATTCCCGCAGAGTGCTGGTTCATCGATTGTGTAAACAACGGTAACCTCTACATCGACTCCACCGCAGACGAGAAGATGAGAGCCGGCGGTTTCTCCGGTATTCTTGACCTTTCTCACTTTGCAAACTGTGTAAACAACGGTAACATTTACATGAAGGGTAACATCTGCATCGGCGCAGGCTTCGTAGGTCGTGTAGCTCTTACCGCAGCTATGAACGGCGCTGAAGCATTCAGCTGTGTAAACAATGGTAACGTTGTTGTTGAAGACACCTACACCTCCAAGGACGGTACTGTAGGTGCAGGTACTGCAGGCGCAGACGCAGGCGGATTCTTCGGCTACATCGGCGGATCCGGCAACGCAGGCTGGTACAAGCTCTGGGGTTGCACCAACAACGGTGACATTACCGGTCCCTACAGAGTAGGCGGTATGGTAGGATACGTTTACGCATCCGGTTCTACCGCATTCGTTGACATTCAGTTCTGCATCAACGCAGGTAACCTTACATACGGTCGTATCGCAGGCGGCTCAAACGCAACTACTAACGACTACTGTGGTCCTTTCGTTGGTTACACCAACTCTCCCTTCACCACCATCAAGTACTGTATTGATACCGGTACGATCACTCTCGTTGAGAATTCCATCAACGCTAACGACGGCAGATCCTTCTGCGGACTTTCCTCCGCTGACGGTACTCAGTACGACATTAAGGGCGTTTACGTTCTTAACAAGGAACAGTACAAGTGGGTAACTTACTCCCATAACCCCAGCTACGTAGCTAACTGCCACGAGATCAATACTGCAGAAGGCATCATCGTAACCACTCTCGAGGACATCAAGGCAGGTAAGGTTGCATACCTCATCAACGAGGCAGCTCTTGCTGACGATTACGGCTATGCAATGTTCGATTCCGATGACTATGCATGGGCAGGCTTCAAGTCCGGTGATGCATACGCTTTCACTCAGAAGCTCGGCACCGATAACTATCCCGCAGGTAACACCGGTTCCGCTAACTGGGTAGTTCTCAACGGCGACAAGTACGAGAACGGCGAGAAGGGCGCAACAGCTACTACCGAAGCTCCCGAGACCCAGGCTCCCGAAACTCAGGCTCCCGAGACCCAGGCTCCCGAGACTCAGGCTCCCGCAGTAGAAGAGACTACCGCAACTGCAGCTCCCGAGCAGACTCAGGCTCCCACCACCGAGCCCGCTCCCGCTAAGAAGGGTTGCGGCGGTATGATCGCAGGCGGCGTTGCTATCATCGCTATCCTCGGCACCGCTCTCCTTATCAAGAAGGAAGACTAATTACATATTTATAAAGGAAACCTCCCAATTTCGGGAGGTTTCCTCTTTGTATAAAATAACGAAAAATTGAAAATCACTTTGGTTTTGCTCAATTTGATTATAAAAACTATTGACAATTTATAAAAAATATTATATAATAGTTATAACTAATACCGAATTAGGTATAAATTAAAGAAAGAGGTAATTTACCATGCGCAAAACACTCTCCATCATCCTTTGCGTTATGATGCTCCTCTCGGCTTGCAGCTTTGCTATTCCCGCTTCCGCTGCTCCCGAAGGAACCGCAATCAATACCGCAGACGAATTCCTGGCTATGGTTTCCAC
>JAGBRZ010000228.1 GCA_017632155.1 Clostridia bacterium
ACTCTCGCAATCATCCCCGCAATCAACGCAGCATACAACGAACTCGTAAATAACGTAATTCCCACCGTTAAGTCCATGCTCGAGCAGGCAGTTATCGAGGGAACCAAGAAGTTCGTTGAGCTCGCAAAGACCGCTCTCGGCGATCTCGCTGACGCAGCAGTAAAGGCAGCTATCAAGTTCGCTCCCGAACTCGATGCAATGCTCTATGACTACTTCTACAACAACCCCGAGGAAGTAATCGCATTCTTCGCAGAATACGGCTACATCATCGCTGAACTCGCAGAGAAGTACGGCGACGAAGCTCTCGGCGTTGCAGCATACGTTCTCGTAACCTATGGCGAGGACATCGCAAAGTTCTTCATGGAGAACTATGAGACCATCTTCGAAGGCATCGTTGCTTGGGCAGACAAGTACGGTGAGAGAACCATCGAAATGATCCAGGTATACGCAGAGGCAACCGGCCTTTGTGACGCAGTTCGTGCAGAGATCGCAGCTCTCGAAGAGAAGCTCGCAGGTCTTAAGGCACAGCTCGACTACCAGCTTAAGGAACTTGAGGAAAAACTCGGCGTTCAGCTCGAAGTCCTCAAGGCACAGCTCGAATCCCTCAAGAGAGAACTCCTCATCGCTGCAGAGCCTTACAAGCAGGCAATCCTTGCAGAGATCGCAAAGGTAGAAGCTCTCATCGCAGAGATCGAGGCTAAGATCGAACAGGTCAAGGCACTCATCGCAGAGATCGAGGCAAAGATCATTGAGATCCAGAACCAGATCGCTGAACTCAACGCAAGACTCCAGAATCTTATTTACGCAATCCAGAACCTCGACGAGGCTCTCAAGTATCTTGCATATGCAGGACTCGAGGCAGCAACTCCTATGATCCAGCAGGCACTCAACGGCGTAGCATACGCAGTAAGCCAGCTCGTAGGCTTTGTATCCGAGGAGGCAGCTAAGGCACTCGATGCACTCATCGAACAGGCTAAGGCATTCCTTGACGAGGCATTCTACAACGCAACTCACGCAGATTACGCAATCGACAACACATCCTCTCACGTAGCACTTGGTGACAACACCATGACCGCACAGCTCTTCGGCCAGTACGTTCAGTCTATCGTGAACGGATCTGACGTATACTACACCTACAAGACCACAGATCTTACCTCCGCAGGCTCCAAGATCTCTGCTCTTCCCGTAGTACTCGCAGAAAATCTTGAAACCATCGCAGCAGCAGATCTTATCACCATCGGTTACGGCTATGACGCACTCGCAGAAGAGACCGTAAACCTCCTCTTCGACCTCATCCTCCTTGGCACTGCAAAGGTAGATTACAACATCGACCTCGTTGCAAAGGTAGGCCCCGAGGCAGCAGCAGAGATCGAAAAGATCGTTGCAAACGTATATGCAAATCTTATTCAGAATAACCTCGGCATCACCCTCAACAAGGGCGGTATCCCCGTAGCAGATGCAGTAGTTATCGCAATGAAGTATTTCGCATACTACGCAGCAGAGTATGCAGTATACATGCCTCAGGCAGTATACGCAATCCACGAGATCAACCCCGAAGCACTTATCATGATCAACGCAATCAGCAACCCCATTGCAGGCGCAAGCATCGCAGTAGCACTTCCCGAGATGGGACTTGACGTAGAGATCGCATTCGGCGATTATCTCAACTACGTATGCGACGCTATCTATCTCGAGACCGCAGTACTTGCTGCTATCAACGAGAAGGTAGTATTCGTACCCGCAACCGGAATCGAGACCACCTTCACCAACAAGACTGTAAGCTTCAACGGCCTTTCTGATCTTGTAGATCTTCTTATGAACTATGAGACCGTAATGGCAGAGATGTTCAACATCGAAACCACCGTAAACGGTAACGTAGCAGTAGTAAACAAGATGGCAGACGCGCTCAATATCACCGTTGAGCACTCCGCACTCCTCGGCGACGTAAACGGCGACGGAGTAGTATCGATCACAGACGCAGTTCTCGTTCTCCGCTTTGATGCACAGCTTCCCGACGTAGTTATCGATCTCTCGGTAGCAGACGTTGATGGCGACGGCATGATCAATATTACAGATGCTGTATGGATTCTCAGATACGACGCACTGCTCGTAGATAAGCTTCCTGCATCCAAATAAACAAATACAATAAGGAGACAAAAGTATGAAAAAGATTTTAAGCATTGTAATTGCTGCTCTGCTTTTGTTCACCGTAATTCCGTTTGCAGCGTTTGCTGCAAACGGACCTACCGTGAGCGTATCTAACGCAGCAGTATGTCCCGGCCAGATCTTCCAGGTAGATGTGACCCTCAGCGGCAACACCGGATTTTCTGCTCTCAGAGTAGACCTTGCAATTCCCCAGGGCTTCACCGTATTGAACGTTCTTTGCGGAGCAAACTTCGCAAATCTTCAGTTCACTCCCAACCCCGCAGCAGGCATTGCAACCTTCGCAACCTCCACCACTTCGGCAGCAGACGGAGTAGTTTGCTCTTTCATTATCCAGGCAGATGCATTCGTAGCAGCAGGCAACTACAGCTTCGGATTCGATGCATGTGATTTCTATGGAGCAGACCTTCAGGCAGCAAGCGTAGCAACAGTAGCAGGTACCGTAGCAGCAGCGCACACCATCGGCACTGAGACCTGTAAGGATCAGATCTGTGCAGTATGTGGCGTAACAGTTCTTGGAACCGGTCATATCTATGGCGACTACGTATACAACAACAACGCAACCTGCACCCAGGACGGAACCGAGACCAGATACTGCACCACTTGCGGAATCGCAGGCGATACCCGCATTGCAGTAGGCTCTCACAACTTCATCGGAGCACACGTTCTTCTTAACTACTCTCACAGCTGCATCAGCTGCGGAGCAGTAATTACCGTATGCGCTGATAATGACAAGAACCATATTTGTGACACATGTAGCGCAGTAATGAGCGTATGTGCAGACGAGAATAATGATGATTATTGCGACGTATGTGGCAAGGATCTTTCCGAAGAGCACAAGCATGATCTTGAGTACACCGCAGCAGTAGCAGCAACCTGCTTCGAGCAGGGTAACCTTGAGTACTGGTACTGCGCAGGCTGTGATTGCTACTTCACTGATGCAGAAGGCAAGTACAACATCGCTCGCCTCAGCCTCATCACTCCCGTAGCACACAAGATCGAGCACGTAGCAGCTAAGGCTCCTACCGCTACCGAAGAGGGTAACATCGAGTACTGGTACTGCACCGAGTGCGGATACGCATGGCTTGATGAGCTCTGCACCAAGAACACCAACCTCAAGGCAGTAATTCTTCCTGCAACCGGCGAGCCCGAGCACAAGCACGAGCTTGTACATACCGAGGCAAAGGCAGCAACCTGCTTCGAGCAGGGTAACCTTGAGTACTGGTACTGCGCAGGCTGCGATTGCTACTTCACCGATGCAGAAGGCAAGTACAACATCGCTCGCCTCAGCCTTATCACTCCCGTAGCGCATAAGGTAGAGCACGTAGCTGCAAAGGCAGCAACCTGCTTCGAGGAAGGTAACATCGAGTACTGGTACTGCACCGAGTGTGGATATGCATGGCTTGATGAGCTCTGCACCAAGAACACCAACCTCAAGGCAGTAATTCTCCCCGTAGCACACAAGGTTGAGCACGTAGCAGCAAAGGCTCCTACCGCTACCGAAGAGGGTAACATCGAGTACTGGTACTGCACCGAGTGCGGATACGCATGGCTTGATGAGCTCTGCATCTTCAACACCAACCTCAAGGCAGTAATTCTTCCCGCAACCGGCGAAGTAATTAACCCGCCCACAGGTGATGCTTCCATCCTCTACATTGCAGCAGTTGCAGTTATCGCTACCCTTGGCGTTGCTGTTATCTCCTTCAAGAAGAGAGAAGAAAACTAATTAATATTTATAGCCGACCCGCCAAAGGCGGGTCGGCGTACTAGAATAGCTCCGCATTACGTTGCGGAGCTATATTGGCATTCATCAAAATCTTTTTAGGGTGTATTATGAAGGAATATCAAAAAAGGATTACAGCGTTAGTATTATTCATTGCACTAATATTTAGTATTGTTTCAACAGATACAGTTTCTGTCTTTGCTGCTGACGATTGGAAAGTAAGCGGCAATACAGTTTATTTATATAGCAGTAAATTAAGTGGTAGCGATTTTATAAGTATTTTACAGCAGATAGATGGAAGTGCTTACAAGCAGTTTAAATATGAATATTATTTACCGTATCAAAAAGACACAAACTGGATGGGATGCGGAATAACTGTCATACCGGAAAGTGATTATAGCTTTGATTTTGGTAATAGCAACAAGGTTACTATATATTATGCTTCTTCATATGACTGGAATTCTGACGAAGGTACTGCTGTTTATATTATAAAGGAATATTCTGATGATACAGAACCAACGGACATACGGCAACCGGCGACTGTTGATCAGTTGGCTCGTACAGATTTTGGCAAATTTGATACAGAGTTGGAATTTAATAATGCTGTTAAGAGTGAAATTACAGCATCTTGGTCCAATTCACAAGGAAGTGGCAAGGTATCTTCGGATAATATTGATGTTACCTTATTTTTATCTAAAGAGAGCAAGAACGAATCCGGCGAAACTGTCAAATACTATTCTGTAACAATCGCTGTTTCCGAAGGTGATAATTGGCTGGCTACAGATAATGCGACTGTCTTTGAAGGCGTATTTTGGACTGTAAATCAATATACCCTAACATTTGATACTGCTGGAGGAACAGCAATTTCTCCTATTAAGCAAGATATAAACACCGAAGTAACGCCTCCGGACGACCCAATAAAAGAAGGCTACACTTTTATTGGTTGGGATAGAGAAATTCCCGCAACAATGCCCGCGGAGAACATAACGATCACAGCTAAATGGGAAGAGGCGGTAAAGACCGTCAGCTTTGATCCTAATGGTGGAGTGTGGTCAAACGGCAGTAGCGAGGTTAAGATCGAAAAACTGAATCTTGATTATAATGCTGACAGCTATGTTGCTCCTACGAAAAACGGATATGACTTCGGCGGATGGAAAAAGAAAGACATCGCCGATTCGGGTGCAAATGAATCTTATGAAGCGATTTGGATCCTTGGAAAAACCGTTACATTCAAGGATGGAGATACTGTTTATGAACAGAACTATGCCGTTGGTGAAGCTGTAACAGCTCCTAATCTCGGCGAAAAAGTTGGTTATACTTTTGTAGGGTGGGATCTTATTGGTGTCAACGGTGTTGGAGATGGTGCAAAAGATCAAGTAATTTCCGTTATGGGAAGTGAAAGTATTGTTTACGTTGCAATATGGGAAGCCGACAAGCACACGGTTTATTTCTATAACGAAAACGATGAGCTTATTGAAGCAATTACAGAGAAATACGGTGCTCCTTTTGGAATTTCCCCAACACCCACCAAGACAGGTTATACCTTTGTCGGGTGGGATCTCAAAAAGGATGGTAAGTATGACGGTATTGCAGATGCCGTAAGCCAGACAATGGGTACTGAAAATCTTGAATACAAGGAAATATTCAAGATAAATCAGTACACTATCACTTTTGATGCAAATGGTGGCAGCGAAATAGCTCCGATCACGCAGAATTACGGTACAACAGTAACACCACCGGAGTATCCGAAGAAAGTTGGTTGTGAGTTTGACGGTTGGGATATCAATATCCCGCAGACTATGCCTGCAGCCAATTTGACAATTACTGCCCGTTGGAAGGCCAATAGTTATAAAGTTATGTTTGACACCGATGGTGGAAGTGAAATTGCTCCGATTGTTTTCAAATACGGTGAGTATGTATCTATTCCGAGTGTTCCAAGCAAAACCGGATATACATTCGCAGGTTGGGACAAAGAAATCCCCGAAACAATGCCCGCGGAGAATATTATTCTCAAAGCAATATGGACGATAAATAGTTATACAATTTCCTTCGACACAGATGGTGGTAGCGTGATTGATTCTATTACTCAAACCTACGGAACATCTGTGACAGCACCCAACAATCCAACAAAGGAGTACCACACTTTTGTCGGATGGGATAAGGAAATCCCTGCAACAATGCCTGCTGAGAATATGACCATTAAGGCTCTGTGGAATGCAAATGGTTACAAGATTACTTTTGATACGGCTGGCGGAAGTCAAATTGATCCTATCACGCAAGCGTACGGAACGGAGATAACCAAACCGAGTAATCCGACAAAAGATGGCTACGTCTTCATTGGTTGGGATAGAGAAATTCCCGCAACAATGCCCGCGGAGAACATAACTATCACGGCTAAATGGGAAGAGGCGGTAAAGACCGTCAGCTTTGATCCTAATGGTGGAGTGTGGGCAAACGGCAGTAGCGAGGTTAAGATCGAAAAACTGAATCTTGATTATAATGCTGACAGCTATGTCGCTCCTACTCAGAGGGGATATGACTTCGGCGGGTGGAACAAAAAAGACGTCGCCGCTTCGGGTGCAAATGAATCTTATGAAGCGATTTGGATCCTTGGCAAAACCGTTACATTCAAGGATGGAGATACTGTTTATGAACAGAACTATGCTGTTGGCGAAACTGTAACAGTTCCTAATCTCGGTGAAAAAGTCGGTCATACTTTTATCGGATGGGATCTTGTCGGCGCAAATGGCGTAGGAAATGGATTCAAAGATCAGGTAATTGCCGCAATGGGCAACGAAAGCCTTGTTTACGTTGCAATTTGGGAATCCGACAAGCACACGGTTTATTTCTATAACGAAAACGATGAGCTTATTGAAGCAATTACAGAGAAATACGGTGCTCCTTTTGGGATTTCTATAACGCCCGCCAAGACGGGACACACCTTCGTTGGCTGGGATCTCAAAAAGGATGGTAAGTATGACGGTATCGCAGACGCCGTAAGCTCGACAATGGGCACGGAGGATCTTGAATACAGAGAGTTATTTGCAATCGGTCAGTACACGATCACATTCGACTCTGCCGGCGGAAGCGCGGTTGATCCGATTACGCAGAGCTATGGGACTGATGTTATTGTGCCCGCAGATCCTACCAAGGAGGGCTATAAGTTCGTAGGTTGGGATCAAGGAGTCCCGCTGACGATGCCCGCGCGGAACATTACTCTTACCGCAAGGTGGGAAAAAGCGAAGTACAGTATCAGTTGGGATATGAATGCCGATGGTGTTATCGATGATTATGACATAATTACGGTAGTGGAGCACGGTGACATCCCCGCACTCCCCGAATCGGAAGTGCCTACTAAGAAGAGCACGGCTGAATTTTCTTATGCTTTCACCAATAGTTGGTTGCCCGCAATCAAGCCTGCTGACAGCGATGCGACGTATACGGCGCAGTATGATGCGATTCGCAGAAAATATACTGTTAAATTCCTGAATTATGATGGTACACCGCTTCAAATTTCAGAGATTGAGTACGGCTCAACACCCGTATATAGCGGATCTACTCCTGAAAAATTCGACGATAAGCAGTATAATTACACTTTTGTGGGTTGGTCTCCGACAGTTGAAACTGTTACTAAAGATGCGATATATACCGCAACTTTCACGGAATCCATCAAAAAATATACTGTTGTTTGGAAGAACTGGGACGGCAGTATACTTGAAACGGATTATGCTGTTGAACATGGTGACTTGCCGAAATATAACGGAAAGACACCGACAAAGCCCGCAACAGAAGAGGTGAACTATACTTTTGAAGGTTGGGAGCCTCAAATCTCCGGAGTAGCGAGTGATGTGACTTATACTGCAACTTTCAAGGAAAAGGCAAAGACTTACAGTATAACCTGGCTCGCGGAAGATGGATCTATCATTGACGTTACAGTAGTTGAATACGGAAAAATTCCTACTTATGCCGCGCCGATGAAGCCGTCAACAGCCGAATATTCATATACTTTTGCCGGTTGGACTCCCACGCCCGACCCTGCAACGGCAGATGCGACATATACCGCCACTTATACCGCAACAAAGAACAAGTATACTGTGGTTTGGAATGTAAACGGCGTTAAAGTCTCGGAAAGCTATGAATACGGCGCTCTTCCCGAATTCAAGGGTTCGACCGATAAGGCGTCCGACGGATGCACGGCGTATTCTTTTACCGGATGGAATAAGAAAATATCAGAGGTTGTCGAAAACATCGAATATACCGCAACATATTCTACTGTGACGGTACATACCTCATCCGAATTCGTTTATGAGAGCAATAATAAAGGCACTCACAGTAAAAAGCACAAGTGCTGCAATGCGGTTATTGAAACAGTTGCTTGCGCGGATGCTTTGAGTGACGGCAACCATAAGTGCGACATCTGCGGTGCGGATAGTATTGGAACTCATATTGGCGGCAAGGCGACCTGCAAAACTCTCGCGAAGTGCGAGGAATGCGGAGCAACATACGGATCGTATGACGCAAATAATCACGAGTCAAGTCAGATCAGTTATTCCGATATTACAAAAACAACGCACGATGAGATTTATGCTTGCTGTAATGCAATAAAAATCAATAATGCACAGCATAATTATGTTGGAAAGAACTGCTTGTGCGGCGGAAAAAAGATAGTTACCGTGGTTATGATGAATGGTAACACCGTGTGGCAAACCATCGAATCTGTGGGCGATACAGAGATTGGCTTCTCGGATATGCCTATTCCGACCCCAACACCCGGATACGTTTTCTCGGGTTGGTATACTGAAGATGGAGTTCGCGTTGATAGCGGAACAAAGCCAAGCGATGATATGATATTACACGCCGGATATTTACCCGGTGACGTTGACTGTGACGGAGCGATAACTACTGAAGATGTAAATAAGTTAAATCAGTATATCGTTGGTGACTATGTAACGAAGGTTGAAGACGAAAAAGTATTTGATATTAACGCCGACGGCAATGTCACAGTTGCAGACTCAATACTTCTTTTGCTTCACGTAACCGGCAAACGTCAGATGACTCCCTAATGAAATAAAAGCATCCACACCGAAAGGTGTGGATGCTTTTTTCACAAAAAAAGGAATTCATATAAAAACGAAGACGGTAAACAATATTAGCAGAGAACGCAAGTCGGCGGCGCGAAGAACGGTGAACGATCGGACTTATGCTCTGTGCGATTGCGGGCTCAATTAATATAGATCCGCATTCGCACGCATATCGGAGCTAAATGCCACCGAAACCGTCTTTGCGAGCGATTGCACCCAAGAAAAGAAGTTAATGCTATAAGCATAAGGAGAATTTCAAAATGGCTAATAAGAATGCAAAGAAGGCACTTGAACAGTTTAAGAACGAGTCCGCTAACGAAGTAGGCGTAACCCTCAACCAGGGCTACAACGGCGACCTTACCGCACGTCAGGCTGGCTCTATCGGCGGCCAGATGGTTAAGAAGATGGTCGAGAAATAGGAAAAGGACCTTCAGGGCAAGAACTAATAAGCTTTTGAATTAAACCAAGCGGGCGCGCTAGCGCCCGCTTGGTATTTTGTTAAAAGCCTTGAAATGGCGCGCAAAATATGGTATAATATGATGAGAATTAATGCGCGGAGGGGAAGAATGGTATATCTGTTCCTTATGAAAAAGTGCGATGACCTGACCACGGACGAGGCGGTTTTGATGCTTGCACGGGAATATTGCACCCTTGTGGGGATTCCCGAGGGTGATCTTACTATCGCACGCACCGAAAAGGGCAAGCCGTATTTTTTGAATAATAATTCCGTTCATTTCTCGGTAAGTCACAGCGGTGGCATTTTTGCTTGCGCTTTTTCGGATGAGGTGATTGGTATTGATATCCAGGAATACAAGAACCGCCCCGACGAGGATGAGCGTTGCCGAAAGATAGCGCGTCGCTTTTTTCACCCCGATGAGATGGATGCGCTCGATGCCGATACGGTTTCCGCGTTTTATAATATCTGGACGGCAAAGGAAGCCTACGTCAAGCTGACGGGGCAGGGAATAGACGGCGATTTTGCCGAGTTCTGCATTTTTGATCTTGATGAATACCTCTATCAAACCGAGATTGACGGATGTTCCTTTTCGCTCTGCACTCCCGATGTTTGTGATGTTGAAATAATTGACAGGAGATAAATTATGATACTTTTTTACGTTCGCCACGGCGACCCGATCTACAGTCCCGATCAGCTCACGCCCCTTGGCCACCGCCAGGCGGAGTCTGTAGCAAAGCGCCTTGCCCTTTTCGGTGTTGACGAGATCTATTCCTCAACCTCGACACGCGCAATGCAGACAGCACAGCCCACCTGCGAGCTGCTCGGAAAGGAGCCCATTTTGCTTGATTGGATGCACGAAAGCAAAGCTTTCCGCGAAATGGCGCTTCCGATTGATGAAAAATCCAAGACCTGGTGTTGGGCGAATCCCATATATTCGCAGATCCTCGCCTCCCGCGAGGTCAGATCGATGGGGGATAATTGGCACGAGCATCCCGCTCTTGCCGAGTTTAATCTTGGCGCCGCTTGCAAGCGTATCGGCGATCATCTTGACGAGTGGCTTGCCTCGCTTGGACTCGAGCACGACCGTGAGAAGGGAATGTATAAGGTTACCAAGGACGTCAAGGACAAGCGTGTTGCGCTTTTTGCCCACGAAGGCGCGGGAAAGATGTTTATGAGCGAGCTTCTTGACATTCCGTTCCCGTATTATTCCACTCATTTTGAGATGAAGCATACCGGCTTGACTGCGATACTTTTCGATGAGGGAAGAAATTGGACTTTTGATGGTTATGCGCGCGCACGTGTTATGACTCTGTCGAACGACTCTCACCTCTACCGCGACGGCTTGCCGATGGGACACGCAAGCACAGCACTCCGTGAGAGATACTGATGATTAACAAGGCATATCTCGAAATCACCAACGTCTGCAACCTTTCCTGTTCATTTTGTCATAAAACGAAAAGGGAAAAAAGGTTTATGACTGCGGAGGAATTTGATCTTTTGACCGACCGTTTGCGCGGCAAGGTTGAATATCTCTTCTTCCATCTTATGGGCGAGCCGACATTGCATCCGCTTTTGCCCGAATTTATCAAGCGGGCGAGCGAAAAGGGATTTTCGCCGATGCTGACCACCAATGGCTCGCTGCTTACAAAATGCGGCGATGAGCTGCTTGCCGCACCCTTTTATAAGATCAGCATCTCACTCCACGCGCCCGCCGCAAATCCCGCTTTTGCGGATGAGTCATATCTTGACAACTGTGCGGACTTTGCCCTGAAGGCATCGGAGAAGGGAATATACACCGTTCTCCGCCTTTGGAACCTCGGTTCTGAGGATGAAAAGACAAACGCGGCGGTGCTTGCCCGTCTGCACGAAAAATTCCCCGAGGAATGGAAGCCGATGCGCGGCGGTGACAGTTACCGCTTGCACTCGCGCCTCTTCCTTGAATTCGGCGACCGATTCGATTGGCCCGACCTCTGCGCGCCCTCGATAGGCGAGGACGGCGATTGCTTCTGCCACGGTCTGCGCGATCAGTTCGGCGTGCTCGTTGACGGAAGCGTTGTGCCCTGCTGCCTCGATTCGGAGGGAGTAGTTACACTCGGCAATCTATTCGAGTGCGAGATCGACGATATCCTCGCCACCCGCCGCGCCCGCGCGATCTATGACGGCTTCACCCGCCGCCGCGCCACCGAGGAGCTATGCCGCAGATGCGGTTATGCAAGAAGATTTTCGAAGTAACCAATTGTAAAACTGCGTTTTACAATTGAGAATCGCGCGCTTATCGCCGCTCGCCAAAATCACGGATTTTGACGGCTCCCCTCGGCGCGCGGACTCGCCCGGCTCGTCTTGGCGGTGTTTTTTCGGCGGCAAAGCCACCAAAAAAACGGATCATATTATATTTATTGATTTTTCAATAGATTTAGATTATCAAAGAAATAGGAGGAAAACCATGTTACTTTCCGCAAATGCAAATATCAGAAAGATCGAAAAGCTCAAGGAGCTTGGTTACGATGCTATTGACGTTGGTTTCACCCGCGTTATTTACAATGACGATCCCTATCCGCACGAGGATATTCTCGACTCGGATAATTGGGAGGAAAATCTCGATCCTTACATAGAAAAGGCTAAAGAGTGCGGCATAAAGATAGTATCGACTCATCTGCCTTACCGTTATGATTACACCAACCCCGAAGCTGAAAAGTTTGACTATTTTCACGAAATGGCGGTTCGTTCGCTCAAGGCTTCCGAGTATCTCGGCGCAGAGTGGACGGTTATGCACGTCACCACTGTTGAAGGTACTGTTGAATATGTCAAGCGTCTTTTCGCCGAGTCGGGTGTAAAGAACATCGGTATTGCCATTGAGAATATGGCAAAACGTCCCGTCGGCGAGCTCATCGAGGCGGTTGATATTCTTGCCGCTGAAGGATACAAGGTCGGAATCTGCCTTGACATCGGTCACGCTCATATAAACAAGTTCTTCGACAACGACCTCCCCGAGGTCATCGCGGCAATGGGCAAGCGCATCAAGATGCTTCACGTTCACGATAACAACCGCGCGTCGGATATGCACAAAGCGCCCTTTATGGGCACCGTTCCGTGGGCAAAGGTTATGACCGCGCTTAAAGTGGCGGGCTATGAGGGCGAGTTCAACTTCGAGCTCCAGCCCGAAAAGGTTCCGCACGCCGCTTCAATGGAACTTTACGAGCAGTATTCTGTCGAAATCGGAAAATACCTTATCGATCTTTTTGAAAAAGCATAAATATTTTGGAGTGACGATATGAAGAAAGTCTTTTTTATCGCTTTGGTGTTGTTTGCGCTACTCGCCGTCTTTGTTTCCTGCGAAAAGGAAGCGGAAATGGTTGACACCACCGAAGCCCCCGAAATCTCCGAAATTACAACGGAAGAAAGCGAGGAAGACGCTATGCTGTCTTTTGACCCTAAAGATTATATCATCATCTATCCCGGCGACGCCTATAAGGAAAAGTATCTTGCCATTCTTTCCTCAAATGCAATTGGAAGAGAATATAACGTCAGCATTGATTACAGAGCAGATACGACCGCAGAGCGTGAATGTGAGATACTCATCGGAAAGACCAATCGTCCCGAAAGCCAAAAGGCGTTCGAAATGCTCGGCGAGAATGACATAATCATTGCGGTTATAAACAAGAAGATCATTATCTCGGCAACAAGTGACGATCTTTACGATGCGGCTGCTTTTCGTTTTATGTCCGCGCTTAAAGACGGCGCGCTGCCCTCTGATCTCTGCATAATTGAAAACACAACGACACTCAACAAAGTTGCAGACAGCTTTGGCAAGAACAGCAGTCTTTCCTTTACTGCCGCATTTGCGCATAAAAACAGCTCCCTTGAGATCAGAATCGGAGAGGGATACGTTGTTGAATTCACTCCCACAAGCGTTGCGCTCTACCGTCAGGAAAAGAAGAGAGTCGAGCTTGCAAAGAAGGTAGTTCTTTCTCAGTTGGAATATACTTATAATGTAAATTGCCACTTTGACGGCGAATATCTTCGCGCTTATTTCTGGGATCCCGCATTAAATATGGAAACTTGGCAGATATTCGAGGTGAAAACGCCCGATCTTGCGGGTGAAGTCCGTGTCGGTGATCCGAGCGGTTACGGCACTGCGCTTTCTTCGATTGATTGCAAAGAGATGGAGCTCATCAATAGCGGCGCGACCTATCAGAACAACGTCGTTATGAGCGCCGCCGACCCCGATATTCTTTATCACGAAGGCTATTATTATATGTACGTTACGGGCAATCATTATCCCGTTTACCGCTCCGCCGATCTCGCAAACTGGGAATACGTTGGCGTTTCGCTCCCCGAGGTTTCCTGGAATATCGACAAGAGATATATGTGGGCGCCCGACGTTGAATATATCGGCGGCAAGTTCTATATGGCTGTTTCGATGGGCGAGGCGGGATTCGGTATCGCGGTTGCCGATAAGCCCGAAGGTCCATTCGTTTGCGCGGGCGATATGCCATTCCTGACAAAGACCATTGACGGTCATATCTTCGTTGATGACGATGGAAAGATCTATCTCTATTATACCTCGTGGTGCGACGGCAGAGCCTACGGCATCTGGGGACTCGAGATGGAATCCGATTGCCTTACACCCAAGTGGGAGACCGAAAAGCTCATTTTCACGCCCACCGAGGATTGGGAAAAGACGATGAACCGCGGCGGCGTTGTTGAAGCTCCCTATATGCTGAAAAAAGAGGGAGTTTATTACCTTGTTTATTCGGGCAGCCATTTCGAGGCTGATTATGCCGTTGGATATGCTACTTCAACGAATCCGCTTGAGGGCTTCAAGAAGAGCGAGCATAATCCCATTCTCCGTGGTACGGCAGATACACGCGGAACGGGGCATTGCTCGATTATCGAAACTCACACGGGCGGAATGGTGATGGTTTATCACACCCATAACACCCCAACCGCCGTTCAGCCTCGTCACGTTGCGATCGACCCTGTCAGATTCGTCAAAACGGCCGACGGCTATCGCCTCGAGGTCTGCGGACCGACAACTTCAAAAGTCCCGCTTGAAATATTCAAATAACACAAAACCGTTTCGGAGCTTTCCGAAACGGTTTCTTTCTTATATTTGAGGAAGGATATGCTTCCAAATTACGCTGAGTATCGGTTCTACGTTCGAATTCATCGCCTGCGTTGCAATGACAGCATTTTTCTCGGGGAGTATGATGACGAACTGACCCTCGCGTCCGTAGCAACGGTAGCTGCCCTCGACCGCTTTATTGAGCCAGAAGTAGAAGCCGTAGCCTGCCTCTTCGTCGGCGCAGTATCCGCCGGGATTCATCACATAGGTGTCGTAATGCTTGCTTCCCGACGCCTTTACCCATTCCTCGGAAAGCAGACGCTCGCCATTGTATTTGCCGCCCGATACGTAGAGCTGACCAAGCTTTGCCATATCGACGATATCAAGATAGAGATCGCTCGCCGCAAATGTGTGACCCGCGGGATCTGTGTCCCAACGAGGCTTTTTTACACCCATGGGCTTCCACATTTTTTCGTAGAGATAGTCGCAGATAGTCATACCGACTGCCTTTTCGAGCATTCTTCCCGCAACGTAGGGCGCGAGGTTGCCGTAAACAAATTTCTCGCCCGCTCCCCACACCATCGGACGGGTGAAGGCAAAGGTGAGCCATTCCTTTTCTCCCTTTTCACGGAGCATCTTTCGGTCAACTACCATAAGATGCTTTGTGCCGTGCCCTGTTGACATCGTGAGCAGATTGAAAAGAGTTACGTCGTTCCAGCGCGGATCGAGTTCCTCGGGCAGAATGTCAGCGAAGAAATCCACGGGTTTGTCGGTGAGCTTCAGCTTGCCCTCATCGACGGCAAATCCGATCGCAGTCGCCGTGTGGCTCTTTGCAACAGAGAAGACGTTGTGCTCGATAGTGTCGCTGAAACGGTGCAGTGCGAGAAGCGCATCGGCCTTGATGACAGCAACCGCATCCATATTTATGTTCTGTTCCTTGATTTCGGAAATGAAGCTTTGAAGGTCTATCATTTGTTTGTCCTCTTTTTTGTATATTTCCGGATCATTTTTCGGGTTCATCCGAAGCGTCCCAATCGCCGACTATGTCTTTCAGCTTTTCCTCGGTTCGCGCCGCGTCGAATGTGGTGCAGCGCACGTGAATTATGTCGCCTTCGTGCAAGGCTTTCGGGGCGTGCTTGCTGCGTTGCTCTTCGGGCAGGACTTGCTTGTGCGAAAGAACAAACAGACCTGTCGGCCAAAAGATGTCGCGAACCTGCATACCGATCGCAAATGCGCCGCGCTTGACGGGCACGTAGCGGTCGATTATTTCGGGCGTTTTGCCTGCGTTGATCTCGTGAACGAGATTTTCAAGCACTCGGTCGTTGATCGATTCGGCGCCGAATATTTCGGTTATCAGAAATGCCACGCCCGCCGCAACGATAACGTAAATGACGTTGTCGTAACAAGAAAGCGCCTCAACTGCAAATACTATCGCCGTCAAGGGCATTTTCATCATACCCGCAATACATGCGGTGATGCCAAGCACAAGAATGACCGTGTGGTAGGAGCCGTCAAGCCCGAAGACTTGCCCGAGAAGCGCGGAAAGGAGCGAGGAAACGAGCGCGCCGACCGCCATAAGCGGCAGAAAGATACCGCCCGTGACGCGGTTGGAGTTGGCACAGAGAGTGAGTGTCGCGCGAACGATCAGAATAATGAGGAGCATCCATACAGCGGTTTTCGCGTCCAAAAGGTGCAAGATGAGCTCGTGACCCGTGGAAATGAAAGAATACGAGCAAAGTCCTGCGACGAATGTCAGCGAAAATACAATAAAGATACGCCAACCGTGCGGAATGCGTCCGAGCGTTTTGTTGAAAAAGTTGAAGATGATGCGGTAATAACTCAAAAACAGAACGGCGAAAAGTCCCATCGTCACGCCCACAAGGAGAGGGATCCAAACGTCCCCTAGCTCAAGCTGCGGAAGCTCCATGGAGGGGAAGAGCGTTTTGCTGACTCCGAGTATGGGTGCGATCAGCTCTGTCGTTGCGGTGGCAAACATAACCGAAGTTGTGGCGATCATAAGTATCATCGGGGAGATGCGCTGATGAGCTTCTTCAACGGCAAAGAGAACGCCCGAGATCGGCGCGCCGGTAGCCACGGCAAAGCCCGAGCAGGCACCGCCCGTCATCGAGTATCTGTCCCAAGCGTGAAATCGCTTGCCGAATGTGGTCACGCTTCCGCGCCCGATCGCAACACCCATCTGAACCGAGGGACCCTCGTTTCCGAGAGGCACTCCGATGATGAATGAAACGAGCGACATACCGAAAATTCCAATGAGATTCCGAACCCACTTGAATGAAATAATTCCGCGCAAAATACCTATCGAGGTCGGAATTCCGCCCCCGCGCAGATTTGGAATGCGCTTATAAATGAAGGAGAACAAAAAGGCGGGGATCAGAAAAGCGGCAAGAATAATGGGGATTATGTATGGCTTTTCGCCGATCAAATGATACCCTTTTTCGGAAAAAGAGATCGCAAATTTGGCGCAGACCTTATAAAGATTTACTGCCAGAGAAGTCAGAACACCCGTCAGCGCGCCAAACGATACTGCGGGCAGGATGGACTTAAAGAATAGGTTTTGATTCTTTGACTTCATAGCGCCTCCGGTGCTAATTGTGTTTTATGTATTTATTATATCATATTGCGCGGAAAAAAACAAGATTAGCGCTTAACATCTTTAGCAAATGGTGTATATTTTTCGATTATATCCTTAAACCATTGTTCATTACGGGTGATATCAAAGTGTTTACTCTTTTGGATAGAGCCAAATTGATGCATAACGTAGTTACATTCATATCCCGAATAAATGTGTGATCTTTCGAATTCATAGTTTTTTACAAGATATGAGGTATGGACGGTCTTCTCGGGAAGTTCGTCATAAGCTTTTGCATGAGCCAAGCAAAGATCAAGATACTTTGCACAGTTTTCATAATTACATTCGCGGCAATATAAGGATGCCATAGCCAGATATGCCTCTGACAAATTATAATTGGAGAAGCCATAGTCACCCTCGTCATAAATCAGTTTGATGAAATCCACTGCTTTTTTATATATGCGTATGGATTCTTTAGTCGATTGTGCGTAATTTGCGCAGTTTCTGATCTTTACGTAAAAATCTTCACTGGTGCTGTAAATATCCTCTCGTGCGTATTTCCACCAATTCTCACTTCCCCTGTCATAAAGCTCCATCATTTCCTCAACCTGTAATTCGTGTGGTAAAAGCTTTATATACTCGATAGCTTTTTCTTCGTTTCCCATAAGACCGTGAATTCCGCTGAGCAAGCTGATGGCATCATATCTGAGCTGCTCGTCAAAGCACTCTTTGAGTATACGCTCACACAACATAATAATTTCTTCCTTGTGTGGAACTTTAGGGTGGCTTTCCGGTAATTTGCCCTCCTCATTTTTATCCCAGTAATCTTCCCAAAAATATGGATCATAGTATAGCATCCAAATATATTTTTGCAAGATTTTCTCGTCATTGGGATAATCTCTGTATGCCCTGCATATAAAATCGAATTTTGCTTTTTCCTTTCCAAGATTCGAAAGCTTGTCGAATTCTGCTATGATCGCATCAATTTTGACCTGCTTTTTTGCAAGATCAACACCCAAAAGCTCGTCGGTGCTTACGTTGAAAAGGTTCGCAAGGATGGGAAACATGGTGATGTCGGGTAATGAAGCATTGGTTTCCCATTTGGATATTGTTTGATAAGACACATTAAGCCTTTCTGAAAGTTCTTCTTGTGTTAAGTTCATTTTTCTGCGTAATGCTTTTATTCTGTTACCAAAATTCTTCATGGAATCTCTCCTTTGAGATTAGTTGTTCCCTCGAGGTTGGTTTAATTATATCATAATTTTCAAAAAATGTACAGATAAAGCTACGTGAATATTATTCAATTAACATTAGAATTTTCTATTATGCAGATCATTCAGCTTTTTCATCCACCAAAAAATATTAGACACATCACTTGGGAAAATCCCAAAATGATGTGTCTAACTCTTTTTTAGTTAAAAGTTCTCAAAAAGCTGTATCACACTTGCCAAAAAGCCTATGAAAAGTTGTTTGAACTTAACTCAAACTTGCTGTTTGGTTAGATAATACAAGGCTTTTTGATAATCTTATTTCATAGCCTCTTCGATAGCAACTGCAACGGCTACGGTCATACCAACCATGGGGTTGTTACCTGCGCCGATGAGACCCATCATCTCTACGTGTGCGGGAACGGAGGAAGAACCTGCGAACTGCGCGTCGGAGTGCATACGGCCCATGGTGTCGGTCATACCGTAGGATGCGGGACCTGCTGCCATGTTATCGGGATGGAGAGTACGGCCTGTTCCGCCGCCGGAAGCAACGGAGAAGTAGTTTACGCCGTTCTCGTTACACCACTTCTTGTAGGTGCCGGCAACGGGATGCTGGAAGCGGGTGGGGTTGGTGGAGTTACCGGTGATGGAAACTTCCACGCTCTCGAGCTGCATGATGGCAACGCCTTCGAGAACGTCGTTGGCGCCGTA
>JAGBRZ010000229.1 GCA_017632155.1 Clostridia bacterium
ATCTCTTGATAACGCTCTTCGTCGCTTCAAGAAGCAGTGTGCACGCTCCGGTGTACTCGCAGAGCTCCGTAAGAGAGAGCACTATGAAAAGCCCAGCGTAAAGCGCAAGAAGAAGTCTGAAGCAGCAAGAAAGAGAAAGTATAAATAAGCCTTTCTTTTATGAAGATACAGGCAGAACCGCGGTTCTGCCTGTTTTTCTTTTTTGTGACAAAATAATAACCAAACTATTGACATTTTGAGTTGGATGTGATATACTTTTAATATCAAATTTTATGAAAGAGGTATTGTTATGGATTCTCTCATCAAAGCAATTGACAATCTTCCTAAGATAGTCAAACTCATTTTCTGCATCCCCGCAATCGCGATCATTTGGATGATCTACCGCCTTTGCCGCAGCCTTGCAAAGAAGAACATTGTAGGTATTGTACTCGCTGTCGTTCTTCTTTTCGTAGGTATCCCCTTCATGTGGCTCATCGACCTCGTTTGCATCCTTTTCAAGGGCAACATTTGGTGGATCGACTAATTCGGGAGGCATAATATGTCTGAACAGGTAAAGTACACAGAAAAATTTGAAGAGCTTCCTCTTATCGTCAAGATCCTCCTTTTCCTCCCTTGGACCGGTGGACTTGCAAGCGGAATCTATCGCATTCTTCGCTATCTTGAAACCAAGAACACCACAACTCTCGTTGTTGGTATCCTTTGCTTCTTCTGCATTGGCGTTATCGTTGGTATCATCGACCTTATCACCGAGCTTACAAGCGGCAGAGTAACCGTTCTTGCTGAATGATGGACTGTCTTTTCTGTAAGATCGTCAAGGGCGATATCCCTTCGTCAAAGGTCTATGAAAATGAATACGTCTATGCTTTCCGCGATATAAATCCTCAGGCACCCGTACATATTCTTGTTGTGCCCAAGGTACATATCTCGTCCGTTGATGAGATCAATGCGGAAAACAGCGCGCTCGTTGCAAAGATCTTTGAAGCTATCCCCGAGATCGCTAAGGCTGAAGGCCTCGGCGGCGGCTACCGCGTTATATCCAACTGCGGTGCCGATGCTTGCCAATCGGTAAAGCATCTGCATTTCCACATCCTCGGTGGAGCACAGCTCGGCGAAAGAATGGGCTAAACAATAAAAATGATCGGGTATATTGCCCGGTCATTTTTATTGTTTATTTTTTATTTATCATTTGGCAACTTAATGAATGGGTTTAAGTGGTATAATATAATAGAATAAATTTCTGTTTAAGGATAGATAAATGGATTATAAAGATTACAGAAGTAAATATAACGGCGAGCCCATGCGCAAGGAGAAAGCTTCTCCCGCAAATGGCAAGCATATAATTTATGCAATCACCGCGCTTTCGGTGCTTTTGGTCATCGTGATAGCTCTTCTTCTCGGAAATATGTTTTCACGCCCCGATTTCGTTGCAAGAAGCGTGACAGTCGAGGCGGGAAGAAGTTCTATATCCCCAACCGATTTTCTGATCGATAAATCGCATACCGCAGAGTTCGGCGACGGCGTATCATACAACCTTTCCGAAGTTGGCGAATATAAGATAAGACTCATCGTTGACGGCTCGGCTTGTGTAACGAAGCTTATCGTCGTTGATACTAATGCTCCTACCGCTACGGTGACCGATCTTTCGGTATGGCAAGGAACAGAACTTCACGCCGAAGATTGTGTATCCGACATCAAAGATGCAACAGATGTCGAGGTGAAGTTCAAAAAGAAGCCTAACCTCAATAAAACGGGGCGTCAGGACGTGACCGTTATACTTGAAGACGGCGCGGGCAACAAGACCGAATATACCTTTGTTCTCACTGTTGTTGATGAGCACGGGCTTCTTTATACACACTATGTTTCCGAACTCGGCGATGAACTTCCCTCTGCGGATGTATTCACCGGAAGAGCGGGAGCGGGTGAATATCTTTCCGAGCTTTCGGGTATTAACAAGGATGCGGCGGGCATTTATATGCTTCAGGTCCTTTGCGATGGCGTAGCATATGACGTTGTTCTTGAGATCGCGGACAGAACGCCTCCGGAGGCAACCGTCACTCCGCAGACTTGCTATAATAAGATCCCCTCGGCTTCCGATTTTATCAGTAATATCGTTGATAAGAGCCGTGTTATCGCAAAATATGAAACCGAGCCCACGCTCGTTTCGTCCGGAACAGTAAACGTTAATATCGTTCTTACCGATGCCTTTGGTAACTCCACCGTCTATTCGAGTTATTTTACCGTTACGAGTGATACAGAGCCTCCCGTAATAGTTTCGGCTCCCGATGCACTTGAAGCCGATGCAGGAGGAACTGTAATCTGGCGCGCGAGCGTAGAGGCAACCGATGACAGCGGTCAGGTCGAGCTTTCTCTTGACTCCTCGGATGCAAATCTCAATCTCCCCGGAAAATATACCGTTTATATCGTCGCAAAAGACGGTGCAGGGAACGAAAGCAGACGTGCTGTTATGTTGACCGTCCATGATGCCGGAGTTACCGAGGATATGCTGTGGGCTGTTGTTGCAAAGATCGAAAAAGATCTTAATATAACAAGCAAGATGACTGCTGAAGAAAAGGTTTATGCTGTTTTCAGATTCGTATATGATAATATGAAGTACAGCAATACCTCCAAGCACATCGATTGGCGTAAGGAGGCTTACGAGGCGCTGAACGGTGCCTATACGGGCGACTGCTTCACTTATTGCGCGGTTTCCTATTCAATTCTGCGCTATCTCGGCTTTGATGCTCATATAGTAGAAAGAGCCGAATCAGCAAAGATCGAGGGCACGGGAACGCATTTTTGGGTGCTTGTTAATATAGGAAATCAAAATAGCCCCGAGTGGTATCATTTCGATGCCACCCCACAGCGCGCACCCTACAATCTCGCAACCTATCTTATGACCAACTCACAGCTTGAGGCTTATACCAGATGGCGTAATGCTGACTATAAGCTCGAAAACTATTACACTTATGATGTCGAAAAATTCCCCGAGGTATCCAAGCGTCCGCTTGTAAACCTCGAGATCCCCTCTGAATATTTCGTACAGTGAAAGGAAAACTAAAAATGAAAAAGATCATATCGGCAATTTTACTGCTTTCTGTAATCACAGTAATGTTTGCTTCCTGCAATAATGGTGGCGCGGATATCACCCTCCCTCCCGAGGAATCGTCTTCCCCTGTGGCAGAGAACAGCGTTTATTCCTTCGTATATAAGAATACCGCGCTCACTCCTCACGCAAAAATGTCGGAGCTCCTCAGCGGCATTGGTGATCCCGCGTCTTATGAGGAAAGCCCCAGCTGCCTTTATCAGGGGCTTGATAAGGATTATACCTATCCCGGCTTCAAGCTTCGCACCTATCCCGAAAATGAAGTAGATTACGTTCTTAATATCTGCTTTACCGATGACTCCGTCGCAACCCCCGAGGGAATTATGCTCGGCTCGACCCGCAGCGATGTTATCAACGCATACGGATCATCCTTCACAGAGCGGACCGGCCACGTTGTTTATGTCAAGAGCAACACCGAACTTCGCTTCCGCTTTGACGGCGACAGTGTATCTGCTATTGAATATTGGGCAATAGAGCAGTAAAAGTGCAATGGTTTTGCAAATTAGCACTCTATCTGCCAATGTTCACAAATAATTCACAAAAAATCTAAACAAAAGAGTAAAAAAACGGCATCGTTTGTGGTATATTATTAGCGTAGGTTAGCACTCAATAATAATGAGTGCTAAAAGACGAACCGCAAACGGTGCCGCTTTTATTGCCGAAAGGAGAAAGTTATGTACGGAAGTGAACTCAGTAACAGAAAAAAACAGATACTGAAAGCTATCGTTGAATCGCATATCGAGCTCGGTGAGCCTATCGGTTCAAAATCGCTTATGCAGCTTCCGGGTATCAGCTGCTCCTCGGCAACTATCAGAAACGAAATGGCAGAGCTTGAGGAGCTTGGTTATCTCGAACAGCCGCACACCTCGGCGGGCAGAGTGCCCTCGCAGCTCGGATACAGATTTTACGTCGATCAGCTCATCGAGCACTACGCGATGACAAAAAACGAGATCGCACAGATCGACCGTATCCTCAAAAGCAAGACCGCAGAACTCGATCAGATACTCCTCACAGCCTCAAAGCTTGCCTCTGCGATGACGAATTACACCGGACTCGCAGTTAAGCCCGGAGGTTCCTCAGCGGTCATAACGCGCTTTGAAACGGCTTATATCGACGAATACAATTTCGTTCTTATAATGATAAATGCCTCGGGCAACGTAATTTCAAAGCATATCAGAATGACAACTCCGAAATCGCAGGACGTGGTTTCTCACCTCGCGGCAGTTCTTAACGCTACGGTTGTCGGTCTTCCCGCGGAAGCACTTAATATGTCTGTTATGTTGAAGCTTGAGGAAGAGATGGGCGCGGACAGCGAGCTCATCGCACCGATAATCAAAACGATCTATACCGCACTGACAGAAAACGATGGCGGCGAGCTTCAGCTCACCGGAATTGGAAATCTTCTTCATTACCGCGATTACGAAAGCCCCGAGCAACTCGGCGACCTTCTCGGAACACTCGAGCAGAAGGATGAGATCCTCAAACTTGTTTCGGGCTCGCAGAATGAAGATATTTCGGTCCTCATCGGATCCGAATCGTCGGTCAAGGTTATGAATAACTCGGCGATAGTATTCAAACCCATCGTGAGGGACGGAAAAACGCTTGGAGTTATCGGAGTCCTCGGACCTCTGCGAATGGATTACGCCAAGGTTCTCGAAACGATAGAGCGCTTGTGCGGTTCTGTGGGAGAGATCATGGATGAATATTCGGCTCTCGCCCCTCCCGGTAAAAAAGCAAATAAAGAAATAGATATAAAGGATGAAGACAATGACTGAAGAAAAGAACATCCCCACAGCTGAAAGTGAAGAGGTAAAGGAGACTCCCGCAGAGGAAGCAACCGAAACACCTGCACCCGAGGCTGAGAATAAAAAAGAAAAGAAAAACAAAAAAACACGCGAGCTTGAAGCAAAGATCGCAGAGCTCGAAGCCGCAGGGGCAGAGAAGGACGATAAATATCTCCGCCTTTGCGCAGAGTATGATAACTTCCGTCGCCGCTCACAAAAGGAACGCGAAAACGTATATTCCGATGCTTATTCGGATGCGATCAACGCTCTCCTTCCTGTGCTCGATAACCTCGGCAGAGCAGTAGGTTGCGAGGATCCCAAAGCACTTGCGGAAGGACTTGCACTCATTCTCAAGAGCTTCGATGAAGGTCTTGCAAAACTCGGAATCGAGGAGATAAAGGCTGTCGGAGAAACTTTTGATCCCGAACGCCACTATGCCGTTCTTCACATTGAGGACGAAAATTACGGCGAAAACGAAGTCGTTGAGGTACTCCAAAAGGGCTACACCAGAGGCGACAAGGTTATCAGATACGCGGTCGTAAAGGTCGCAAATTAAACGGAAATTAATTTAGATAATATATTTGGAGGAATTTTTATTATGGCAAAGATCATAGGCATTGACCTTGGTACTACAAACTCTTGCGTAGCAGTTTTTGAGGGCGGCGAGCCCGTAGTTATTCCCAATCCCGAAGGAGCAAGAACCACTCCTTCCGTCGTAGCTTTCAAGAAGGACGGCGAGCGTCTTGTCGGTCAGGTTGCAAAGCGTCAGGCTATCACAAACCCCGACCTCACCATCAGCTCCATCAAGAGAGATATGGGCACTGACAGACGCGTTAACATCAACGGTAAGGGCTATACCCCCCAGGAGATCTCCGCAATGATCCTTCAGAAGATGAAGTCTGATGCAGAGGCATATCTCGGACAGAGCGTAAATCAGGCAGTTATCACAGTTCCCGCATATTTCACCGATGCACAGCGTCAGGCAACCAAGGATGCAGGTAAGATTGCAGGCCTTGAGGTTCTTCGTATCATCAACGAGCCCACCGCAGCTGCACTTGCTTACGGTATGGATAAGGAAAACGATCAGAAGATCATGGTATTCGACCTTGGCGGCGGCACCTTCGACGTATCCCTTCTCGAGATCTCCGACGGCGTTTTCGAGGTTCTTGCAACCGCAGGTAACAACAAGCTCGGCGGTGATGACTTCGACCAGAGAATCATCGATTGGATGATCGATGAATTCAAGAAGGAAAACGGCGTTGACCTTCGCGGCGACAAGATGGTCGGTCAGCGACTTAAGGAAGCAGCAGAGAAGGCAAAGATCGAGCTCTCCGGTATGACCACCACCGAGATCAACCTCCCCTTCCTTACCGCAACTGCAGCAGGACCTCTCCACTTCACAGCAACTCTCACCCGCGCAAAGTTCAACGAACTCACCGCAGACCTCGTTGATGCAACCATGAACCCCACAAAGCAGGTTCTCTCCGATGCAGGTCTTCGTCCCGCACAGATCGACAAGGTTCTCCTCGTCGGCGGTTCCACCAGAATTCCCGCAGTTCAGGATGCAGTTAAGAACTTCATCGGCAAGGATCCCTTCAAGGGCATCAACCCCGATGAGTGCGTAGCAATCGGTGCGGCTATCCAGGGCGGTGTTCTCGGCGGCGAAGTTAAGGATCTCCTTCTCCTCGACGTAACTCCCCTGTCCCTCGGTATCGAGACCCTCGGCGGCGTATTCAACAAGATCATTGACAGAAACACCACCATCCCTGTAAAGAAGAGCCAGGTATATTCCACTGCAGATAACAACCAGACTCAGGTTGAGATCCATATTCTCCAGGGTGAGCGCCAGATGGCATCGGGCAACACCACTCTCGGACGTTTCGTTCTTGACGGCATTCCTCCCGCACCCCGCGGAGTACCCCAGATCGAGGTAACCTTCGATATCGACGCAAACGGTATCGTTAACGTAACCGCAAAGGATAAGGGCACCGGCAGAGAACAGCACATCACCATCACCAGCTCCACCAATATGAGCCAGGATGACATCGATCGCGCAGTTGCAGAGGCTGAAAAGTTCGCTGAAGAGGACAAGAAGCAGAAGGAAGCTGTTGAGACCAAGAACTACGCAGAAAACCTCATCTTCCAGTCCGAAAAGACTCTCGGCGAGATCGGCGACAAGGTCTCCGAGGCTGATACCGCACCCGTAAAGGATGCTATTGAGAAGCTCAAGGCAACCGTTAACACCGGCGATATTGATGCCATCAAGGCAGACACTGAGGCGCTTCAGCAGGCGTTCGGCAAGCTCTCCGAGAAGCTCTACGCGGCTCAGGGCGGCGATCCCAATATGGGCGGTAACCCCGGCAATATGGGCGGCGACGGCTACTACAACGCAGATTTTGAGGACAATTCCGATAAATAATCAATAAAATATTGTGGGAAGGGCGCAAGTTGACGCTCTTCCCACAAAGCAGTATTTAAATACATCAAAAAGGCAGACCAATGGCTAAAAGAGATTACTATGAGGTGCTCGGCGTAGACCGCAGCGCCGATGAAGATACAATAAAAAAAGCGTACAGAAAGCTTGCAAAAAAATATCATCCCGATATGAACCCCGGCGACAGCGAGGCGGAGGCAAAGTTTAAGGAAGTCAACGAGGCTTATGCCATCCTTTCTGATTCCGAAAAGCGCTCGGCTTACGATAATTACGGCCACGCGGCGTTTGAAAACGGCGGTGCAGGCGCGGGCGGATTCAATATGGGGGATATGGATTTTGGTGACATATTCAGCAACATATTTGGCGGCGGATTTGGAGGCTTCGGCGGTTTCGGAGGTTCTTCACAAAGACAAAGAAACGCCCCAAGACGTGGCGAGGATATTGGCTACGCTATAAGCGTCACCTTCGAGGAAGCCGCATTCGGCGTTAAGAAGGAAATGGAATTTTCCCGTATCGCAAGATGCTCCGAATGTAACGGAAGCGGATCAAAGGACGGAAAGACCGAAACTTGTTCCGCGTGCGGCGGAAGCGGTCAGCGCAGAGTTATGCAAAGACTCGGCGGTATGTCCTTCCAGAGCACGGTTACTTGTGAAGCTTGCCGCGGAACGGGTAAGATCATCAAGGAACCCTGTTCAAAGTGCAACGGAAACGGTATGTCGCGTCAGAAAAAGAAGATCACCGTCACAGTTCCCGCGGGAATTGAAAACGGCGGCAGAATCGCCATTCGCGGAATGGGTAATGACGGCGCAAACGGCGGTCCTGCAGGTGACCTTATCGTCGAGGTGAGAGTAAAGAACCATCAGCTCTTCGACCGCAGAGGATACGACGTTTACTGCGACGTGCCGATAACGGTCGCAGAAGCCACTCTCGGCGCTGAGATCGACGTTCCCACTCTTGAGGGATCGAAGAAGTTTACCATCCCCGAGGGAACACAGACGGGCACTTCCTTCAGCCTTCGCGGCTGCGGAACCTGCCGCCTTGAAAATCCCGATCGCCGTGGCGACCTCATCTTTACCGTTGTAGTCGAAACTCCCAAGGGACTCAATTCCAAACAACGCGAGCTTATGCGTCAGTTTGCTGAGGCTTGTGGAGAGTCGAATTACGGAAAAAAGCAGAGATTCTTTAGAAAGAACAGAAAGAACGAGGACTAAAAAATGGCTTACGAATATTCGGATTGGACACAGATCAGAGTCACCGTTAAGGTCAACGTGCTCGATAAAGTCGTTGCGATCATGTCAATGATCGACCCCAACCTTATGATCGAGGATATGAGCGATTTCCAGATCAACAACCGCTACGGCGAGCTCGTTGACGAGGCACTCCTCAACGCTGACAAGACCGTTTCGAGCGTTTCGCTTTTTCTTGCTGCAGATGCAAATGCGGATGAAACTATCGCTTTTATTCGCGAAAAGCTTACCGCAGAAGCCATTGAGGCAACAGTTGACGTTCGCGACGTAAACGAAGAAAGCTGGGTCAACACTTGGAAGCAGTATTATAAGCCGCTCCACATCGGCAACCGCACAGTAATCGTCCCCAAGTGGGAGGAATACGAGCCCGAGGAGGGCGAGATCGTTGTCAGAATGGATCCCGGAATGGCTTTCGGAACAGGTTCTCACGAAACTACAAGAGGAATCATTCAGATGCTCGAAAACTGCATCACAGACGGATGCACCGTGCTTGACGTTGGATGCGGAAGCGGAATTCTTGCAATCTGTGCTGCAAAATACGGCGCAGGGGTCTGCCGCGCTTATGACATCGACCCAATTGCAGTCGAAGTAGCCGCGGAAAACGCTATCGAAAATGGATGCGAGATCGAGTGTGCGGAATCCGACCTTCTTGCAGGTGTCAAGGCAGAGCAGTATGACGTAATCTGCGCGAATATCGTCGCCGACATTATCATCCGTATGGCTCCCGATGTCGGAAAGTTTATGAAGGATACCTCAACCCTCCTTGCCTCGGGAATCATCACCGAGCGAGCAGAGGAGGTCACCGACGCGCTTGAGGCGGCAGGGCTCTATATCGTCGAATCGATCGAAGATAACGGCTGGTGTGCGCTTGCTGTTAAGAAGTTGATTAAGTAAGAAAAAAGACTGTCTATTCCAAACGGTAGACAGTCTTTTTCAATGAAAAGCCGCCTCTTGCGAGGCGGCTTTGATATTAGTCATTAACAAATTCGTCGTAAATAGCCTTAACGGTGACCTCGAAATCACGTTCCTCAACGCCGAGAATGATGTTGAGTTCGGAGGAGCCCTGGTCGATCATCTTGATGTTTACTTCAGCGTTGGATACAGCGGAGAAGACTCTTGCTGCGGTACCCTTCGCCTTGACCATACCGCGTCCAACAACCGCGATGAGCGCAAGTCCGTCGTCAACGGTGATGCTGTCGGGCTTGAGGGTGCGGTTGAGGGAAGCGATAAGCTTCTCACGGATGGGATCGATATCGGCTGTTGCAACGATAACGCTCATCGTGTCGATGCCGGTGGGCATGTGCTCGAATGCAATGCCATTTTCCTCGAATACCTCAAGCATACGGCGTCCGTAGCCGATCTGAGAGTTCATAAGGTCATCTTCAACCGTGAATACCGAGAAGCCGCGTCTGCCGGCAATACCCGTGATAATGTGCTTGTTATCATAGTCGGATGCCGAAGCAACGATCATGGTTCCGTCGTCGCCGGGTCGCATGGTGTTTCTGATGTTGATCGGAATGCCTGCGATTCTTACGGGGAAGATTGCATCCTCGTGGAGAACGGTAGCTCCCATGTAGGAAAGCTCACGGAGTTCGCGGTATGTAACCGTTTCGATAGCTCTGGGGCTGTCGATGATTCTCGGATCAGCCATCATAAAGCCCGAAACATCGGTCCAGTTTTCGTAAAGGTCGGCGCCCGCCGCACGGGCAACGATAGAGCCGGTTATATCCGAGCCGCCGCGGGAGAATGTCTTGACAGTGCCGTTGGGCATAAGTCCGTAGAAGCCGGGAATGATCGCGCGCTCGTGGCGTGCAAGCTCTGCTGTGAGAACCTCGTGGGTCATATCCGCATCAAAGGTTCCGTTATCCTTGAAGAGAATAACGTTTTCGGCGTCGATAAAGTCGAAGCCGATGAACTTTGCGAGAATAAGTCCCGAAAGGTATTCTCCTCGGCTTGCGGCAAAGTCACGGCCTGCTCTGCCGAGAATGGCGTTTTTGATATAACTCAGCTCACCGCTGATATCAAAATCAAGACCAAGGTCTGTTATGATGCCCTGAAAGCGGGCACAGATATTTCTGTAGCAAGTTTCAAATTCTTCCTTTGTTGAAGCCTCGCGGGCGAGGTTGTAGCACTGATAAAGCATATCGGTGATCTTGATGTCGTCAGAGAAGCGCTTTCCGGGTGCGGACGGAACGACATATCTTCTGTCGGGATCTGCCGCGATGATTTCCGCAACTCTTCTGAATTTGTCGGCATCCGCAAGTGAGGAACCGCCGAATTTTACAACCTTAATACTCATTTTATTGCTCCGATCTCGTTAATTTTACATTATACTATAATATTATACAGATTTTTTTGATTCTGTCAACAGAGAAATGAAAATATTTTGGGATTTTTCATAATTTCTGTATTTTTAACATATAGTAAATGCCCCGCGAACCTTCAATGATGCAATTTTACAACAGCATCAATATTTGTAATATAAGAATTTGTAGAAATACGGATAATCCGAATAAAGATCGGCAAGAGTTTTGCGCGATGATACTGCGGGATCATTGATGGTGAACCCCGAGGCGGTCAAAGTCGATCCGCCTTTATATCCTGTGATAACCACCCAATGCTGACCTCCTGAAGCTGTCTTGGCACCGAAGAGTACCGGCTTTCCTGCTTTAAGCTGGTCGTATATCTTCTGAAGATAGCCCGAACTGCTTGTTATCATCGCGTAATCACTCGGCCAATATACGTTGCCCGATGAGGTGTAGCTCAATTTTCTTGACATAGCATCGGGATAGATCGCAGTTCCCGTGCGATACGACTCGATCATAGCAAAAGACGTCGTAGTGCAGCCGACACGGTAGATCGACTTTCCCGATCTTCCGAGCGTGACGCTTGCCCATCTCTTGTCTGTCTGCATATAATGCGGAACAGAAAGTGAGACGGCGGGATAAGCATTTACCGATGCAAGATATTTTGAGCTTACGTAGCCGAGCTTTGTGCCGTTATAAAGAATACGGCTCCAATCGCCAGTAGTCCAAAGAACCAGAACAACCTCGCCGCTCGGCAGGCTTCCGATCCTCGAATATGAAGTTCCCGCACCGCTTCTGACGTTGAGGCTTCCGCTTGCGGTCTTGACCACCTTTGCGGTCGCACTGACGGTATCTATGTAGTCGGAATGGCAGTAGCCGTATTTTCCGTCGTCAAACTCCACGAACCACCAGTCGCCCGATCTCCACATAAGGGTTACGTAATTGCCCTTGTAAAGTGAAGAGATAACCTCGGACGATGACGAAGCCGAGCGCCTAACGTTGAGTGCGGTGCTGGCGGTTGCAACGCGCCCCGCCTTTGAGGTCTCCGACGCTGCGCTTGCGCCGAAGGGTGCCGCAAAGAGCGAAAGGAGCGCCACCGCCGATAAAATAAATGCAGTAATTCTTTTTTTCATAATGTCTTTCCTCATTTCCTTCGGCAAATCAACTTTGCCGAAATATTTCACATTCCCCCTTTTTGCGCTGTGTTGCATATATGCGTATATATTATAACATAACCCCGGGGAGTTGTGAAGAGGCAAAATTATGGTAAAAAGTCAGGGCATCCCGCTTGGGGACGCCCTGAAATGGAATAATTATTCTTCAAATGAAGGTCTTCTGTGGGGCCTTTCTTCGCCGTCCTCATCGTGGTGTCTGTGAGGTCTTCTGTGCGGACGGTCTTCTTCGTCAACATCGCGACCGCCTTCAAGATAGCGCTTTGCCTGAGTGGTGAAGAGATCATAGTACTTGCCTCTCTTTGCCATCAGATCGTGGTGGTTGCCCTCCTCGATAAGCTCGCCGTATTCAAGAACGAGAATCTTTGTTGCAATAACCGCAGATGAAAGCCTGTGCGAAACGAATATTGTGGTCTTACCTTCACGCAGATTATCAAACTGATTGAAGATCTCCTGCTCAGCCATCGGGTCGAGCGCGGCAGTCGGTTCGTCGAGGATCATAATTTCGGAATCGCGGTAGAATGCCCTTGCAATCGCAAGCTTCTGCCATTGACCGCCCGAAAGCTCAATGCCTTCCTTTTCAAAAATACGCGTGAGAGGTGTATCGTAGCCTTCAGGAAGCTTCGAAATGTAGTCCTCCGCATTTGCCTGACGTGCGCATCCTTCAACCTTATTTCGGTCTTCTTCAAGATGAATATCACCGAAAGCTATGTTTTCCGCAGCAGTAACTGCGTATTTTCCAAAGTCTTGGAAGATGATGCCGAACAAGTCGTAAAGCTCGCGGACGTCATATTCTCTCAGATCCTTGCCGTCAAGAAGGATTCGTCCTTCGGTGGGATCGTAAAGACGTGTGAGAAGCTTGATCAGAGTTGTTTTGCCCGCACCGTTCAGTCCGACGAGCACAACCGTTTCACCGGGACGGAAGGTTGTGGAAAGATTCTTGATGACCTTTCTGTCCGTGCCGGGGTAAGCGAAGGATACGTTTTCAAAAACGATGGTATGCGGCGCGTTCTTATCAACCTTCTTCGGTGGCTCTGCAATCGGAACGATAGAGGGCTTTTCCTTCATAAAGGAAATGAGGTTGTCGATAAAGAGGGTGCCCTCGTATACGGACGCCGAGGTGTTGATAAAGGAAGTGACGCAGTTTGCAATAGAGCTCAGCGCGCCCGTGTAAAGGCTGTAGTTACCAATGGTAAATCTTCCGACAAATACGCCAAAGGCGATAACGGCATAGAATATGCAGTTAACAACCGCTGATATGATCGCAATGCCGATAAGCCACGCGCTTTCTGCGATGATCAGCTTGCGAAGCCCCGCATAGTATTTCTTGAATACCTTGTTATATCTGTCGATAAAGGTGTCCGCAAGATCGAAAATTCGAATCTCTTTGACAAGGTCCTTGTTGACAAGCAAGCCGGAGAAGTAGGAAAGCTGTCTTCGATCCTTCGAACGCCAACGCACGTACTGGAAATGCTTTCTTCTGTATACAAAGGAAACTATTGCGGACGGTACCGAAATGAGCACAACTCCAAGCGGCATCCACCACATATTCGGAATACGCGCGAGAATGAGTATGTAGCTTATAAGCTGAATTATGGTTGAAATGATCGAGAAGGTTGACTGAAGCGTCTGGATAGGTCTGTGACCTGCCTCACGGTTAGCGTTTTCAAGCTTTTCATAAAAGGCAGGCATATCGAAAGAAGCGAGATCTACGTTTCTTGCTTTTTCCATAATTTGAACTTTAACCTGATTTGTAACCTTTTCACCGGCAATTCTGATGATAGAACTGCTTATCCGCGTAACAACTCTGTTGCAGATACGGTATACGAAAAGGACAATGAGCATCGAAAGAACCGCAGATCCCCAAAAAGACGCGGTGAAGGGAATACCCGCCTCTTCTGCAAGTATCCTTTCTTGTATAACAAGATGCAATTCGTCAAGCACGGAAGCCGATATCATCGAACCGATAACGGGCATAACGCCGTCAAAGATCGAGATAAAGACCATCGTGAAAAGTATCAAAGGGCTTGCCTTCCATACTATAACGAAGATGTATCCGAGTCGATAAAAAAAGCCTCCGAAAAGCTCTGCCAAAAATCGCGGGACTTCTTTGATGTTTTTGGGCTTCTGGACCTTTTCATATTCATATCTCGGTCCGCCCCAACCGCCGTTTCCGGGACCCATAAAATCACCCTTTCTTTTCTCTGATGCCAATATTATACCACAAAATAGTTGCGCGCGCAACCGTTTTTTGAAAAAAACTTGCTTTTATTAAAAAAATATTGCATATTTGCGAAAAATGTAGTATAATGAAGGTACGATTACACTTAGGAGAATGATTATGATGAAAATTTTCCCTGCCGATATATTGCTTCCCGATTTTTCCGCGGTTGACGGAAAGCTGTGGGCGTGCGTTGCCTGCGATCAATATACATCCGAGCCCGAATATTGGGAGCGTGTTGCCGCTACCGTGAAAGATTCACCCTCCACACTCAATCTGATGCTCCCCGAAGTATGGCTCGAGGATTCCGAAAAGAGAATTCCGCCCATCCACGCCGCAATGAAAAAGTATATTGACGAAGGAATACTTAAGGAGCATAAAAACTGTGCGGTCTATCTTGAACGCATCCAGTCGGACGGCAAGCTCCGCCGCGGTCTTGTCTGCGCTATCGATCTTGAGGATTACGATTTTTCCGTCGGATCGCTTTCTCCCATCCGTCCCACCGAAAAGACCGTTGTTGAGCGTATACCTCCCAGACTTGCCGTAAGACGCGGCGCACCTCTCGAGATGCCTCACGTAATGCTTCTCGTAGATGATGCTGATGACGTTTTCCTTTCTCGATTTGCGGGAAGAGCGGCTGATGCATATTCCTTCGACCTTGCCGAGGGTGGTGGCAGCGTTAAAGCCTCGTTTGTTTCCGCAGATGAATTAGATTCGCTTAATTCTGCCCTTGCCGTTTTAGCTCAGAATGCAGAAAAGCGAGCAAAGAATAACGGTGGTGCGCCCATAACTCTTGCAGTCGGCGACGGAAACCACTCTCTCGCAACCGCAAAGGCTTCCTGGCAGGAGATTCGCGCGAATCTGACCGAAGACGAAGCCAAGACCCATCCCGCCCGCTACGCGCTTGTAGAGATCTGCAATCTTCACGAGCCAAGCCTTGTTTTTGAGCCGATATACAGATCGATCGAAAACATCGACGTAATGGAGCTTGCAAATGACTTTGAAACCTTTGCCGCAAGTCAGCAAGGAAGATTCCCCGCGCAGATCTTCGATATGATCCTCGAGGGCAACAATGTGGAGGTGGTCATCGAACACCCCGAATACACACTCCCGGTTGCCAGCCTTCAGCATTTCCTTGACGAATGGCTAAAGTCCCACCCGCGCGCAGTTATAGATTACATCCACGGCGAAGATACGCTTTGCCGACTCGCTGCTCGCGATGCCTGTGCGGGATTCGTGTTTGAAGGAATGTCAAAAGCCGATCTTTTCCCCGCAGTCGAAGCCGACGGCACGCTTCCGCGAAAGACCTTCTCGATGGGCCACGCAGCCGATAAGAGATTTTATATCGAGTGCAGAAAGATACTTTAAATACTTAAAGAACCGATTTTTCAGTCGGTTCTTTTTTTATGCCTTGTTGTGACATATTTTTCTCAAGTCATCGAATATAATAGAGGTGAGGTGATGAAGGTGGGACAAACGGTATATGCCGACGTTCTTTTTTTGATAAATTTCAGCATGGACTTCCTTGTTTTTTATATTTGCGCAAGATTTGCGGGGCGCAGGCTTTATCCTTTCAGAAGCGCTCTTGCCTCTGCACTCGGCGGTGCTTACGGAGTCGCCTCACTGTTTATTGATACAAATGGGTTTATTACCTCGGTCTGTGACGTCGCGGCATTGATCGTTATATGTTGCGTGGCTTTTGCTTCAAGGAATATGCGCTTCCGCGATTTTTTGGGACGCTGCATCCTTTTTGCCTTGATATCCTCGATCCTCGGCGGCATTATGACCGCGCTTTCCTCAATGCTTGAGCGATCGGGATTTGCCTCACTTGAGTATGAAAGCGGTGACGATATCAGCGTTTGGCTTTTTACCATAATCGCAGCAGCAGGCGGCGCAGCTGCTTTTGTCGGCGGAAAGCGTATGAAGCGGATAGCCGCCTCCAAGAGTGCTGATGTTGAGATCAAAATGAACGGCAAAAGTATCGTCATCCGCGCAATGACGGATACGGGGAATATGCTCACAGATCCCTTGAGCGGAAGAGCTGTCGCTCTTTGTGAGCTTGATGCTATTGGAAAGCTCTTACCGTCTGAAATGATCGACTATTGGAGAAGCGGCGAGTTTTCGTCATGTATCTCTTCGGAGTTTGCCTCAAAAATCAGATTTATACCCGCAAGGGGCGCCCTTGGCGGCAAAACTTCATTGCTTGCTGCGGTAGAGCCCGATGCGGTAACCGTCATAAACGATAAAGGAAAAAGGGAAGCGGACATACTTATCGCTCCCGTGCCCTATAATTTAAGCGCAGGCGAAAGCAGAGCCTTGCTTCCGCCCGGACTTGTTGATTAAGGAGATTAATATGTTTACAAATATCTTTTTGCGGGTGCGTCTGTTTTTTGCCCGCTTTCTTGCAAGATTTAATAAAGGCAACGGAATATATTACGTCAACGGACCCGATACGTTGCCGCCACCTCTTACGGCAGAGGAAGAAAATGAAGCAATAACGGAATTTGAATTAACTGGAAATAGGGTGATACGTGGCTTATTGATTGAACGAAATCTGCGCCTTGTCGTTTACATAGCTCGTAAATTTGAAAGTACGGGTATTGGAATAGAAGATCTTGTTTCGATCGGTACAATCGGATTAATAAAGGCGATCGGCAGCTTTCGTTCCGATAAAGGCATCAAGCTTGCAACGTATGCTTCTCGTTGCATCGAAAATGAGATCCTTATGTATATCCGCAAGCATAGCCAGACAAAGTGCGAGGTGTCGCTCGACGAGCCACTCAACGTAGATTGGGACGGCAACGAGCTTCTTCTTTCCGATGTGCTTGATTCGGGCGAGGAGAGTGTTTGCGAGCAATTTGCCGCAAGCGAGGAAAGAATCCGCGTCCGCCGCGCAGTCGCCGCACTTGCACCGCGGGAAAGGCAGATCATTGAGCTTCGTTACGGACTCACCGGCAAACGCGAATTGACACAAAAGGAGGTCGCGGACCTCCTTGGAATCTCGCAATCTTACATCTCAAGGCTTGAAAAAAGGATAATTGAAGGCTTGCGGCGCGAAATGATGGGAAAAATATAAAATAATTTTGAGAATTTTTCAAAAAGGTATTGCAAATTTGATTGAAATGTGATATAATTTTACGGTAATTGCAATACCGACGGCAAAATCCGTCAGAATAATGCTAAAAGTGAGGTGTTTATTGTGAAGCAGGGACTCCATCCCAAGTATGAAGAAGTTACCATCAAGTGCGCTTGCGGCGAGACCGTAACCACTCGTTCCACCAACCCTAAGGGCGGCAACGAGATCAGAGTTGAAATTTGCTCGAAGTGCCATCCCTTCTTTACCGGCAAGCAGAAGTTTGTTGATGCCGGCGGACGTGTTGACAAGTTCAACAAGAGACTCCAGGGCAAATAATTGTCAAGAACAGTGGGCGAGATTTGCGCGTATGCGTATGCTTGCCCATTTTTCTTTTTATACTAATCCTCACGGAGGTGAATTTTATGGAACTGAAAATTACAGATAAAATAATTGCCGGCAGAGCTGTGCTTGTCGGTGTTGATTCCTTTGGAATGGCAGAGGGTGAGTGCGAGATCTCGCTTGCCGAGCTTCGCCGCCTTCTCGATACCGCGGGCGGCGAAACGATCGCAACTCTTGTTCAGACCCGCTCAAACCCCGATGTTCGTACCTATATTGGATCGGGAAAACTTCTTGAACTTGCTGAGCTTTGCAAGAATAATGATGTCGATATCGCAGTATTCGACTGCGAGCTCACACCCTCGCAGATAAGAAATATCGAGGACGAGCTTGAAGGTGTTCGCGTTATCGACCGTTCGATGTTGATACTTGATATCTTCGCCCTCCACGCCGCAACAGCAGAGGGTAAGCTTCAGGTCGAGCTTGCACAGCTCAAATATACCGCGCCCCGACTCATTGGTAAGGGTACTCAGCTTTCCCGTCTTGGAGGAGGTATCGGTACCCGAGGTCCCGGCGAAACCAAGCTTGAATCCGATCGCCGCCATATCAAACGCCGTGCCGCGGCTCTTGAAGCTGAACTTCGTGAGCTTGAAACTCAAAGAAAGACTCTCCGCTCGGCTCGAGACAGAAGCGGCGTTCCGAAGGTTGCAATCGTTGGCTATACCAACGCAGGTAAATCGACTCTTCTTAATGCATTGACAGGTGCGGGAATCCTTGCCGAAGACAAGCTCTTTGCAACTCTCGATCCAACAACGCGCAAATTCTCGCTTCCCTCGGGTGAATCGGTCCTTCTTACCGATACGGTTGGTTTTATTCGCCGCCTTCCTCACCATCTTATCAAGGCGTTCCGTTCAACGCTCGATGAGGCGGCGTGCGCAGATATCCTGATGATAATCGTCGACGCCTCCGACCCCGAGCATCCCGCTCAGCTTGAGGTAACCGAAAACCTCCTCGCAGAGCTTGGCGCGGGAGGTAAGCCTTGTCTTATCGTATATAACAAATGCGATCTTCCCGCGCGCGACGAGATCCCGCTTCCCGCCATGGAAAGTGCAGACGGGCAGAGAAGAACTGTCTTTATCTCCGCACTCACGGGCAGAGGACTTGATAAGCTCGGCGAACAGCTTGAATCTCTTGTCAATGCAGGCAAAAAGCGTGTAAAGTTTATTATTCCCAATTCCGCTGCAGGTGCACTTAACACTCTTTATAAGAACGCCTCGGTCGAGGACGTTGACTATGGAGCGGAAAATATTACTGTTATTGCAACTGTTGATGCCAAGATTCGCGGAATGCTTTCGGCTTATGACGGAGGTGAGGTTCGTTGAATACCTACACCACTCTTGCAAAAGAAGGCACTGCAACTCTCGTTGAACGCCGTTCGGAATTTATAGGTTATGCAAAACCCGTAAACACCGAGGAAGAAGCTGCCGCATTTGTTATGAGTATCAAAAAGAAGCACGCAGACGCAAGACATAACGTATTTGCCTATGTCCTCCGCGGCGGTGCACTGAAAAGATATTCGGATGACGGCGAACCGCAGGGAAGTGCGGGAATGCCCGTCCTCGACGTTATTTGCAAAAACGGACTCGATGGAGCTGCTGTTGTAGTTACACGTTATTTTGGCGGGATTCTCCTCGGCACCGGCGGACTCGTCCGCGCGTATTCCTCCGCCGCAAGTGCCGCAGTTGCCGATGCGGGCATCATTACTTATGAGGAAGTCGTTGTGCTGAAAATGAAATGCAACTACAACGATCATGCCCGCGTGCAGAACGAGTTCGCACGATACGGTATTGAGATTGAGGATACCGAATTTACTTCCGATGTTACTTTGACTATGACTTCGCCCACGGCAACCGTCGAGAATTTTAAGGTAAGAATACGAGATCTTACCGCAGGTCGCTCAATTCCGACAGAAATTGGGCGCAAACTTGCCCCACCAAGGAAAGTTTTATAAGCTTTTCCTTTAAAAAATACGAAAAATCGCAAAAAAGTCTTTGCAAAAAAGAGTTTTTTGCGATTTTTCTGCGTATATTGTATTATAGAGCTGAATTTCGCAGGAAGGAGTGGTGACTTGAAAATACCGAGAGAAGTCGTCGAGGAAATAATCCGACGCAACGATATAGAGCAGGTCATCGGCTCTTACGTCACGCTGAAACACGCGGGCTCAAATATGGTCGGGCTTTGTCCCTTCCATAGCGAAAATTCACCATCCTTCACCGTGTTTGGATCGGACGATCATTTTTATTGCTTCGGATGCGGCACGGGCGGCGACGTTATCACTTTTATTATGAAAATGGAAAACGTCGATTATCCCACTGCGCTTGAAATGCTTGCCAAACGCGCGGGCATTGAAATACCGCAAACAGCTGATAACAGCTATGGTGAGCGCGGAGTCAAGCGTGAGCGCGTTCTTAAAATGAATGAAGCCGCGGCTCGATTTTTCCGTCATTGTCTTACCAAAGAGCCCTGCGGCGAAGAGGCAAGGCAGTATTTCAAAAAGAGAGGAATTTCCGAAGGAACTTCAAAACAGTTTTATCTCGGATACGCTCCGAACGATTTCGGTAAACTGACAAATTATCTCAAAAGCCTCGGATTTACAGAGGAAGAGATGATTGCGGGGTTTCTCTGCGGAAAAAGCCAGAAAACGGGAAGAGCATACGATTATTTCCGAAACCGCGTCATTTTCCCCATAGTTGACACCTCGCGCAACATCGTCGCTTTTGGTGGCAGAGTTATGGATGACAGTAAGCCGAAGTATCTCAACTCCTCCGATACCCCTGCGTTCAAAAAGAGCAAAAACCTTTTTGCACTCAATTATGCAAAAGGCTTTTGTGCGGAACAGCTCATTCTGTGCGAGGGATATATGGACGTTATCGCCCTTCACCAAGCGGGCTTCCCGAACGCCGTTGCAACTCTCGGAACTGCAATAACCGAGGAACACGCGCGGATAATTTCAAGATATACCAAGAAGGTAATCATCTCATACGACTCTGACGAAGCGGGGCAGAAAGCGGCAAACAAGGCAATGCTTCTTCTCGGCAAGGTCGGCGTCGAGGTCAGGGTGCTTAAAATGCAAGGCGCAAAAGACCCCGACGAGTTCATCAAAAAGAAGGGCGCAGAATCGTTCAAAGCACTTTTAACGGAAAGCCGAACGGGCTTCGAATATAAGCTTGAAGCGGTTCTTTCAAAACATGACATCTCGCAGGTTGAAGAAAAGAGAAGAGCTGCCGAGGAAATCTCCGCCGTGATCTCGGATTACCATTCAACCGTTGAGCGCGAGCTTTATTCAAAACGAGCAGGAGAGGCACTTTCTCTATCTGCAGATGCAATAAGAACAGATGCCGAAAGACTTCGCAAAAAGAAAATTCGCGAATTCAACAAGGATCAAGCAAAGGAAGCTCACGCTACCCTGCGTCAGTATACAAACAAGATCAACCCTGATGCCGCGAAAAATCTTCGTGCCGCCTATGCGGAGGAGACCTTGCTCGGACTTTTGATGATCTATCCCGAATACAGAGAGGGTGTTATCCGTGGTGAATATGATCTTTTGCCCGATGATTTCTTCACCGAATTCGGAAAACGCGTTTTTTCGGCTATCATAGAGCTTGAGGCTTCGGGTGGATTCATCTACTCGTTGCTCGGCGAATCCTTCAATCCCGATGAAATGTCGGCGCTTGAAGACATGCAGTTGCGGCGCAAATCTCTTGCCGAAAATGGTCCCGAGGTCTTCCGTTCTTCGGCGCAGATATTGCGATCCGAAACCAAGAAAGCAAATGATATACAAAGCGGCAATTATACTCTTGAGGACAAGCTGGCAGCCAAACGCCGTCAACTTGAAGCAGAAAGAAAACGCCGCGGTGAATAAAAACAAGGATATTATAAATTGTGTATTTTATATACATAAGAAAGGATAAAAAATGATTCAAAGTGACAAGAAAATGGATGTTCGCGATTTTGGCGAAACTTCCGATACCGGCAATATCGACTACAAAGACGTGCTTGACGGTATGAATGATGTTGACAAGATAGACGAGTTCTTTGACGACGATACCGACGCAGAGCTCCTTCTTGCCGATGAAATGCCCGATGGCGAAATGGACAAGATCGAAAGCGAGGTTGAAAAGTTTGCTGACAGCGAGGCGATGGAACGTCTGCTTGAGCAGGAAGGCCTTGCAATCGACGACCCCGTTCGTATGTACCTCAAGGAGATTGGTCGTGTCGAGCTTCTTTCCCAGGATGAAGAGCTTGCTCTTGCAAAGGTTATGTATGACGAAACCCTTCCCGATGACGTAAGAAAAAGAGCTAAAGACAGACTCGTTGAGGCAAACCTTCGTCTTGTTGTAAGCATTGCAAAGAGATACGTGGGAAAGGGAATGTTCTTCCTCGATCTCATTCAGGAGGGTAACCTTGGCCTTATCAAGGCTGTCGATAAGTTTGACTATGAAAAGGGCTTCAAATTCTCGACCTATGCTACCTGGTGGATCAGACAGGCGATCAACCGTGCTATCGCGGATCAGGCAAGAACCATTCGAATCCCCGTTCATATGGTTGAAACCATCCACAAGGTCTCCCGCTATCAGCGCCAGCTTCTCCAGGAATACGGACGTGAGCCCACCGCGGACGAGCTTGGCGAAAAGATGGGCATGAGCTCTGATAAGGTTCGTGAGATTCTCAAGATCGCACAGGAACCCGTTTCCCTCGAAACTCCTATCGGTGAAGAGGAAGACAGCCATCTCGGCGACTTCATTCCCGATGATGAAACTCCCACCCCCGCAGATGCAGCATCCGCAACTATGCGTCGTGAGGTCATCGAACGTCAGCTCCGCACCCTCACACCCAGAGAAGAGCACGTTATCAAGCTCAGATTCGGACTCTATGACGGAAGATGCCGTACCCTTGAGGAAGTTGGTAAGGAATTCCGCATTACACGTGAAAGAATCAGACAGATTGAGGCAAAAGCACTCAGAAAACTGCGCCATCCCAGCCGTGCGCGTCATCTCCGCGGTTTTATTGAGTGATTTTAGACTTTTGGTGCGCTTTTGCCGTTATGCAAATCTAACAAATTATTTGCCGAATTATCGTTAAAACGCACAAAAACTTTGACGTAACTGTCAAAGCATAAATCCCGCTTTTGTGAAAAGTGCAATATAAAATTGAACGTATTGTTAAGTCTTGGAATCTGTTAGTCAATCGTTCAAAATTTTGACTTGACTTTTTTCACTTTTTGTAGTAGAATATATAATAACATTATCTGCGTGTACGTGCGAGTACACAACTTTCCTAAGGAGGAAATTTCAATGAACAAAAGAATTATGAGCCTGATTCTTGCATTCCTTATGCTTTCAAGCGTTCTCTTTACAGGATGCGGAGTTTTCGGCAACGGTGAAACCACCGAACCACCGACCGTAGGCGAAGATCTTGAAAACTATGCTGTTACGCTTTCTATGTTTGTAGTTTCCGAGCAGCCCGTTCCCGAGAAGACTGCAAAACTTGTTGAAGATGCATTCAACAAGATCACAAAGCCTAACTTCAAAACTCAGGTTAAGCTTCACTTTGCTACATACGATGAGTACTATGATGTTATCGAAGAAAGAGTTAAGTCCAACGAGGCTTATGCTCTTCTTGAAGAAGAACACGACGATGCACTCAAGCAGGCAAAGAGAGCTGCAAAGGCTGAGGGCGTTGTAACCGACGAGGCTTGGTTTGATGCATTCTATGCAGACCATCCCGACTATGTTGATTTCCGCGAGACCGAAGAGCTCACCGGTGAAGACACCACCGCAGAGGAAACTGTACTTGAAACAGTTGAAGGTCTTGACTATTCCATCAGTACCCTTAAGTATCCCGAGGAAAAGAAGAACCAGATCGACATTATCTGGATCGACAGCTATGACAGATATCGCGAGTACATTGATCGCGAAATGATCGAGCGTCTTGACTCCGAGCTCAGCGGTTCCTCCAAGAAGCTCAACGAGTACATCAACAACGAGCTCCTTCTTTGGGCAAAGTGGCCCACCAGCGGTACATACGCTATTCCTAATAACGTAATTATCGGCGAATACACCTACCTCCTTGTAAACAAGGAACTCGCAAAGAAGTATAGCTATGACCCCGCAGAGCTCAACACTCTTGCAAAGTGCTCCGATTTCCTTGCTGACGTAGCAGCATACGAGCCCGGCGTAGCTCCCATCCTCGGCGATATCTACACAACCAACACTTATTTCTGGAATATCGATCCTGCCACCGGTAAGATCAATGCTTCCAATTTCAACATTCTTGCAAGTACAAAGACCAACCGTACTCATGACCCGAGCGTTGATACCAACGTAACTCTCGCTTGTAACAACGTATTCAAGAATACTGAATATCTTGATCAGATTAGAACCATCCAGAAGTATAAGGATGCGAAGTACATTGTATCCGAGTCCTCTAACCCTGCAAATTATGCTATCCGTATGATCAAGGGTAATGCATCTCTTGAGGCAATTTACGGTGAGGAGTATGAACTTAACGTTCTCGAGTATCCCGAGGTTGGCTATGAGGAAGTATTCAGCAATATGTTTGCAGTTTCCTCCTACACCAGAAGCCTTAGCCGCAGTATGCAGGTTATCACATACCTCAACACTAACAGCGATCTCCGCAATGTACTTCAGTACGGTGTTGAAGGCGTTCACTACATCATCAATGATGAAACCGGCAAGCTTGAGCGTACCAAGAACTGCGATTACTTCATGAACATCGAGTCCACCGGTAACGTATTTATGGCATATCCCGAAGAGGATATGGAGCTTGATGTTTGGGAATGGGGTAAGAAGCAGAATCTCGATGTAAAGCCTTTCCTTACTCTTGGATTTGACTTTGCAAACAGAATTGCAGTTCCTGAAGATGAAGATCCTGAAAGCTACTACCTCCTTACCACCGGTAATATAACTAAGATCAACGAGCTCTCTGCGGATGTTGAAAAGCAGCTTGCAGCAGCAAAGAATATCGAAGAGCTTGAGGAGCTTATTACCAAATGGGCAACTCTTGAAGATACCAATCCCGCTCTCAAGGTTGAGAAATCTCCCGCAGAGCCCAAGGAAGGAAGCAAGGATGCTCCCGGATTCTTCTACTACTATTCTCAGTGGGTACAGGAGACCGGACTCTACGTTCCCAAGGAAGAGTAATCAAAACTTCCTAATAATATAAAGAATCGACCGCATCCGAATTCGGATGCGGTCGATATTTTGTTGTCAGTTGCTTTCAGGTCTGAACTTCTTCCAAAGTCCCGAAAGAACAAAGCATATAACTGCGCCGCCAATGGCGAATCCCGTCCAAAGCAGAACTGTCGCAGACCAACTTTGCGTTTTTGCCATACTACCGTAAACGGTAGTGCAAGTAGATGCGGCAATGTATGCTGTGCAGTTGAGAGTTCCGGTAACGGCAGAGGAAATTCCAAGTCCTCCATAGCGGTATGGAACAAAGGTGAGGATCATCGTATTCACACCCCACATACAGCACATAGAGAACGCGAGAAGCGCAACCGCAAGCAACGGAAGCGAACCTTTGAGCAATACAACTCCAATAAGGCTGAGCGCTGCGGCAGCGAAGATGACGCCCGATGTGGCAACCTCGTTTTTGAAAATCTTTTTGTCGATGAATATCGCAACGTAAGGACCGGCAACAGAGAAGAGCGGGAGAAGAGTTGATACAAGCGAAGCGGCGGAGTCTGTGAATCCATAGGTGTCTTTAAGATAAGTTGGAGCCCAGCTGAGCACCGCGTCTTTAAGCGAGCCGTTGAACAGTGCCACAATCGCGATAAAGATCAGTCCGGTTCCGAAGAAAATCTTCAGTGTGAGAGAGGGCTTCTTCGTATCGGAAGAACTTATCTTCGTAAGACTTTCACTTATGATAGCAGCGTTTCTTTCGGACATTGTTTTTATGTATGGTTTAATTGCTGAAATTCCGAATATCCAAATTGCACCGCCGATGCAAAGAAGTGAACCGCAGGTTATGAAAACACCGCGCCAATCTGCAACCTTAAGCATAAATGATGATATTATATAGGAAAGCGACATGCCCACGGGGATGGTCAGCGAAATGTTTGCTCCTGCCTTCAGTCGTTGGGACTGCGTCATCCAGTCGGTGAATACTCTGATAATCGGAGACCAAAGCATCGAATTGAAAAATCCGTTTGCTGCCCAAACAATTAAGAAAACGTATTTGTCCGACATGCTGCCCATAAGAATGTTTGCACTTCCCGAACCGAGCAGTCCGATGGCAACCATTATTTTGGGAGAAACTTTTACGCCGAGTCTACCGTTAATAAACTGTCCTGCACCGTAGAAGATCAGGTAAGCAGATGAAATGATACCTCCGAATTCGGTGTCGAGTAACCCCGCCCCCATCATTGAAGCAAGACAGGCGGAGTAGTTGTAACGCCCGAAGTAGGAGAAGGTGTAGGCTAAAAAGCACAGCGCGAAAAGTACGTTGGACTTTTTAAGCTGCTCTGCGGAATCGTTTTCCGCAATAAATGATCCTTTCAATTTGAAGTCCTCGCTTTTTTGAAATGATGTTAATATGATACCACTATTTGTATTAAAATGCAATAGAAAATGCAAAAAAGATGCTAAATTTTTTTCTGTGTGTTGACAATTATTCTTCGGGGTGATATAATTATTAAAACATTATAATACAGTGAGGTAATTATGAAAGCAATAACATGTAAGCTTGCGCTTTGGATCCTCGTGGTTTCAATGCTTGCGTCATTTTCTCTATCGTTCGTTTCTTGCAATGACTCTGCGGATGAGCAAACAGAGCCGCAACAAACAACTGAAATGATGGATGCACCAGTTGAAACCGAACCCCCTGTTGCTTCTATACTCAAAGCCGATCTTGAAAAATATGCGGTAGTTCGTCCTGAAAAGCTTGGTGATGATCTTAAGAGTAAGATCAATAACTTTTATCAGACGATGAGCAAGGATTTTGGGGTTACTGACTATAAGGATGACTTTTATCGCGACGATGTTCCCGCTTATCGCATAGGGGAATATGAGATACTTATCGGTAATACCAATCGTCCTGAAACAGCAGATTTTCTCAGTAAGCTTAAATATAGAGATTTTGGATACGCTCAGTACGGAAAGAAGATCGTTATTGCCGGACATTCGGAAGAGGCTACTATGAACGCTCTTCAAGAATTCACATCGGCTGTCCTTCACAAGAAGGATGGTGAAGAAGGCGTGTTCTACAACGAATCTTATGATTTCTTAAAACTGCTTGAATACAGCATAACAGAACTTGCAATCGGAGATACTTCGATAAGTGAATACCGCATCGTGTATCCCAAGCGCAACGCAAACACAGAAAAGGTAGCCGCACAGATGATTGCTGATGCAATCGCAAAGTCAAGCGGTATTGTGGTGAAGATCATTCATGATGGCGAGGCGGAAGCTTCGGGAACTGAAATCTTGGTTGGAGCTACAAACAGAAATACTGATTCACAAATAGCTGATTTTAATTCTAAACTCACGGGGATTGACGCTATCGTTGCGTTTGACGGAAAGAACGTTAATCTCTATGGCTTATCTCCTACAGCATTGCTGGTTGCAGCGAATGAATTTGTAGCAAAATTTGCAGATCAAAAGGCGGATAAGTTTTCCATCTCTCTTGAAGCATCTCATATATGCAAGTATAATGATAGCATTTTACAGGCAATGTCGTTTAATGTTTGGGTATCCGGAAAAACACCGGAACGCAATCAACGTGTTCTTGATATGTGCTTCAAGTATTTCCCGGATACTATCGGTTTCCAGGAAGTAGACCCCGTTTGGCTTGCAACCCTGAAATCCGGTCTTAAGGAGCACTATGACTTCGTCGGAGAGGGAAGAAACGGCGGCGCATCGGGAGAATACAATCCAATATTCTATAAGAAGGAAGTATTTAATCTTATCGACAGCGGAACTCGTTGGCTCTCGTCCACACCGAATCAGGTTTCTAAGGTGGATGAATCTTCATTGAATCGTATCTATACTTTCGCTCTTCTTGAAAGAAAATCCGATGGAACGAGAATTATGGTGGTTAATACTCATTTTGATCACACCAGCGCTCAAGCTCGCGAAAAACAGGCAGAGGTTTTGGTTGAATACTTGAAAACAATAACGGATTATCCGATCGTATTGACCGGTGACTTCAACTGTGATGCTTCGTCAAAGGCATATTCAACTCTGCTTTCTTCCGGTATTGTGAATTCTTCCGATACTGCAGATAAGAAGATTAATAAGGTAGCTACCTTTACCAATTACGGTACATCCAATAAAATAATCGACTTCGTATTTACTTCTCCAAAGGGAGTTGGTGTTACCACATACCGCGTATGCAATGAAGAGATCAACGGTGATTTCCCGTCAGACCATCACCCCGTTCTCATCGAATATACGCTTCTCGGTTAAAATACATTTTCAAGTGAAAATTCTTCACGCTTTTTGATACCTTCAATGGCGCGCCGCAGGCGCGCCATTGATCTTTTATATTCCTCGTCATCCTGCTTTTCGGCACAAACTATTGCTTCATTTATATTAAGTGATATGTCATCAAGCTCTTTTTGAGAGAGAGTTAGTTTTAATTTAGGAATACATTCGTCCCAGCATTGTGATATAATATATATTGACTCAGATGTGTCTATAAGCATCAGGAGATGCTCGGTCGTGCCTTTGATGAACATTGCATTTGCAATTACCGCGGTAATCATTATTATCAAAAATGCGGCAGCAATCAAACAAGAAAGTTTTCCTGACAATTTTATTCTCCGTTATTTGTAAAAATTTGAATATTTCCAACTTCGTCTGCAAGCATTAGCCTGATATCGGAAACGGGTGCGTTAATCTTGCTCTTAACCCAATTTTCATCGATCGAAAGCTCATCAAGTGAATTGTTATTCAAAATTCCTCTGTCAATTATAATTCGATAAATTCCGCTTTCGCTGTTTCCTGCAGCAACATCCTTTGCGGTTGCGGGCTTTGCATAGGCTCGGGGAATAACAGAAACGCTGCCGTCCTGTTCAAGAATTGCATAAGCAACTTCAGAAATATCGGTAGTGCCGTTGCTTCTCAAGGAAACCAAAAGTTCATCGGCGGACATTCTGCATTTTTCAAGTTCGTTAAAATCCGGTTGCCCCATTCGTATAAGAATACTTGGCCTCGGAGAGAATAGATTTTTTAGTCTGGGGAATTTTCCCTGAAGCGCCGCAGTAAATATTTCTATGGACATCAGAAGTATAGTTGGGATCAAAGAATAAACAAGAGGTATATCATAATTTTCGATAGGTAGGGCGGCAAGCTCGGATAACAGAAGTGTACTGACTAAATCTGACACCTCAAGTTGGCCTATTTGCCTCTTTCCCATCAGCCGCATAGCAAATATAAGCACTGAATATATTATTAAAGTTCTCAAAATTATAGTAACCAAAAAATCACCTCCAAAGAATATTTTAACACTGTTTCCCCATAATATACGCTCAAATAACTTATATACAAGAGATCGGATCGTCAAAATGCACAAATTGAGGGTGATATAATTGTCAAATATACTACCGAAGATACAAATCAATAAAAAATGAAAAAAGTTTTTGAAAATGGGTTGACAAATCGAGAATAAAGTGGTATAATATACGAGTTGTCACGCAGAGCACAAAGCGAAAGCGCACAGCGAGGTCATTGAAAATTGAACAACAGACTAAGAAGTACAAGCTTGACTCTCGATGAAAAGAGAGAGTTGTTAAAAAAGGTTTGTGCGAGGAAGTCGGTCAAAGATTTTGAGAAAACACGAACTCAAAGGTAAATCCAAGCAGTGAAAGCTGCAAGGAAAAAATGAGCTAGTATTTGTACTAGTGCTAAGAGCAAAA
>JAGBRZ010000230.1 GCA_017632155.1 Clostridia bacterium
AGAGAACTCACAAATTCATTGGGATCATTGGCATCTTGACTTGGTTCATAGTAACCAATCTTACCAACTAATGAACTCACAAATTCATTGGGATCATTGGCATCTTGACTTGGTTCATAGTAACCAATCTTACCAACTAATGAACTCACAAATTCATTGGGATCATTGGCATCTTGACTTGGCTCATACCAACCAATCTTACCAGCTAATGAACTCACAAATTCATTAGGATCATTGGCATCTTGACTTGGTTCATACCAAGCAATAAAGGCTCCTAAAGCGCTAACAAAGTCATTGGGGTCGTTAACTTCAGGCCCCTCAATGTAACTCCCAATGACAGCCGAAACTGGAATTTCCAATGCTTCCAATTCGGCAATAGCAGCACGCCACTTCTCAATTTCCAGCGCAAGCTGCTCCTCCAGCGTTAGCTCAGGGACACCAGCGACTGCCTCTGCATAAGCTTCCCACGCTTCTCTTGCCTCGGCAACCTTTTCTTCGGCTTTTGCTATTTCCTCTGCCGACGCGTCAGCCCGACTGAGAACTGCTTCCAATTCAGCTTCCGCATCTGCTAAAGAGCCTTCCAACTGGTCAAATGTGTCCAATATCTTGCTGTCTGCATACAGACCATCAAGTATATTTACATCCCAACCATAGTCCTGCAATGCCTGTAGCATGTACTGTGTCAGTTCGTCTGTTAAACCCAACCCTGCCGCAATGTCTTCAACCGTTACACCTTGCATGAAGGAATAGCGTCCGCTGGCATCTTTAGACAAAAAAGCATTGGCGAACATATCATCAATGAACGTCTGCAAGCCAGCAGAGTCCTCAGTAATATATTTCGTCAATGTAGACATATACGTCGCTACGTCTCGCTCATCAGGAACCAGCAATTCTACAGCAGCCTTGTACTTATTTGTACCAATTTTGCCGCTTTCTTGGCCTTCCTGAATTTGCTGCATTGCAGTCAGCATATTTGCATAGGCGTCACCAGCTTCAGGAGACTCCTGCGCATCAATCCATTTCTTATAGGCGGACGTTGCATATTCCAGTTCACTCGCCAAACGGTTGTAGCCATCTATCTCACTACGAATCGCAGACTGTTCATTGAGCAAAGCGTCAACACGGGCCTCAATCGCCAACCGATATTCGTCTGAAGCATCTTTGTTTTTTTCCAGCGCGTCTCTTAACCCTTTGATCGCCAGAGCGTTCTTTCTATATTCCTGTTTCTTTTGAGCCTTGGCTGCCTCGATAGTTGCTTGCGCTTCCTTCTGTTTGGCCGCAACCAGCTCCTGCGTTGCTTCCACGTCCAGCTGCATGTAACCATTGACGCTCTTAACGCAAGCCGCATACTCGTCACCCAGCTCAACCAGTTGCTTATACTGTTCCGCTGTAATTGAGGCTGAATACCCTTGTGCTTTTACGATTTCATTTAACACATTCTGAGCATCAGATATAGCAGCAGACGTAGTAGCAATTTCAGACAAATCGTATAGACTGGCTTGCCGACTTTCATCATACAAAGCCAAGAAGCGGTCAGATGTTATCTGCTTCTTTGTAAAGTCCTGCGTCATTGCGAAATTCAGTTGGCTGGCAGTTAACGTATCAACCCATTCCTCGGTAGCGTCAGTCAAACCATCCATCAGCCTTGTCTTGGCTCTATCATATGTGCTTGTGTCATCAAGGCCATAGCCTTCACGCAGCAGTTGCTGGAATTCTGCGGGGAATTCTTCCGTCATAAATGCGCTCAGGAGATTTTGCGCTTCTTTTTTATACTCGCCAAATGACGTATTATCGCTGGCGAAGTCGGCCTGTAAGGTGTGTAGGCTGTTAATCGACTGCGCTAAAGCCTCATCAGTAAGCTGTTGAGCAAAATCTGCAACATTAGCAATCAACTCGGAATGTGTTACATCCATAAAAGCGGTTGCAGGCATCTGACTAATGTATAACAGTCCTAAACTACGAAGCTCAGAAGGCATATCTTCTGTAAATACGCTTTCTGCTACCACCTGCATTGCTTCACGAATAGGATTAAGCGTCGTTGACAGTTCCGCGTTTTGCTGCTGAATAAAAGCGTGAAGCAGCCCTTTTGTCCGCTCTTGGGTTAAGCCTCCTAAAAAATCTTGTTCGCTTTGTCCCCATGGCCGTCCCATTGCGCTTGTGATACTTGCCACATAAGGGGCAAGATCTCCCATTTGAGAAATAATCCCTGTAAAAGGACCATAACCCTTTTCAACAATTTCCAACATTCGCTCTGCTGCTTCAATTAGCTTTGTGGGAGAACTTTCATTCGTATACCACCCTGGCGATAATACCGTTTGCACATTTTTCAACACTTCTGGAATATCATTGATAATTCCAAGACGCGTCTGTTGCTCCAACTGTTTATAAGCGTCCCTCAAGCCGTCCATCTGACCACTTAAGCGAACAATGGCCTGACCCTGCGCATCATAAGCAACTGTGATACCTTCAACACTGGCTAATGCACTATTAGCAAGCTCGGTATTGATCTGCTTGAATAGTTCGTATTCGTCATCAGACAGTGACAGATTTTCACCAGTGACCATATTGACGCCTTTAGACAGGCGTTCATAATCATTAGCATATTTACTTACCAATGCACTGGCTGATTCTTGCTTCTTCTGGAGTTCACTCCAGCCTTCTGTGTATTCAGTAAGCGCGTCTTTGGCATACTTAACTGCGTTAACTTGCTTCTCGATTAATTCAGCAAGTTTTGTGAGGCCGTAAGAGACAGCAGCCGTAATCAATGCGTTAGCAAGAGTAGCGCCTATTGTTTTTGCAACATTGCCCAAGCCTTGCAAACTTGTTTTATAGCCGTTTGTTTGTTTAATGGCTTCACGCTTGCGTTCGGCAATCTGGTCTAATGTCTTAGTATAGTCGCCGCCCGCTTGAATAGCCAAACGAATAGCTTCAGCATCGTCCTCCATTTCGGCATTTTGAGAAAAATGTTCTTCGGAAAATTCAAACGCGTCAAAGAGTTCTCCGTTTAAAAGAAGTGAAGCATACTGTTTCAACAAATCCATGTCGTCGAATATAGTTTCATCCAACTTCCAACGATTGATTTGTGAGAACGTCCCCAGTTTCATTTCCCCTGTTTTGTTATCTTTATGTGTACCAAATATACCTTTTTGTGTGAATAAAGTAACTGCCGCCGAGGCAGCAGTCGCTAAGGACGGGATCGCTGTCAATCCTTCTGTAACAGAATTCAAAAATCCTAAGAAACCAGTGCCCGCATCATAGCCAAATTTTATCAAGTCGCTGTTCAGGATGTTCGTTGCAAGAATCTGAAACTCAGTCGCCATAGCCTGCGAATGCGCCTCTACAGAATCCTCAAAGGTCTGGTACTCCTTCATGGCAGAACCGGCACTATCTTCGGCGATTTTATAAGCATTTTTGATTGCTTCAACATTCTCCAACGCAGCAGCCACCGCGTTACCACGATTTTTACCTGCAATCAGTTCAAGCAAAGCGGCACGAGACAAGTCACTCATCTCGGCATATGCCTCACCTATACCGACAATCATTTCATAGGTGGACTTGAACTCATTCTCGTTCTTCATGATATCAAAGCCGCCAGTTAGCGCCATGATTTGTTCGCGTAACTTGGCAGTGTTCTCAACCATGCCTTCTGTATCTTCGCCCATTTCTTTCAGATCTGTTGATGCACCACGCAAGCGCATACTGACAGTTTTCCATGTGTTACCAACTTCAGAAGCGTCCTGCACAACGTCATAAGCACCAACAATAAGCGCAATAGACTGTGACAGACTATTATTAGCGCCTGAAAGAGCCGATGCGGAACTCTGCAAAGCCTCGCCTATCTGAGCAGAAGAAATCGATGTTTCATTACCAACCTTGTTGAATTTATTAACAATCTGCTCAACCTGTTGTTCGACACTACCTACCTCATTCTTAAAACCTTTAAGTGTACTCACCAAAGCAGATGTAGCGTCTTCAACACTGGCAATGCCGTCGCCAACATTCTGATAAACAATTGACCATTTACCCAGTTCTTCAGAAACATCCAGACCGTAACCTATACGACTCCAACCCGCACGTGCGTCAATTGCTGCATCAATAGATGTTTTAAGATCACGCGCTTGCTCTTTTGCTTCCCTTAGTGCCTCCGCATAAGTTGCATCAGAACCACTTGTAACCTTTTTTAATTCAGTCATTGACGTATCAATTTCAGTTACAACGTCTTTCATTTCTTTTAGCTTATTAATTGTACTCATAATAAGCTGCGACACACTGAACCACTGAGCAAACTCGCTCACTAAATGCTTAATCTTGTCCCCAAAGGTCTGTGTTGCTTGCCCGGTAGCTTGCATTTCCGACTTAAACAGTCTTAATTGACGGATGCCTTCTTTAATCTTGTCAATATCGCCAGAAGACAGCAGCCCCTCAATACTTGACAAACGCGTCCGATTTCCCTCTTTGGACATCGCCTTCGACCATTCATTGCGTATCTTTGTAATTTCATTCAGATAACGCTGCGCATTATTTTGAGCTTGCTTGTACGCTTCTTGAGATCGTAAATTTTGCTGAAAAGTTTTTACGTCCTGATTCGCCACTTTCAGCTCAGTCTTAAAGGTTTTTAATGCAGATTGATAAGCCTGCCAAGCGGCAGCGTCTGCGCCCGCTTGGTTGGCTTTATTCAATGCTTCCTGCAACTCTCTAAAACTCTCTGTTACGCCATCTACGTCAACGCTTGCTTCTCTCGCTCTTCTGACGGTTTCCTGCATTTGACGCTCATAGACCTGCATTTGTTGCAATTCTTCTTTTGCTCGCGTTGCTACGGTCTTTGTCCCTAACGCATTTGCCGCAGTCTGTTGATTCTGCAATTCAATACGCAAGTTTTTAAGTTCGTTGAGCAAATCCTTGGCTTTCTCAATATTTACTTGCGCCTTTTTTAGTTCACTGGTTAATTCAACATATGCTGTAGACCCTTTAAACTGACTGGCAAAAGTGCCTTGTAATGGGTTATTTCTCTTAAATGCTTGAGACTCAAGAGTGGCGAATTGTCTTTGAAGTTGTTTAAGCTGGTCTCCTCCGCGCCATCCTCCACCAGACCCAACCGCTCCTCCTATAGAAAAACTGGGGAGTTTAATTCTCCCCAGCGCTTTTTGCAAATTTGCCACCAACGAGTCTATTGACTTTTGTTCAATCTCGACCTGAGCCTTTATCTTCACAGGGTCTAACGCCACTTTTTGCAAATCTTTGGCTATCTGCCGTTTGTCTGGCTCGACCTTTACACCAACCTTTATGTCCAACTGCTCGTCTGCCATGTCTTCACCACCTGTAATCTCATCATCTTTTTATTAAGATTCGGTCTCTTTGAAACTCTGTTTCAAAAACTCATCCAGTGTATTAATACACGCCAACATTTTGTACAGATTGTCCTTACCATGAACCTCAATGGATTCCATTATCTCTAATAAAGCCTTTAGTCTCTCGATCATACTGTTATGCCCTTCCTCATTCAGTTGTAAGATATTTCAAAGTAGCCTGATTCGGCCCTCGACTTTCCACATCAGTCAATACGCGAACGGTCTGTTCGTTACCGTCAACGTCTATATACCGCAGGTCAGCATAAGTCTTGTCCAGACCGTTCAGGGAGGTTACGACCGTCTGACTTCCGCTGGAAACCATCGAGCCACTCAGTACCAACGCTTCAACAAACGCGGCAGTGGCCCAGAGACTTTCCGTCTGTGCGACGGTTGACGACAGCATGTCAATTTGACCCTCACTGGAACCGACACACGTAGCGTAAATATCACCCGCCAATATATTTCCATCCACCGAAAGCGAATCAGCGGTAATGGTATTAGCTAACACGCTATTGAGACGTGTTCCGTTGATAATCTCCAATGTTTTCGTCTCCAGCTCGTCGATAGCTACAAAATCCTGCAAATCGGTCTTATCAGCCTTCAACGAGATTTCGGATAGAAGACTGTTAATAGCAAGCTCGGTAGAGGCTATCCGCTCATCCATTGCCCCCAAAAGTTGTTCAAGACTTCCTGTTTCCCCTGTCCCGCCAGCGTCCGGGTTAAAATCTTTTATGAAACCTTCCACAGCAAGCATGCGAGCATTTAATTCTTTTATAACAACCAAACTATCAGCACAGGCGGACAATTTGGTCTCTTCAAGCAATTCCATGATTTCCTTACCATGAGTGTAAAAATTCCAATTCCCAGCAACCGAAAAACAGTCTGTGTCTTTTTCAGGATAGCCGCCAAAAGAAATTGTTCTTGTTACATTGTCCCATATAGCAAAAACATAACCGCTGCCAACAGAACTTTCAATAACCGTATTGTCTACATTATCAGACAAAGTATATCTTAATTTATAACTTTTTTCCTTGTCTGCGAATATATTAAGAATCTGATATGCCCCTGAAATCGGGCTTGAGTCCGATTGGACTGAAGTAATCCATGTATAACCATCATCCGCTGAACAGTCAATTCGCAACACTATATTATTGCCCGAAAAACTTGTCCATTGATAGCCAACTGACACTCGTATACTACTACTGGTGTAATCAGGATAGCGCTCTTGTGTAATAGAAAGAATCTGAGGGCGTTCATAGCCAACTACTTCAATTTGAGCTGTATTAATACCTATATGCCCTCGGCTATCTGTTACTTTGACAGTAAAAACCACCGTTTGTGCTATCGAAAATGTTTTTGTTACTAATGTGGTATCATTGGCAATATATCCGCCGCCTGAAATCTCTGTATTAACAATTGTTGACCCATAAGCTCCTTGGCTTTCTTGTGCCTCTACCTTCGCCCATGATATTTCAGACAAGCAAAGTCCATTTTGACCATTTATCACTGTTACGAGCGGTACACCTGTAGTTGGCACAACCGAATCAGGACAATGTATTGTGAATGATAACTGCTCAGTTGCTATTACATTTTCATCGATTATTTTACGCATCGTAACCGAAGCGACTCCGCTAACAGCATCCGGGATCGCCGACAACCACTCCAACGGAATCAAATAATTCGACGTGCGCGTATTAACATCCACGGACTGCCATGTTGAAATATTATTACCAAATGCCACTTGATATTCATAAGTATATCCCGTTGATACTGCCTCCAAAGTCACCGTTACGTTGTTGCCCGCCTCTACCGAAGGCGAACACGCCCAATCATACCTATCCGCTTCGCTACCTTCGTCATAAGCAACTGTTAATACCATGTTAGTATAATTCATTGCTGACTGATGAGTATATGGGGACGTAGCGTGTCCGTGTCCTGTACCATTGGCCTTAAAAGCAAATGTAAAATCAATTCTACTATTGTCTATTATATCAACAGCGATTGAAAAATCTTGACCCATTCCCGTAGATTTTCCATTGATCGTTGACACCGCTACACCGGATAATGGGCTACCAGCCGTACCAGTCAGCGTTGCGCTTGTTACCTTTGCTCCAGTTGGCAACTCTTCAATCACAACCGTTTGAACCGATTTAACAGTCGTTGGTGTTGTATGGCGAGTATATACCCCATTTTCACTATAACAAGACCATGTGCTCAAAAGACTTACATTTTTAAGTAAAAAGTTTTTTGTAGGCATTTCCTCACCTCCTTATATCCAAACCATCCGACCGCTTGAATCTGTCGTCATGCGAATGTTGCCCAATTGCAGCTCATTAAGAACTTGCGCTCGATTAACGTACAAGCCATCTATTCCAAAATACGCCAACTTTGAACTTAAATACCAGTAGGCCAATTCTTCATTACTAAACGTTGATCTAAAATAACTATCGCTTCTTCCAATTTCCAGAATAGCTTCTTTTGAAAAATTGAACCATGACTCCACCGAAGACTTGAGTTCGGACGTTTCTTCTAAAGCGTTATTGGCTACAGATTCCACGCTCTTAAATCGAACATCGTAATGGGCAATTGTTTGTTCCACCGCAGACTGTTCAATTTGCTCCAATTCGCTGCGATATGCTGACGATTGTGTTACAAGATTAATAATACGGTCATCTTCAATTTTTTCTTCAGCGCTTCGTACACGAGACTCCAAAGAGTCAATTTCCAATTTATTTTTATTGGTTGCGTCTTCTATATCTTCTGGAGCGGGAACCCAGTCCGATGGAGTAGTGCTATTCTCTAACATAATCCACTGCATTCGCATTTGAGCGCTTACGCCATCATTTGTTTGGCATTTAACAATGGGACGGAACCCAATGTAATTTTGTTCTCCTGTTTTTTCTACAGTCCTAAACCGAATAACCACGTGCTCCCATGTCCACTCTCTTATTATCGGACTACTTAACACTTCAATATAAGCAATTGCATTTCGATTCGTTGGAATGCTTTCCGCATCATTTAATAACGAGGCATAGAAATCTATAGGAAATGCTTTATCTACGCTTAATGTTTGATCTGCCATAACTCTCGTATGATAAACATAAGTTGTGTCAAACTCTAACTGGTATATCTTGTCCTGATAAATACTCGCTCGTTTTTGTGCAGTTACATTGCCTAAGCGCATTAGGCCCAATTTACCCATGCCCAATATGCCGCTTGTAGCAAAATTCGCCACATTATTTACCGTGTCTGTTCCATCGGCAATAACACCATAAAAGCATAAACAGGGACGCTCATCTACGCTTCCCCACTCCAAAAATTCAACGCCATCTTTTATCCATGACTCAGGAACTGCACTAAAATTCCCTGAATCTTTAATAAAATTACGTCCTCCAATTACTATATTAGTAACCTCTTTAAACTGCGTGCTGCTTGTCACAGCAGAAATAATTTCGTCTTCTGTCATGATTAGCTCAGACGTTTTCTCTATCTGCGCAATAAGGTCACTAATATCCCCTTCTGTATCTTCTGGTGCAGGGGTGTAGTCTGTTGCTTTATTGCCACGTTCAACTTTAATCCAATCTATTACGCTTGTCGCGCCCACAATATTGCGCTCCTGCGCTCGTACTTCCACGTGCGTATTAGGGACTTCTATCTCATTACCTAAATCATCAAAATAACTGGTTCTCCACACAACTGTCTGGGTATAGGTTCTATCGCTTTGCAAACTCAAATTACAAATATGTAATTCGCCTGAATTATAAATGCCAAACGAATTTTTCCCGTCTCCTAATGTACCCTTCAAGCGAATGGTTACTATCTCACCATCTACAGGAGGCATTGTACCAAAATCGTATGATGCTGTAATGTAACTGTCGTTGCTATGATTCTCATTTGATTTTAACACAAGATTGCGTCCGCCAACATTGACGTTCTCTTGAATTAAAACCTTCATATAATCGCTTTCAATGAGATGAACTTTAAGTTGCTCAACCACTGCTTCATTCGCAAATAGATCAGCAAACTTACCCATGTTTGCCGTTATTTCCACCATTACTGCTTCTTCAGCAAATATTTGACTTACGTTCAGTTCACGTGCGGTAATCGTATCCTCAATTAGATGTGTCCCGGCAACCGTATTGCTGGCAATATGTCCACCCTGTATCGTTTCATTGGCTATATTACTACCGCTTATCGCTCCTTCTGCAATATTGGTTCCCTCAACAGAAATCGGAATAGATACCACTTCGCCATCAATAACAGCAATTTGGCAGAATTGCCCTTCTTCATTTTTTATCAATAACCGCCCAGTGGTCAACGACACCATATTGGCTTCAGTAACGGCCAGACGCGATATATATAGCTCTCCACCAACACCTTCTGTAATGATAGCCGTATTAGTCGCCAAATCCTTTATCTGCGCAAAGCCAATGTTTGCGCTACCAATTTGAGCTGCTGCAATTTCAGCCGTAGTTGTCTCCAAATCTTTAATTTGAGCACTTGTAATTTCAGCATTAGATATTTCAGCATTAACGATATCAGCAGTCGCAGCGTTCAATCGATCAATCTCAGCCCAATCAATATCTGCTTTAGAAATATTGGCCACTACTGTATTCATCACTTCTGTTGTTAAATTACCAATCTTTGCTGCATCAACATTCGCAATATGTTGATTATTAATTGCTCCGGTCGCAATAGAACCCGACGTAATAGATAACGGCTTTATGTTTGCACCAGTGATAATAATATTTTTTAACTTTTCGCCTGTCTGAATATTGTATTCAGACAATGTTTTCTTTACCGCTTGTGCTACGCATTCAGAAATTACCGACACTACTTTGTCTGAATACTCCATCAAGACTCACCACCCGACTTTTACCGCTTTTGAAACATTTCTTTTAGACGTTCTTTGTCTTCTTCACTAATCAGCCCAAGTAAAGCATCCAAAAAACGGCCAGCACTACCTCTCCTGCATTCATAAGCGACCATTTTATTAACCCAGCGACTAACCTTAATTAACTGCCTCCAAGGCATACAGAAGAAAACACGCCACAGTTTACCGCGACGAATATTAGCCATCATTTCATCAAGATCGTCAAATACAATATCTGTATAACTTGACAATAATGCATGACACAAAACCATATCACGCATATATGGACGGTATTCCCCATTCTGCGTAATGTTCCCCACTGTTGTTATAGCGATTGACGCTAATGTGCTATGGTCAATACCCCCTCTGCGTACCGTCGAACAATGTTTGTTTCCACCTATATCAACCCAATTAATCTTCATTCTCATGCTCCTTTTCTATATTTTTGCATGGCAAAAAGACCAATACATATTGCATCAGCCTCGTCTTGGGTAACTTTCATTTCATAGCTGCGCATAACCAAATCCTGCGCCATTTTTTTCAACACGGGTCGTTTAGCTTTTGAAGGGAATTTTAACCCATTCCGCCACTCTTTGGGCGTAATTATTTCAAAATCTACCCCGTTTTCCAAACAATAAGCCATTGCCGCCCCTTGGATCTGTGTTGCCACAATGAGAGACGCTGCCGACTTCCCCAAATAAACGCCTTCCAAAATAACCTTATCAGGCATAATTTCAGAAATCATAGCCCCAATACGCCGCATCATTTCAAGATGACGAGCATTGGTATCCAAAGGTTCATTTTTAAGATTAATCTTTCCGTAACGTTGCAAATACCCATCTGTAAAGACAGCCCATCCGGTTATAGCTGTCGCTTGATCAAACGCTAAAATCTTCAAATTTCTCGCTTCTTCCATTTCTCATATAAAATGCGTGTCTCTTTTTTTGAAAACACGCCAATTAGTTGGCCGTCATTTTCCAACAAATCATATATAGTCGCGCCATGCTCAAGATACTTTGCAATTTGAACAGGATTCACCAAATATACCATGCTATCCGATGAATAAACTCGATCTGTCACTTTACTATGTGTTCTCATAATCCTCCTGTTAAAAAAGGGGCGTCACTGATTGACGCCCCTCAAATCACTATGCTCTTCCAAGAGTCGTCTTATTTCCTGTTGAACCGCTTCTTTTGCCTCTATAACATCCACAATTTCCCGTAGATGCTTAAACATTTCCTCATCTTCTTTATTTCGTTGACAAGCAAGTATAATCATATATGCCTGATAGCACTCTGCCGAGCAGGCAATGGTTCTCCAAGGAGTGTAAGATCGGATATTGCGGCAAGAATCGCAAAATTTATAACTCTTGCCGCAAATAATGCAGTGATGCATTTCCATTACTCGGTAATGCCGTCGGGAACGAGGATTTCAAACAGACCCTTATCAACAGAACAATACTCCTGCTGCGCTTCCAGCTCGAAAGGATGATTTCCATCAGTTGCCAGTGTAATATCAACATTGGGACTCAACTGAGCATTACGGAACACAATCTTAGCACTGTACATAATATCCTTGTTGCAAATGTCATGGCCCAGAACATCCAGCACAAACTTGCAAGCACGGGGGAAGTTCTTAGCAGAGTTCAGGATGCGCACACCGGCAGTTGCGTTATATTCATAGCACACAATGATATTCGTACCGGCCTTCAAACCAGTAGGCAGCGTAATGGTCTTGGACGCAGCGTCCAGCTCGAACTCAGTCTCCGAGGCCGCAGTGCCAAGCTCATAACGAGTAGCAACAGCACCGGGCTGAGTAGCGTAAATATACTTAACCTCAGCACCGGTCTCGCCCACAGGGATGTTTTTCAGCGTAATGGTAGTATCGCCTTCCTTAGTCACGAACTCGTCAATTGCAGGCATTACAATCGCGTTATCGGCAGAAGCCTCCTCCATTTCAGCGCCATACTGCGCAGCCGCCAAGCCAAAGTCAAGCAGTGCGCTTTCAGCAGAAAAACGAGCAGACTTCTGAGTAAACAGTGTCATAATCGGAGTGCCGTCAGCGCCAATGCAGTTTTTCTGCTCCGCAGAGTTGCCCAGCGTGGGATTCTGAACTTCAGTCAGATGCCACATCATTTCACCGGTAGTACGGCTAAAGCCCATGGCATGACGAACCTTATCAACAACAAAATTCTTAATATTCATAATTTTCTTCCCCTTCCTGTTGTATCAGCAACATAAAAAGCGATCTCATGAGAGATCGCGCATGTAGTTCAAGTCTTTTTTGTTTATTTTTTTCGTGTCAATATTACCGGAATAGCAACCCTGCAACAAAGCTCTTGAAGACTGTATTGCAGGAATGCGCTTTACACTGTCGTAAAACGTTCCCAATTTCAACTGACGAACCTGTTCCAAATTATACTTAAACCCTTCAAAATTAACAAGAGTGGATATAATTGGGTGTAACACAGATTTCGGGCGTTCCCGTTTCGCTTTTCTCAGTTCCTCAAGTGCATCTTCAATCATGATATTCTTAGTATTCGCATTGCCCGCTTTTTTATTGCGGCGTACCTGTATACCATGTACATGGCATAGATAATTCCTAATTGCCATATACATCACTTCATCTAGAACAAAATCCAGAGTTTTGTGATGCAGATAACATTGATGTTCGCCGGTTGGAACAATTTCAAACTGAGTTAAATCCAAATCCCCAAAAAGTAATCTACTCTCCTCCATAGGAATCGCCGGAGTCAACATACAAAACAGCTCAAAGTCCAACATTTCGTTCCAGTCGATATGCAATTGATGCAACTGCGCAATATAATCAGACGGAACTGCTACCAATGCGTTGACCATTGAATAATACGACAACTCACCCGCCGCTAATATTTCATCAATAGTGGGCTGACGAATCTTTATATGTTCATTAATAATAAAATCTTCGCCGAAATAGACCTTCAGTTCGTCAATTTCAAACAACTCTTTCAAATTTTCTCACCGTGCCTATTCCATCCGTGTATTTTATAAGTCAACATTCTTCCGTGATAATATTCAGACACATCAACAATTGAAGACCCATACGCTTTTAGCTCTCCAAATCCAAGTTGCTCATCACCGTTTAGAAGATAGTCCACTTTATCTGCCAAAATGTCCAATCTCGTGCCTCTGTCTGCTATTTGCAAACGCTTGCCCACTATGTCATCAAACACCATCAGACTATCGTGAACCATAACCCACACATATAAAATATAGTCTCGCACAGCAGGATTCGCAGCCTCACCTAAATTAATCTCAAAAGCCACAACGCTTTGAGCTTCCATCTGGGTGTTCATTTTCTTTTTCCATGGGACGATCTGTGTATACCGCATGTTCGTATTAGGCAGGATAATGTCAGCTCGATTTTCTACAATTTTCATGATATCCGCATTCATCATCAAATGATTCATGATATGAAGCTTCATGGCGCTTATTTCATTTAAATTATTCACCAGCCGACACCTCCTGTCCCTTCTGCAGAGTCTGTTTGGTCATTTATCTCCACATAGTCTGCAATCATTAAATCCGCACGATCTATATGAGGTCTAAACTGGTCTTCCAGCATAGTTACTTCAATGTAACCATAATTTCGTTGTACACCATTTTCGACCGTCACATAAGTTCCTGTAACTTGATTAATACGGGATGTAATATAGGCATTTGGCTCATGTAACGCACTACTTTCGCCAACAAGAAAACGTTGATCGCGCTTTATTTGAAGCGTATAATCGTTCATTTGAACCTTTGCCTTTAGCGAAAATTCGCCAATGCGCATCAATGTCGTGTCAGTTACACCGCTGCCATATTTAGTCGCATCCTCAGTTACTGCATAGGTTTCATAAATCGACCTATCCGGCATTTGCCAACGTAGTACCATATTACACTGCTTCATTGTTCCAGCATATTGAACCTGATGATCTGCATCTAACGATACAATAAGCCAGAACACATCATTCCATTTTATCAAATCGCCTAAATGTAGACGCTCTCCCGGACGTGCTTCAATCTTTTTTACGGACGTTTCCGTAGATTTCATTACCAGCAAGTCTTGCTCTGTACCATTGACTTCTACCTGTTCCCAGTTTAAAGGCTGTTTGAAATCTCTTGAAATACGTTTTCTCAGTCCATTAAGCTGTGCCTGTTTTTTAGTCTGGGCATCACAAGCGTCTTGAATTTTCCGGAAATACAGAATATCGTGTTTCATCACGTTTCCTCCGTATCAAAAGTTCCGAAAGAACTCATAAGCTTCCTCTTGCCAGAATGACGGTCTGCAATCGCATAATATGACACTAACGAGCGAACATGCTCGCGAACTTTATCAATCATTGCAACATAAGAATTACGCTCGTTCGCCGGAGAATGCAGCACTTTCAAATCTGTTGAAGAAAGCACATTTATTTTAGGCTTAAGTTTCGCATAACCTCGCTCTAAGTACCGCATCAACATAATTTCACTCAAGATGTCAACTTCCATGTCCGTTATCTCTTCAGCAAACACATATGTATCGCTATCTTCGACCAACGCAAGATTAAAATCCAGTTCCACTTGCCGTCGCAAATAGATCATGGCCTCTCGCAGATACGACTGAGCGCGTTCTTTTGCCAGCCGCATAGCTTCTTCGTCTGAAACTCCATAGTAAGAAAAGAAATCATCATCCTCTTCTACTTTATCGAAGAAACTACAAAAAACATCCTCTATATCCCGCGTCACTCGTATCACCTCGCTTCATTATTACTCTGTGGCAGCGCCCTTGCGAGGACGCCCGCCCTTCCGCTTGGGTTCCTCTGTCACAGGTTCATGTATAAACTCGCCCATGTTGTCTGCATTAGGCGTGTCAGACACGACAGTCTCTCTCACTGTTCCCTGCATAAACTGAGCAAGCATTTGGCGCATAGTTTCCATTTCCTCTCGCATCGCAGCAATCTGCTGATCGCGCACGTCCTCTTTCTGCTGCAAAGCTTGTTCAGCCGCGACCTTGCTCTTACGCTGACCAGAACGAATCTCATTATAACGACGATTCACAACATCGGATACGCGAGCAGGTACATAAGCAGACAGTCGCGCCAAATGACCTCGCACGCGACCTATGTTCTGAGCATCATTAATAGCAATAATTTTTGTCAGTGCTTCTTGGTCTGCTTTCAACAGCATCGCATCAATATCACGTTCATACAGGCACTTGTCTACATCAATGCGCAGATGTCCACACAGCTCTTCACGCTCATTATCGCTAAACTCCAACATGCCAGAGCGGAATACGGGAGAGTTATCATTCATGTATTCCAACTCTTCAAGAGTAAAATACTCGCCTACTGGCCTATCGTCCTCACAAGGAGCAATACGCAAATTACGATTGCGTGTTGAGACAATTACACACGAAGGCTGGTAATTCCATACACGAATTTTATTTTTATCCAAAGCCAAGAGAATACTTCCTTTCAAAAGGGGCGAGGTTCGCAGACCTCGCCCCAAACACTATTTTATATTAGGTCAATTAAGAGAGAACAATCTTAGCGATCTTATCAACATCATGCACACACCAGCCAAAGTTAAAGCCAGTGACCTTAATATGAATACGTTCAGCGTTAATGTTCTCTTCCTGAAGCACACGAGCATCGCCGCGAGTAATAGCAGTACCAATCTTGCCAGCAACACCATAAATAGTCTTATCAGGCAGAATCAGAGAGCCATCAGCCAGCTTCTTCTGACCAGAATAAGACATCAGTTCAACACCAGAGTACATATCAACAAAGCCCGTAGTGTTGTACAGATTCTTAACCGCCTCGGTAGGCCAGCGATCCGCCTGAGCCAGCTTGGCAATAGCCTGACGATACTTATTCAGCATAAAGGCAATAGGAGTCTCGCCATCACTAACATCATGCAGATACAAAGCCAGTTCGTCCATCGCAGCAGCAGTAGGCACAGTACCAGACTCTGAAACGTAATTAGGATTGCCGCTCACAATCAGGCTATCCAGATAATCCATGGTCATCTTGACCTTCTTCAGCTCCAGCGCGTCCTTGATATAAGTAATCAGATTAGCAACGGTACGATAGCCGCCTCTGCGCAGATCTTGCATAGAGATGTCGGTCTCGGCGGCAAGGCTCTTCCACTGAGGCTTACCAACAGTGTGCTCAATAAAGGAACGATCCACGTTACCTTCAATAATGGCTTCATGAGCCAGAATCGTATTCTTGGGGTCGTAAACTTCCTGATAATCATCAAATTCGCCAATAGAGGTCTCATTAAAAATACGAGACAGTAGCTCAGACGGCGCAGACACTTCCTCGTTAGAAAAACTCTTCGTAATCAGCGCAGACAGTTCATGGCCAGGATCACCCTTTTCACCAATCTCACGTGCCCAAGCGTTCATGTTCTCGCTGATTTCGCCTTCCTGCTGGGACAGTTCTACACCATAGGCAACCTTATTAGCCCAATTAACAACAGCGCCGGGCTGCTTCGCAATCTCAGAAAACTCAAACATCACAAATTCCTCCAATCAAAAAAAGCTGGTTCGCACGCGCCAGCCAAGTTCTATATCATAACAATTACGCCTGAGCAGGAACCTTTTCAACAATCCACATATCCACGCCATAGGCATGCGCAGTATATTTGCCACCAAACTTCCACTCGCCTTCACCCGCGACCCACTTATTGTCCGCAACGGTAAGAGCGTCACCCTCAGCAAGAGTATCAGCACCCGTCACCTCAGTTGTGGCATAGCGCTCGCCCACGAAGGTAGGTTCCTTATTATACAGCTCGCCAATAGCGATCATATCACTCTCAACGGCCTTGGGTTCAAAGATGGCGTTCACGCCGTCATAATTCTTGGGCTTATTCACAATAAACGCGCCGCCCTCCACAGGCTGGCCGCGCACCATTTCGACTTCAGCCTTGGCCTGAGGAACGTGCTTACCAGACATCACAATCAGATTCACAAACATATTTTCTTCATCCTTTCTTTATTTAACTATGCAGCCAATGACGCACTTCGTCGGCTTTGTTTGCAGAAGACCCTTTCTCCAACATTGCTCTCGGTACTATCGTAGGCTGCTCCACCTGAGCGCTTTCAATCGTCACCTTACGCTGGGCAAGCAGACGCTCACCAATCTTTGCCTGAATCTCTAACTTTTGCAGACCATCAATCATCGGCTGAAGATCGGCCATTTCCTCCTGTGTGAAGCAACCGCTTTCCTCTACCAGGGTTTTGAGCGACGCAACTTCCTTGTCGTGCTGCTTCTGTCGCTCGGCCTGCTCAATCGCCTCATACTTGGTCTTGTATTCAGTTAATGTCGCAACACTATCAGACAACTCTTCGTTCTGCCGCTTGAGTTCGCTATACTGCTGACTCAGTTCACGTACAGGCAGAGCAATAGACACTCTCTCCACGGAGACAATCTTTACATCGTCACTCTCCACAGAGTAAGACACCTGATCATACTCAGATTCAAGCATACTACCATGATGCACCCATGCAATATGTTCTTCAGGCCAAACAAAAGAACAATGCCCCCAATGGCCACAAGCTTTTTCATATGCAACCATAAGCTTGTGTATAATGTCAGACATCGTCAATGCAGACGTTTCTACTTGCTGCTCAGGTTTCTGCGGTTCTTCGTTACTCTTTTCGTCCATGGAGACAGGATCTTCTGTGGAGATCTCGATACCAGCCTGTGCCTCGTTATCGCCAACTTCAGGGATCTCAATCTCCCCGGTAACAACCTCGGCCACCTCAGTGGCTGAAGCCTGTTCCTCATTGAGATTCATTTCATCAGTCATAGTTTTCACCTCGTTTTCCATCTGATGTTTGCCAGAAGGACAGCCAGCAAGCAAGTCCTTTGCCAGCGCCTCAGCAATCATTAGTTCACAATTATCCTGTTCCTGCGCAGCCAAGGATACAACCTTGGCATCCTGCCCATAAGCAGGATAATTAGCATGTCGCTTATCATCAAAGCCCAGCATAGCATTACCTATAAATTCATAGTCTTGCAGGTACTTAACCCCTTCCTTAAATTCATAAGCACTAATCTGGGCTTCCCATGAAGTATTTAACTTACCAAGACTATAAAGGCGCTTAATTGCCGCCACTACATTAGCTTTATCTGTCCATATGCGCTGCTTCGCAAACAAGCAAGGCAACCGATGCTTGGTGCCATCGGCGGCTGTTACGTTCGCCTTTTTGATATATACTTCATGATGTACGCCAATTTTTTCTGTGCCAAATGTAAGTATGCCGTCTTTATCATAAGAGGCTTCATGACCTCCGAAAGTTGGCTCACCCATTGAATTGGTGCAATAATATGCTTTGACAGGCATGAGCTCAAGAGTTTTGGCCCGCCGCAAAGTCGCAGCTTGTTCCTCATCTGTCTTGCCATAATTAATCTGCGTACCATTACCATTGGGATAATCATAATATGATACAAGATTAACCAGTTCAAGATAATTCTTATGCTCTGACAATTCTACAAACGCGCTCTGTACCATCATTTTATCAGCCATCAATGTCACCTCCTTTCAATGCCCCAAATTCATAGTCATCGCCCAGCACAAATGTCTTGGACTCTTTTTTCCGAAAGAAAAAGCGACACAAAATTGTGCGCCACTTCTGCAATCGCTGCATCATGTTGCTTTATGCCTTTCTTCGTCATAAGCCTGCTTATCCGCTTTACCTTCATCGTTCGACTTGGGACGGCCTCCAGTATTTCCGTTGGTTTGCCCAGTCGTTGTGTAAGCAGTTTGGCGAGGCGAAAACACTGTCTCAAGTTCGTCTGCGTTTTCCTGTGTGCGCCGAATTCGTTCATCTTCGACTGAGACTCCAAGTAATTCAAACGCGGTCTCATAACTACACCCAAGCTTCGTGAACAAAGTATCAACCAAAGCATTCCGAACATCGGCTTCCATCATCTCGGCATCGATAATTTTAACTGTTGGAGCCCATGCAGGATCCAACCCGACTGTCGCAAGAACTACACGATACCACTTTTTAAGGACGACTTCCAGTTGCCTTGAGATCTTATTGATTGTTCTCATAAGCTGCTTAATGCTGATATTCGCAACACTCATAGATGACGTGCTATCGCTTGCAAGGAACGAAATACCTAATGTATTCATGGCTTTCGTTCGATAATACTGCACAAGATTGATATTCGTGGTTTCTGCTTTAGGTTCCACATACTCAATCGACTCAACCGTAGGGGGAGTTGTTACAACTACAGTCGGTTGCCGCCATGCATCAAGCAGAGTTTGATGTGCATACGCCATTTCAGGGAATCCTGACCTGTTATAATCTTCTCCTAATATCTCTTTATGGAGCCGCTGATGAATAATCTTTTTCGCTCGCGCATTTGCAACAGAGCGGTCAGCTTTGCCAAAATCTTCAAGTGTCAGTGTTGGCGGTAGCGCTCGGAAAATCGGCGTAAGCCCATATTTCATATTCTGGTGATTGACACGCATCACACACGAGTACTCAACGGGGAGCTGGGCATATTGCTCATTTTGGCGATATGCGTCATAAACTTCTTTGGGATATGTCTGCTTTACTTCTTCATCCATATTGGCAAAGAACAAAGGCTTGCGATTCTTTTTCTTTGTATAATTCTTCTGCAAACGAGACTTGAGTTCTTGCATATCAATCAATACACATGGCTGGTCGCCTTTGCAATAATCGCTCACCAGCGCAACACCCAAAGGATAGTAATCCACAACATAACTGCCGCCAGACTCCCGTAAACAAGCAATATATGTACCATCGCGCCAAGTAGAAGACACACTTTGAACAATTAAATTGCTCAGATTAATCTGTTCATTAAAGTCCTCAATAACTTGTTTTACTTCTGCACGTCTTGCGGGTTCAATCCCTTTATAAGACAATCTTACTTTTGTGTTAATATTGTTTTCAATACTTTCAAAAGTAAGACCAATTATGTCATCCATATTAACATACTGTCTCGCCAGCCCAATAATTGTCAAAGTATTGTCCAAGTTATTTTGTGGCGAACCAGCAAGATTTCGCAAACGATCATACGTAACAGATGGGGTTGACGATTCTCCACCCAAGATATTTGCATACGCCATATTCTTAGGATCGTACATCTTTTCAGCATCCTTGACACGTTGTTCATATGTCAATTCAGTCGAGTCAACTTGCGTATCGCCATAATGAATTTGTGCATTTCCCATGCCATCACCTCCTTTATTCAAAATTCACTGCACTAACCATCGTAGGAAGCGTCTCGTATGAGACGGTTTCAGTTTTCTTGACAATTTGTCCACGCCTCATCTGAGCCAAGCGCCAGCACAACAGTCCAAACGCAAACACTCGGTCATCGTGCATCTTATTACGCTTATCAGGGGGATAGTTGTATGACTCGTTCCCGTTTGAAACATACTTGCACATCGTTACGCACTCTGTCTTCAACAGTTCCATTTGCGTCAAACTAATTTGCTCTTCAACGGTTAGCTCATGTCTTTGCTCATTACCTTCATCATCAATGAACACAACATAATCGCGACTTACATCATAATCAATCGGGAACTCCACAACACCCAGCTTTACCATATCCTCAATTGCCTTAAAAATCAAATTGCGATTCTGCTTGGGATCGACCAGAATCATTTTATCCACTGCATCTGGATAGGACTGTTTGCTGGTCTTGTTGGCTTTATGTGCTCTATCGATTAATCCTTTGTGCTTTTTGCCCTTGGCATCATACCAATCTTCCAACAAATAGTCAGACACGCCACCAATAATTTGTCCGGCAGCACCGGCATCAGCCATAATCGAATCAATACATTCATAATCAAGACGCCCGTGCTCTGTACCGTTATAAGCAAGCAACAATTTCTTAAACACTTTCGCCTGTTCTGGAAAAATCATAGGTGTTTTGTTCTTCGCCTTAACATCTACCAGCGAAACCACGTTCACCATCTTCATTCGCCAGCCAATTTCAGGATCATCAATTAACTCAGCAATCTCAATAACTGAATTATCGTTCAGACGAGCTGAGTCCCATGACATAATATAAATGTGCTGTCCTTGTGGATTACTCAAAGCTGGCAGATATTGTTTTGTATGCTGCATCAAGTCGCGACGGGTAAGGATCTGTCCTTCGTGCGCATCGGCAGAGAACTTGTTGTATAATTCACGCATGGCTTTCTCGCGATCATCTGCAATCGCTTTATCCACTTTGTCCTTACTAATCAACGGCACAGGGATTTTCTCTCCATCGACAGTTGCAGACAAAACTGCGTCAATATCAAAATTACAAGCCCAGTATTTCGTATCTCCCATCAGCATACGAGTTGTAAATAGCTTCCCCTTTTTATAAAAACCAGATTCACGATCTGAAGCAGACGAAGCATATATAAGCTGCCTATAGAAATTCTTTGGTTCCAATGCAACATTGATGCCGCCACCCAGTTTGAAATTTTCGTCCTGATTGGCGAACTGTTCAGCCTGAGCAAACAGCTCATCAGAAAACCATGCAGCCTCATCAAAGTACACGTTGCCACGTTTACCTTTAATATTGACAATATCCGAGTTCAACGTGAATATTTGCGAACCATTGAACAAATTCACATTAAAAGAGGCTGGGTTATGCGAAAACCCATCCCCTGCGAACTCTGCCCTAATCTCGCTCATAAATACATCGGTCAATCCGGTAAAGGATTCGATTTCGCGTTTTGCAATCTTTTCAATTTTTGAAAACGTCTCTTTGGCCTGTTCGCCTGTATTGCCAATAAAGTATGATACGTTATATGGTATCAACAAACTGCGCAACATACAATATATAGCCATGGATGTGGATTTTGCTCCGTTGCGGCATACAAGCCACCAAGCAAACTGTGCCAACCATGAATTCTGAATCATGTACTTTTGATAATCCAGCAGGTCTATGCCAAAAAAGCGGCTTGCAAAAGCAACAGGATACCTACGCCCCCAGTTTATCACCCGGCAATACTTATCATAAGTTTCCAACTTACGTTGAGAAAACTCTTTTTTAGTCTCCTTCGGAATTATCAGCATCGTCCACACTCTCCTCGGGGTCATTGCCCACTATCGTATCGCCTGTGGGCACATACCCGTCTCTGTATGCATGCTCCAGTTTGATTTTTAGCAAACGAATTTCCTCATCCTGCTCCATGACCTTCTGTTCATACTCGCGCACGATGATACTTTGTTCAGCCACCATTTTAGCATATTCGTCGCCTGTAAGCTGTAATTCATTTATTAGCCCACGGGCATTGGTTTCTGCTATTAGGCGATACGTGTCTGCCATTTTTGCTGTTACAACATTGGCTTTCGCTGCGTCAATGCCGTTGTCAAGCATTTCCTTCATAATGGCTGTCAGTGCGTTGGTGGACTTGGCCTTTTTGCCAGATCCAATTGCTGAGATAGCATTTTCTTTTGCCATTTCGTTTACACTGTGTAACAATTTTGTTTTAGTACTGACCATATTTGTAACATCAGACATTTCTGGTTGAAGACTTTTTAACTGACTGTTGATCAATACATTAATCTGAGCGATTTGCAAATATGTCTTGCACATATTAATAACCGCCTGAATCTTATGCGGGTCTTCAACAACTTCATCACTCATATAGCCAGACATCGTATTAAACAAAAAGCGACGATCTTCCGTCGTATAAGTTTCATCATCAAAACAGTCATAGCCCAGAGTCTGCAAAATATAGTTCTTATTGCGATGATCTGCTGCCGTCCAATTAGTCTCCAGCAGTTTGCGCATTTGCGACGGGTCTTTAAATGCTTGGTTCTCACGATTTAATTCAAGCAGATATGTTGCAAATGTACGTCCTTTGTATTGTGCGCCATTAAGAGAGCGTATATATTTACCCAGCGTCACGCCAGTGTCGCTCTTTTGTGCCATTGACTCATACTGGCGCTCAGAAAAATAAACGCCCATCAACGAACACATAAGCAGCATCGCAAATTTCTGGCTTTGATACATTTCTGCATATTCATTGTAAAGTCTATTGCCACAAATTGTACAAATCGTACTATAACCATCGTTCCCGCTAAGAAACGTAGCATGAGGAATAACATAAAAATAATTTTCCGCAGTATCTGCCCGCACCGTCCCACAAAAAGTGCATTTATATAATTTAGGGAGTTTCGATACGTCGATATTGCTCTTTACCTTCTCCACTGGCTTGCCGTCTTTGTCCCTTTTATAGGCTCTTTTTGTAGGACGAGCAATATTGGGATCAGGTTCTTTCCTTGGCCTACCCATTCTCACAAAACCTTTCTGACGGCAGTTGTTATTTTACTTTGAACCCTGCCTTTATTAAACCATAACGTAAAGCATTCACATGATAGCCATGTTTCTGCAGTTCCTCCCTTGTCCGCGCAACAAAGGGGCGCGGCTCCAAGAAAGTAGGGCCAGACGGCATTGAGCTATGCTTATGCGTATACCCAACAGCGCCCGCGTCCCCATATTCTATCAACGCAGGCAAGTCAAACACATATGAACGTTCGCAGCCGTCATCTGCAAATTGGGTGTCATAAGCATCATATTCGTCATTTGGCCGTGTTACGTTACGAATACGCAGCACAGTTCCCTTAACATCGGCCAGCATGTTATCTTCATCAGACAAGCCACCGTTGTCCTTGCGGCGGTCATATTTTACAGTCCGAGGATAAACGCCATAAACTTCTTCTTCAATGGCTTCTTTCTGCACATCACGAACAACATCAGCAACTTCGTTTGCAAGGACTTTCGCCACTTGTTTTTCGATATGGACTTTCAAAGCCGCCACACTGCTGAAGATCATAGCGCCACCCTCTTTCAAAACATCATAAATTGCCTATTATCTCACTTCGGCGCAAATCGCTGTTAAATAATTTAAGACGTCATCCAGTCTTGCAGTTTATTAGCAATCCGGACTTTGAAGAACTTCAACACCTTACCATCTCGTAGATCGTGTTACTCGTTTCAATTACAAGATTGTCCTCGCCGACTTGGACATCAACGACTATGCTCGTCCAGAGAGAAGTGCCGGAAAGATCAGTTCCGTCTCGATCACGAACATAGTCAATCACACATGAATCCCATTTGACAAGGACAGTCGGGTCAATGTCAACTACACAACCTATTTGCGAGGGGTACATTCTGTCAACTCTTGCAGTGTTCCGTTTACCGCGTCTGCCGGAGTGCTTAATAGACTTAATGACATACTCCATCGTATTTCTCCTCTATTATTTCTTGACCTCTACATCCTCTTTATAGTCAAGCGGCAGATATCCCAATCTTACTATCAGAGCCTTTAAGCAGACTCACGCGGAGTATAGTCCATATCCTTCTTGATAGTGATGCTCACACCGTCAACATCTTTCCACTGCATCAACACGTCCTCTATCAGACTAAAGACCTGCACATTGTCTTTGCCGACTTCTTCAATCTTCCACTCGCGTTCGTCATTATCGTAATAAATTGTCGCTTTCGCAAAAGCCTGAGACTTAGTCAACTTCGCCATTATTAATCCTCCTTAACCCTATAACCATCAAATCGATCAGTTCCGCGTCCATCTCCTACAGGCCGTCCGCGCATGCGCCCCAGCAGCGCCAACACGCCTGGGGTTTCCGTAGCATAGTATGTTGATTTACGCGGATGCTGTTTGCAAGTGCGGGTCACGTATAGGTCAGGGAACTTCTTGCGAATCTCCATCGCCTCTTGCTTCGTTACACAAATCACAAAATCACTCTTTCTTGTTTTCGGGTAGGATAGTCCCCCATCCTGCCACTCATAAAGGACACCAATACAAAACGCCCGCAAACCCTTGTGTAGACTTGGGTTGCGGGCATCGCATGCTTTTAATTGATATGCTTACGTGTGTTTCTGGCGGGACTTACGCGCCTGCAGTCTATTATTTTCCTTTCGATGCTTTTGCTGGCATAATACACATCGTAGTGATTTATGGTTCTTAATATCAACCTCAAACGATTCACCGCAATCGCAACAAACCACCCGACGCGTTTGGGCATCGACTCTTTGATAGCCTTGGTGTTCATCACAATAACACCGGTTTTTAGCGTGTGATCTAAATGCCTTCCAACACTGCACACATACATAAGCCGTCTGACAACCGTGCAGCCAGTCCCAATAAGTCCCCAACTGCTCATAGTCAGTTATCCTAACGGCCAAGCGTCCGTCAAATCTAATACGATCAGCAAAATTAAGCTTAAAAGGACTGCCTTTACAGTGCATCACATCAATTAGTCCACGCTCATATAGTTCACGCAGCCCGTCTACGCCTGCGTATCCACGCGGTAAACGAGCTATGCGGCCCAATCTCGACAAGCGTACATTGTTCGCATAGGTGAAAATCGTGTAAGTATCCTGTCTACGTATCTCATAACAATATTTATCAAGTTTCTTCTGAACCATAATGACGAATAATACTCGTTTCGCAGCGTCACTAATATCCTGCTCATCAATAAAGTTTATCTCCTCGACGAACATGTCAACATAAGGACACTCAACCAGTATACTGTCCCGCTTCTGAATAAACTTTACCGCCCGTCCAACGGCCACCAACCAATATCGCACTGGCGTATCAGGGTAATGCGCAGTACAAAACGCAATCAATGAATCCCGCACCTCACTGGGCTTTTGTCCTCGATCCTTAAACAATAACGCCAGCAGTCGTATTTCATAGGGCCATTGTTTCATGTTTTGAAAACCATCTCTATAAATTTTCTCAGCGTATGTCCGCTGATGGTATTTAATATAATCCTTTGTCAAACCCAATCCACCTCCGTCAACTTATACAGCTTTCCCAGATACTCAATATCGCCGTTTTCGTCAGGCAAAGGAAATTTTATTGAGTCGGGATTTTTTGCGCGTGCTGCTTCGACCATATATCGGCCATAAGCATCCCATGCCATTCCCTTAGAGGCGGATGGACTCTCTTCGTACAAATACCGTAACAATGCATTAGTAACCATTCTTGGATTGCTGCACACATAGGACAGTCGATCTCGTAGCACTGTTATGCTTGTATCGTAATATGCAGAATCCGACATAGACGAACCAAGCTCTTTGGTTGATAAACGCCCTGCTACGTCTTGCTGGTATCGTTTATAGCATTTCACAATCTGCTCATATTCTTCTTCAGAAACATCAGGGACGTCTGACCAATAAATTCGCCAATCAAAATCAGTATTTTTAACCCGCTTTTGTATCTCAAAATCCTGTTCCTCAATCCAGCGACACACCAAATTCATTGGGCTATCACTTACAATCAACGGAGCGTAATGGCGATACTGCCGCAGCCACTCTCGTTGGTCAGGTGTTTTATCTGGTAGGGATTCCAACTCCTTAATCGACATACCATATTTAACGCGACATAAAGCGTTGCGTTCACGGTCGTATTCGCGCCACTCCCGCCGAGACTTGGCATAACGATACTTAAAAAAGTATGGGCGTCGATCAAGTAGAATACGATTCATCAACTCTTTGTAGCTACGCTGCTCTATAGTGTCGTCATCTTGGGGGCGCTGAAAGCGTGTCCAGCACTCCGGTATGCCTTTGACTTTTTGGCCTATCTTGGACTTGTCGATCTGCTTGCCCTGTGCCACACAACACTGCTGTAGTCTTGAAAACAGTATTTGGTACTCAAGGCTATCACGGCCATACTCTTCTTCAATCACGGGCAACAGCGCATAAGCGTTGGTTCCTTTATTGGTTATGCTACCTATTGCGGAGCCAAATGAAAACAAGTCAGACTGAAACAAATCATCGTTTGTAAATAGCTTCTTCACCGGTTTGGGTGCGTCATATGTAACAGTCAGTTCGTCGCGATACACACCGTCAATAATGGGTTTACAACAAGTAGAGGCAACTAAGTCTCCATCGTAGTCTGCGCCAGCCCAGTTTACTACCTCGTGCCCATGCCAATTAACAATAAATCCGCAATAGCAATACCGATACCATTTCTCTGTGGCTTCGTTCTTCACCAGCTTTGCCACTACGTTTTCGCATCTAAAGGTCTGTGGGCTACGAGCTGTATTAACTTCCGTTATACCACGCTCATTCCAATAATGACTATAAAACTCCCCCGGCCCAAGCAAGCCTGTGACCGGCAAACCGCACACATGCTGCATGTATGCATATGGGTCTGACACAATCGTCTGAAAATTTCCCGGAACAATGATTTCACCCATACAGCCATTACGAATCTTATTGATAATTAAATCACGTATCCGACGCTTTATCATAGGGTCGTTCCGGCAAGCCGGATTAGCAATAATCGCTTTCAACCACCATTTGTCACTGCTCCGCAAGAAGTTCATGATTTTCTCCTGCGTTACATTAGCACCCAACAAATACAGCGCCATGTACTCCCAACGATCAAAACTGACACCACGAATCCAGTCCACGAATAACCCACACAAATCAGCCGCCCGCTGCTGGTTAAGATCGAGCGTCTGTATGAACTGGTAATTCAGCGTCAATATATCTTTAAGCTCCTTGGGCGAATACTGAGCCACACCCCACGTTAGTTTGTTCTTGTGGCAATTCTCAACATAAGACGCGACGCTTGGGTAAGCATCCCAAAGCTTAAATTGAGACTCACTAATAATCATATCGACGTCGCGCAAATCTACTTTTATATACGCACCAGTCTCGTCCTTATAAATGGTGTCAACGATATAATTACCGCCGTTTAATTCAGCACAAAACTGATGAATAGGGAAAGTGCAAACCATGCCCTTCAAGAAACTCTGACGAATAATCCACTGGGCGGGGATATAATCCAAACCTAACTCCCCTGCCCAGCGTTCTGCAAGCTCAGGCGAAATCAGCCCCATGCCGTCAGTGCGATTCATGGGGGTTGTAACCATGCGTTGATCAATGGTGTCATCCTTGTCCCAGCTGCGTTCAGTCACGAAATTTGCCATAAAGCTGACCGTGTTTTCATAATCCTTTACCACGACAAAGCGAGGCTCACTAACTTCATACGTGGAGCTGCCAGCTAATCCAAAGTAAGCGTTGAACTTACTTGGCGCTATTGGCTTTGTCATGTCACGCCCATTATTCAAACGACGGGTCAACTCGTCGATAATGTCAACGCAGCACAACACCACTGTAGATACACGTGCTTGTCCAGCAGAGCAACTAAAGCGCCGATACTGCTTACCGTTGACCATGATCCCGTGCTTGTAGATATATTCATAATGCTTAGGATGATCCATTACCACAGTCACATAGTCTGGAACAAACATCGTGCGATTGATCTTATCCTTAATCCATCGCAAACGCTCCGTGTACGCTACGTTATGATGAGCTTTCACGCATCGTTTGCGGAGCTGCTGACGCTCCGCGTATAGTTTTTCAATCTTTAGTTTGTCCACGGTACGTTTGCGGATGTCTCGGATGCTCCGTAATATTTGACTATCTGATAACGCAATGATTTCCCCCATCTCGTGAGCTTCGTCAAATGTTGTGTCAACGCAGTACCCTTGCTCCTTCAGTCGCGACGATGAGAACTTCATTGTGTAAAATTGTCTATTAACCAGTTACGTCACCTTCTCATTTTGTAATTTCCATGCCGCCAGCACATTGCTCATGAGTGAAACAATGGCTATCGACTCAGTACATCCAACAGGAGCGATCCTTCTTGCGGTTTCCTCAACAGTTTTAAGATCCACCGCACCCACAATCTTACCGCCCTCATAATTAAACCCTGCATCAATTACTGCGCTCCCAGGTTTAATCATATTACCCACAATAGAGCCAGGTTTGCCCGCTGTCACTATAAGAACATCTGCCTGTTTTGTATAAATGTGTAAATTGTCTATTTCGCTATGACAAAATGTTGCAACGTAACCTCTTCTAATCAGTAAATCAATCAACAAGCGATCAACGATTGTAAAACACCCGACTACAACCACGTGTTGTTCACTTATACTCGATTGACACCGACGCAACAGGGTTAGGATACTACTATTTACACATGCTGTATAAGGACTATTTTCCAAAATGCCTCCTACATCTTTGCTCACAGGAATTAGCGCCTCTAATTGCATTTGTTCTTCAGTAGAAGAGTGAAGGATAATACCATTAACTTCTGGATCGCTCGCCCAAGCTGCCATAGTGGCCTTGGCATTCTGCAAACCATGTTCTGGATAATGAGCATATAAACATGCGATACCTATTTCTGAAGCTTTTGTTATTTCATCATAAACAAGCGCATCATCGATAGGTCTGCGCCCAATTTGCATAATTGCCAATGTAGGGCAATTATGAAGCGCTCTACGCTCTTTTTTAACCTTGCAATACAAATTGAATGCTTCAGCTTTATTAAGAATAAAGGCCATTATTTACCCCGTATTTCTGTCACGAATCTTTATAAAATGGACAATTATACCTAACCGGCTGCCCCTCCTCCGGAGCATACTTGCATATCTCTACACGCCCACACAAATCACAAGATTTTGCACATACTAACCGATATTGCGCAACAGCGCGGGCTATCCACGCAGGGTCTTCGTATATGTCCTCATACGCAGCTAATTTTTCGATAATGTTACCTGTGGCAATGCTACAATGCTCATCACTTATAACATGACCAACTTGATTCAGAACTGGAATCTTATGCCAAGATATGCAAATATCATCGGTTGATAATTTTATAAAATTCTTTTTCCATTCAGGAAATTTACATGATAGCCCATAATTCTTAAGCGGTTGTGTAAGTCTCATTGTAATTCCTCCTTGTCATCATCAATCCGCGTTAATTCAAAACAGTCTGATGCGGTTCAATACTTATTGCCTTAACGACCATAGAAAGCAAAATCCTTGTCCAGCATCCATAATAACCTCCTTAATGTCGATCAAAAGCACCAGTCAGCCGGAACCTCTCCATGCGCTTCGTCTTCCCTAATCAGGTTCTTGGCGTAAGCCGCATTTACGGGATTCAGAGCCTTGACCATATCAACATCATAGCGATACGCAAGCGTAGCAGCCAGCCTTGCGAGGCAGTGTAGTTCTTCATCATTGGCGAAACTAACAATCGGACGCTTATCGTCACCTCGGTAGTTTTTGCGCCTCGCGATCAAATCAAAATGGTATCGCTTGACAGCTTCGCTGTACAATTCCTTATAAACGAAAGGAATAGTTGTGCCTCGCTTTCTGGCGATATAGGGTATCAATGTACCCATAATCGTGCGATCATCCCATGTACTGTTATCGGCGTACAGCGCTTTATTGGCTAAGTCAAGTTCCTTGTTGATGCGCTTCTGCTTCTCTGTTTCTTTCAGCGACTGAATCAAAAACGACTTTGTGGTCTTATCAGCTCCGGGGAAATACGCTTCAACGAACTTGTCTACCTCACTGACGTAACCACCGGTCTTGCGAATGGTGGGCAGTACATCATGAGTTACCCAGCGCTTAAACGCTTTTGCCTCCGACTTGCGCGAGCCTAAGATAAGAGAATACAGGCCAGGCTCGTTGACGATTGACATTTCTTGCCGACCGCCAAGGGTACTAATTGAAGTAGTACCCTTTTCATCGTCATCAAGTCGTTGCAAAGCATTCCAAACCTTATCAAGGCCCAGTACTTTACACATATCAGCAGCCACAAACCAAGGTTCGTCATCAATCACAACAGATCTGATAACACCAAATTGTTCATTGTAGAACTCGATAACCCGATTTTCCATAGCCGCCACAACAACTGCAGTATTGCTCATTGTTGTATCCTCCTCTTGTCCACCCTTAGGTTTGCTCATATAGCCAGTCCAGCCAGACAGGTCTTCAACCCAAGACTGAATGTCCTTAAAATGATCGGCCTCATGGCATAGATGCTGAATGACCTCTGCGCACACGAACTTCCTTGCAGCAGGTTGTCCTTGCCTGGTTGACTTAACATCTACAATCAATTGGACAAATGACTTGTTCAATCGGATAGCGTCTTTTTCAACCGTATAAGTCGTATAGCCGCCCATTAGTTTCGGAACCTGATTGAGAAGAAACCAAACTGTCCCTTGGGTAGTTGCAGTAGTAATTGTTCCACCCCTTGGCGTAGCGAGGTCTTGGTACTTAGCAGCAATAGTTTTCATTCGTCACGAATCCTTTCTAAAAGAATGAAGTCCCTGATCCCCATGCTCTTGTGTTGGGTTAGGTTTATGTCAGGTTCTCCATATGCATCCACAGGTGTATAATCGTCACACTGGTCACAATCGTCGAAGGGACAGATATCCCCAAATAAACATAGTTTTTTCATGATGTATCATCCTCCGTTGAAGCTGCATATAATGTCCTCCCTATAACAATGCAGGCTGTAATTAGATAAAAGTAATATAAAGTCAGTAAATACCTTCAAACCGCTTAATCCCAAATCGATATGTCTGGGCACTCTTAGCAGCAAGAAAATCAAGCTGCTTCTTCATCAAGACATCTAACGCGGCTTCATGCCCTGCCAAACAGTAGACATTTGATGCGCCGTACGTTTTTCCTGACAGATGGCTAATGATGTGTTCTTGCTCCAAACTCGCGACGTATGCATCAACAGTGGGCGCTGAAACCCCGCATCGTTGTGCTAAAACCCCTTTAGCCACAATACCAGCAGTCAACCGCCTCCCGCCGACATCAGTCGTATAAAAAGCGGATTTCAACACCATGTAAATCGCCAACATAACAATAGTTTTCTGATTATGCTTAGCGGCACACGCGACAATTTGCTCAAACTCCACATTGGACAAGGTAAAAAACCGTGATTTGCAAGATTTCCATTGGCGGTGCGCAATCCTCACTTGGAAATCATCTTTATGGCGCACAGGCTTAACAACTGCTTCTAAACGGACGCTATCAGACTTTGAGCAACGCTTAAGTAGTTGATCTACGATCTGAGTATATCGTTCAACAGTTGTCTGAGACACTGAGATGTTCAAGCGCTCCAGAAGAAGCCGCACACTTGCCCGACAAATTCCCATGGTGTTGGCATCGGTGCATAAGGCCATCAATACCGCAATTTCCTCAAACGAATATGCAGACTCGTCAGATTTGTCCAATTGATCTGAAAGCATCTCCTTGGGCCAGCATTCCGCAGGGAACAGAACCGTGACTTTTATGGGGTATTTACAGGTCATATAGTCCTCCTTTTAAGACGTTTTCCTCAAAACAGCCGTTTTTTCAGTTTTTTGTGAGGGGGTACATAAAAACTGTGCAAAAAGTCGCAAAAACTTGCTTCTTTAATTCTATGTTATATATATGTGCGTTCCCCACACCCCCTCGCTGCGCTCGATATACGGTGATGCCGCTTCGCGGCCATCACCGTACAAATTTTCCCCGCGCTTCGCTTGGGTCAATTCGTGGTCGCTACGCTACGCTACGCTCTGCTTTCAACAAGTAAGATAAGATAATTACCCCAAGTACCTAACCATACAGCAAGCGCAGTATTGTGGATAAGCATATCCATTGTCCTTGTGCCAGTGGAGTTCACGATAAGTCAAAGTGATGACACCCCCACAATGACACTTGATTAACTTCCACGGAGCATCAGGATTATTGACAGTCGCCTTAGCTGCCGAGATAGCTTTCTGCAAGTCATGACGACTCCTAAGCGGATAACTGAAAAAGTTAAAATCATACTCATCAACAGGATTAAGTAGGAACTGATTGATTTCATCCATGGAGAAATTGTCCTTCTGCCAACTCAAAGCAGTGTCAATACCCAAGAGTCTGTCAACAATAGATACGTTTTGCAATTTCATTTTTATTGAGTCCATCACAGTTACCCCCCTTAACAAAGTGACATAAGATTTAGTAGTTAGCGTTTTGTGTATAAGCAGGGCTGTGTTAATACAACCCTGCCACATGTGATAATTAGTTAGGAGTCCACACCATGTCAGGCAGTGTAGCGTAAGCGTCTTTGGTGGACTCATAATCGATACCAATATAGCGCAACGTAGTGTTTGAGTCCGTGTGGTTCAGGAGTTTTTGGACAATGCCAATGTTGTTGCCGGTTGCCTTATACAGCATATAACCAAAGGTCTTGCGCATTGAGTGCGTCCCCACATTGAAAGGTATCTGTAATGCACGTGCAGCACGCTTCAGGATGTCGTGGATGCTGTCAGGCTGTAAATGCAGATACGATCGCTTATTTGACCAGAACACGTAGTCGTCCGGGTTTACGGTAGCTGGGTCTATACCAAGCTGCTGCATGTAGTAAGTGACAGCTCGCTGTGCAGCGGGATTAATGACCACGGGACGCTTCTTGCCAGTCTTGGTTTCCATCAGGTAGTTCCACTCAGCAAGGTTAAAGGTGTCCGTGTGAGGTTTGTAGATGTTCTGCCACTGAAGCCTACACAGGTCAGACACACGAAAGCCAAGGTTGATGCCCAGTGTGAAGAACAGCCAATTGCGCAAACGCATGCGCTTGTAAGAGCCATTAGTTAGCAAGAACTGCTGCATACGTTGCAGATCAGCAGGATCTTTAAATGCATACACTTCCTTGGACGGGCCATGGGTATTTGCGGTAGGTGGGTAGTTGTCCAAGTAAGTGACATTGCCTTGGGTGAAATAACTGCGTCTGTTGGGGGTAGGCTGTACAGACAGATCAGTCAAAAAAGATGTCTGTTCATAAGCGTTAGTCACATAAACACCTCCTTATTGCTTAGGTTTATTATACCATATCTCCGCAAAAAGGTCAATGATTTTATGATGAGATTTGGTATTTTAGGAGGTCGATGATAGACATCGGGCAAAGCGTTGATTTTATTGGGGATGGGACGTGTTAATAATGTGTTTAGGGAAATATTTATGGAAATAGTGTTTATTTTGGTGATAGCATAAGGGGTGGAACGTAGTAAATATAAGGGTTTGCGGGTTAGTGCCGAAACGAATGTCCGATTGGTTTTTGGTGTGGCAAAGGGGATGATCGAAAAAAAGTGGGGAAAGATGGTGAGGAGTGGGAGGAGGTAAGATTTTTGAATGAGTAATGATTTGGATGAACTAAAGCCACGTTTACAGGCTAAGACAAGATCAAAAGTGAAAACCACCCCCCGGTACGGACGGTAAAAAGCGCAAGCATTGCGCGCTTTTTACCGTAACGAATTTTTTTGAAATCCGCAAAGCCTTATGCCGCAAGGGTTTGCGGGGATCATGGGCAGCGCTCCACCTGAGCCAATGTCAGCGTCCAGAATGCCGCATTCCTCCAAAAGTCGGTATTCTCCGGTGAGTCTGGCGCATGGCTGACGGGGCACAGCGTGGGCAGCTTGCTTTGGTCGGCAGCGCTCAGGCAGATCAATGACAAGGGCGGTTCACGCGCTGTGTGTGCTGTGCTGGCGTGTTGCAGCGCTTCGCGGCCTTGCCTATTCGGCCATCTCATAGCACGCGTTCGCCGCTATGCCGCTTCGCACACTCGAACGAAAGGCAGGCGATACGATGACCGTAACCCCCAACAACCACACGAAAGAGGGCGATTCCCACATGTCCACGATTTCCACACAGCTTGAAACGCTGCGGCTTATCAGACGGCTGAATCTCGCATTGCATGACCCTAACGCGCTTGATGAAGCCCTGCGTGATCTCGAACGCCTCATTGCCCACGGCGAAACCGCCGGTAACGCCATCGACCAACGCAAAAACGACACCACCGCCGAAACGCAAACCGCGCAGTGATGTCGTAACCCCCGGTATGCTGGTTTGACCCGCCTGCCGGTTGGTGCCATCATACCACATCAGCGGCCACCGGTCAACCCTCTTGGGGTGATTGATGGCCGTTTTCATATGCCCATCACCGTCCTTTATCAGTATCCGCCAATCCCACGCATGCCAATTTATGCAAACTCACCACAACCCCGTTGACACGCCTTGTGCATCGTCGTATAATCCCCCATGTTGCCTGCCCCTCAATACCACCATAGGAGGTTATAACACCATGACTACCGCCAATACCAGCGCTAACACCGACCCCAAGCAATGCATTGACCCTGCACACCAGATTGACGCTATGATGCACGACCACATCATATTAGCCCGCATTGACGAATTAGACCGCCTGACGAATGCATACGGCGCGTCTAAAGACCTTGTAGCAAAGCGTCTCATTGTAGCTATCATGGCTCGTAAGCAAGCCTTACGTGCGCTACTGACCACTTCCCAAGACTGACCTACACCACCCACACCAACGGCCCTTGCACTTGTCATGGGCCGTTTTTCGTTGCCTGTGTCCCCGTTTGCTGTGTATATTCCCCGCTTCGCGTGGCTGGTGGTGGGCGTGGGCGCTACCGCTGTTCAGGTGTCCCGGTGCTGCTGATCGTGCGACCCGCTTTCCCCGCTTCGCGTGGCTGGTGGTGGGCGTGGGCGCTACCGCTGTTCAGGTGTCCCG
>JAGBRZ010000231.1 GCA_017632155.1 Clostridia bacterium
CGGGAAACGGGGGACGCAGTATGACAGAGCAGGAAATCCGCGCGCGGTACGTGAAAGTGGCGCGCGAGTACATCGGCATGAAGATGGGGGACGATGAACACCGGTTTATCATCAACACGTACAACAGCACCGTTCCCCTGCCCCGGAATTACTGGGTGACGTATACGGATTCCTACTGCATGACCTTCGTTTCCGCGATTGCGATCCTGTGCGGGCTTGAGGACATCTTCCCGATTGAGTGTGGGTGCGGTGAGGCACAACGGCTTTGTGAAAGCATGGGCATCTGGAACGAGGATGACGCGTACATCCCGGAACCGGGCGACCTGATTATGTTCGACTGGCGGGACGGCGGCAAGGGTGACTGCATCGGATGGCCCCGGCACGTTGCCATCGTGGACCATGTTGACATGGAAGACGAACTGATCTGCATGGTGAATCCGAATGACGCAGAAGGCGGGGTTTCGGAACTGGCGATCCCGCTTGACGGGAAGACCATCCGGGGCTTTATTAAGCCGGATTACGCGCTTCTTGCGGAGCCTGTCGCGCCGGTTGTGACGGGCCGGGTGCTTACAGACCTATATGTGCGGACGGCCCCGTGCCGTGTGGCCCCGAAGTGCAATATCGAATTGCAGGACGGGCGGGGAATCAGGAACGTCCTGTATGAAGGCGAAGAAGTGGAGATCATCGGCGAGATGAACGGATGGTATCAGGTCCGCGTCTGCGGGCGCGTGTACGAGTGGACACCGTGGTGTTCTGGGAAGTATGTGGAGGTAAAAGAATGAGCGATTTAACCCCAGTCACGCGGACCGAAAATTTTCTTGCCAGGATTGCGGGCGACGACGCACCGGAGCTTGAGCCGATCACGCGGACGGAGCATTTCCTTCAGGAAATCATTGACAACGGGGGCGGTGACCCGATTACCCAGGCAGAGATAACGGAAATCGTGGAAGACATTACGTGAGGTGAGAAGCATGGATAAATACTTGGACAAGAGCGGGCTACAGGACTTCACAAACAAAGTCACGGCGAAATACAAAGACCTGTTCGCGCTGAAATCCGCAATCGGTGCCCCGCAGAAGGCAAGCACCGTGGCGGGTATGACGGACACGGACAGCATTTATGTATATACGGGTTCCGAAACGGGATATACTGCTGGGAACTGGTATTACTATGACGGCGCGGCGTGGGTATCCGGCGGCGTGTACAATGCCGTTGCATTTGACACGGATACCACGCTAACGCAGGCCGGAGAAGCGGCGGATGCGAAGGCGGTTGGAGATGCGGCTAATAGATTGGCTGAACTATTGGGCGGAATTGAGGACGTAACATACAATGTATCTCCGAATTTGTTGGATTTCGATGATGTGAATTTCAAACCTCAATATTATATGAACGTGAACACAGGAAATCCCGCATACAATGCCATTTATAATTGTACCGGATTTATACCAGTGGAATCTGGACAAAGATATACGTTGACGTATGGAACGCCGTTAGGTGTATCCAGAATTATAAATTATATCTGTGGCTATGACAATAATAAAGAATTTATAGCATCGGCAAGCAGATCAAATGCCGATGGGTATGTTGTGCCTGAAAATGTTGCGTTTGTGCGATTCAGCAATATGAATACGTATTTTAATAAAGAAGACGGGACAAATATGTTCTATAAAGGGGCAAGTATTGACAAATACTACCCGTATTATGCCCCTTATGAAACGTACAAAGTGAAAGACGATGCGATCGACAGCGAATACATTACCGAATTGGCCGAAACAGCTATTGAGGCAAAAATCAGCACGTTAAAAAATGACTACAGCGTGACGGTTAGAGCCACTGCCGGTTCGATGACGTCAGCAGATACTTTAGTTGTTGCTTCGGATCTGGACAACGTAAAGAACGTGACATACGAATTCCTCGGCTATTTTGACGAATTCCAGTCAGTAATTTTCGGGCATGGATATAATCTTTTATATGGCAGTTACGTTGTTGTTGATAACACAAATATTACTGTGTATTATGGCAACGCGAGTCAACAGGCACAAGCGGCGCACGGTTTGACGATCACTGAATTCCTGCACATATTAGTAAAGCAAGACCAGACGGCGTATGCAAGCGTTGAAATAATCACTGCGGCTGGAAGTTATAAACTTGATTCCGCGTTATGGCGAGGGTGCATTGGCAGTATTTTTGCAAAATCAGGCGGGACAGTCACCGATATTATTGCGAGTGCAACTTTCAAAGACTACAATCAAGATGTATTCCTCTTTGGTGATTCATATGTCACCATAGGTGACCCTGCGAGGTACCCGTATTATCTAAATCAGAATGGCTTTACACATATAATGATTGATGGTTGGGGTGGGCGTAAAGCGGAACAAGCCCTGCCATCGTTTGAAAATGTAATTGCCATTGCTAAGCCAAAATATGCCGTGTGGGGACTCGGTATGAATAACTCGGATAGTTCATCCGCTATCAATGCAAATTATAAAATTGCTACTGACAGTTTTCTTGAAATATGCGATGCAGAAGGTATTGTCCCTATTCTTGCAACGATCCCCAATGTTCCTTCGGTGATAAATACATTCAAAAACGCATATGTCAAAGCAAGCGGCAGAAGATATATCGACTTCGCTAAAGCGGTAGAGAATCCTAACTATATTCCCGGGACAGACGAACCTATAGATATGTGGCTTCCCGGTATGCTTAATCCAGGAACTACATCTAACCCAGATTATGTTCACCCTACAGCATTGGGGGCAAAGGCGTTATATGCACGATTTGTGATCGATGTGCCGGAAGTGTTGCAGTGAATTAAAGGACGTTTTAGATCAGTAAGGAGGTGACCAATGTCTGTTTTACAGACCATCACACTCAACCAGAAAGATTACAGGGTACAGCCCATTGTCCACGCTGTCTGCGGGGACACGGGCAGGCGGCTGAAGATGATTATCGCGGATGTGGCGTATGCAAGCGCGACCGGCGAGATGCAGTTCGCCCGTTCGGATGGATCATACTATGCCGTGCCCGCGACCTTCGCGTCGGCGGACAACAGCTTCACCGCAGACATCACGCAGGCTCTGACACAGCCGGGCATCACGGAATGCGAACTGAAAGTCACGGATGACGGGGACGTGGTGTCCACGTACCTGTTCCGGGTGGCGGTGCAGGAAAGCCCGGACGGGGTGCCGCTTGAGCAGTTGGGCATCACCCGGCAGGACCTTCTGGACGCGCTTGACAGTCTTGCATACGGGACGCACGGTCAGCCGGTTCCGGTGGAAGAAGCCGCCCTGATGACGGACCCGGATGTGATCTATCTGTATATCGGGGACGAGGAAGGGTACGAGTATGGACACATCTACGCGTACATTGGGAACGTACTGACGGACGCGGGGGCATATGGGGCCCCTGCATCCATCACGCCGAGCGAAATTTCGGACATTGTTGACGCGATTTCATAAGGGGAGACCAATGGGCGAAGAAAAGCTGACAGTTCCGTACATTATTAAGTCAGCTTTTTCCTGGACAGTGCCTTCAGCGGGCTGTTCTCCCGATAGTCCGTCACAAGGTCGTCAGAGAAGATCCTCACATAGTGCTCGGTCATGGCCAGTGTGCTGTGGCCGAGCAGTTTTTGCAATTTAAGCGCGTCCCCGCCGAGCTCCACAAGGTACATCCTTGCGAAAGTGTGCCGGAACGCGTGGATGCTTGTTTTTGACACCTTCCGACTGCGGTTGTATCGCATGATGGCGTGTTTCAGCGCGTCCTCGGTCAGTGGCCCGCCGTACTCGTCGCAGAACAGATACTCGTCGCCCTTCCCTCGCCGCACCCGCATATACACTTTCAGCACGTCCTCCATCTCCGGGGAGAGCGGCGCCATCTGGATCTTCCGGTTCTTATTGTGCCGGATCATGATTACATGATTGTCAAAATCAACATCCCGGCACAAGATCCCCCGCACCGAAGCGGCACGAAGACCGTTGTTGACGAACAGGTTCACCATTGCCCAGGCTCTGATTTCCGGAAACGCTGCGCCGCTTTTAGGACGCCGCAGGAGCCGTTTTAATTCTTCTAATGTATAAATACCCGGCGCGGATTCAACCCCGCGAAAAGCGGCAATTTCGACGTCACACAGCCCCTCGTCGCGCATCCAGTGAAGGAATGTCCTCAGCATCCGAACATAGGTTGCGATTGTGTTACGGGACAAGGCCGTCTTTGCCATTTCCGCGATGCCGGCTTCGAAGTATTGACGCGACACCTTGATCAGGTCAATATTGGTATCAAGGTACCGGCCCACCGCGTGCCACTGGAAGCAGTACGATTCAATAGTCTTTTCAGCGCACCCGGCAGCGCGTTTTCCTTGCACAAACAAGGTGAATGCTTCGTCCATGGTCATCTTGAATTTTGACTGTATTTTTTGCTTTTTCATGCTGTACACCTACTCTACCGCTTTTAATCAAGGTGTCGGGGGTTCGAATCCCCCGTGTCTCATTCTTTTGGCGCAGCGCCTACGTTTTTCGCAGGTCGGCGCCGTTTTTTTATGCCATAAAAGGCGGATGCGACACCTTGATTGCCTTGATTTTTTACTACAATATCTCGGTGTTACTTGCTTTGATATTTTTGCACCATAGGCATGTGCCTAAAAAAGCACTTGAAATCGAACGGATGTTCTGTTACAATCCCCGCATCGGGAGGTGATAACGATATGGACGAATTCAAACAGCTTTTAGGCCAGCTTACGGACGAAGAACTCACTCTTCTTTTAGGCGTGCTCCGATCATTGTGCGGAGAAACGAAAGCACCGCGTTCCTCTGGTCGGGCGTGAGCTGATCATAAATCATTTCAATTTCAGCTTTTTTGTCTTCCGCATCCCCAAATATAAGATAGTCAGGGTCTACGCCAAGGACCCTGGCTATTTTTTTCAGCTTTTCAAGGGACACTTCATATGCGTTCTGTTCTATCTTCGTAATGGATGTGCGGTTTTTCAGGCCCAGTGCCTGCGCAAGTTCAAGCTGCGTCATGCCTTTGGCAAGTCTCGCCTGCTTTATTCTGTCAGCTATTTCTTTCATAGTAGACACCTCCTACACGGGAATAATACCCTATATCATGATGTTTGGCAACTATTTTCCCGGATTTTTTTCGGAAAAAGGTGTTGACATATAAACCACGGTGTGCTATTATTGCCGAGGGTGAAACATACGCCACCCATCAAGGCAATGCCAGAAAGGAGGTTTGATGGACTACGAAGGACTGCGAACGATTGTTAATGATTCCGGGCTGAAACACCGGGCGATTGCTTCGAAAATGGGCATCACTGACCGAAGATTCAGCGATCTTCTTACCGGCCGCGCACCGTGGAAGGTTAAAGATGTGGAATCATTCTGCCTGCTCATGGACGTATCCAAAAAGCAGAGGGACACTATTTTTTTTAGCTCATAGGTGGTATATCTGCCACCGTTGGAAAGGAGAATCAAATGGTAACACAGAACGATCGTGTGCTGGCGTATCTAACCAGGCACGGAAGCATCACGCCGCTTGAAGCAATCGACAAGCTGGGTGTGACCCGCCTCGGCGCGAGGGTATACGACCTTAAAAAGCGCGGGCATCGGATTGACTCGGAGATGATCTCTGTCGCGAACCGTTTCGGCGAAGTCTGCCGTGTGAAGGCATACAGCCTTGCCGGTGGAAAAAAGGAGGAAATGGCATGAGCGGACTTATCAATGAGACGGACAGGAACGCAATCCTGGAAGACGCGCTGACGGCTATCGAGCTGCTGAAGGCGATCGTGAACGAGTGTGAACACGCGTTTCCGCACGGGTACTACGTGAAGGACAAGGCAGAGCGTGCCCGGAGAAGGATCGCGTACATTCTGAACAACGTGAGCGAGGAGGAAGAATGAAAGAGACTGAAGGCATGCGCATGACGCTGAACGAGGTATGCGGGTACCTGGCGTCAAAGGGAATCCCTCGGTCGATGATCAACCGCATCCGGCTGTCCCTGATTTATGACGCGGTGACGCAGGGCTCGGACATCAAGTACGACAGGATCTATGCCGGGATGGCGCTGATGCTGCGCCGGGCGTACGGGTTCGGGCAGGCGCGGATCATCAAGGGCCTTCAAACCTTCGACCAGATAGCCGGGTCCGTAATTTCGGATGATGACAACCCGAGCAACAGGGACTGGATGGACATTATGGCCGAGCTCAAGGCGGAGACGGGCATCGTGATCCATACCGGGGATGACAGCCGGCTGATCTGCGAAGTGAGCCGTGACTGAGAGGAGGCAGAAATGACCGGCGAACAGTTTATGAAGCGCGCTTCGGTGCTAATCATCGGCGCATCAATCGTCCTCGCGGTGTGGTGGAAGACAGAACCTGCCGCAGAACGCGAAAAACGGGGCGTAATCCTGCCCACAGCAGTAACGGCGGAGGAAATCACACATGAACAGGAGACAGGCGAAAAAGGCCTTTTTGAAGCGTTACAGGGTGAACCCGAAACAGATGGCGGAGATGTTCGTGGACGTGATCCAGAAGGAGAACAGGATCTGCGAAGCAGTGGCGAGGTTCATGGCCGGTATGCAGGAGGTGCTGCCGAAGGTGCACCGGATCATGACGGGGCTGATGGAGGTGTAAA
>JAGBRZ010000001.1 GCA_017632155.1 Clostridia bacterium
AGAGCTTGAATATCTCCTCTGCCTGATACCACTGATCGAGAGTCAGGAACATATCGGTACCGCAGAAGAGGAAGAGGCGCGTATCGGGCGCTGTCAGCTCGCGCAGAGTGTCAACCGTATAGCTGACACCGCCGCGGCGAAGCTCAAGATCGCTTACGATCACACCCTCAATACCTTCGAAGGCAAGCTCACACATTTTAAGACGGTCCATAGGATCGGCTGAAAAATCAAGCTGCTTATGTGGAGGGATCGCGGCGGGAATAACGAAAAGATAGTCAAGCCGCATCTGCTTCATGAACGCCTTTGCCGCTTCAACGTGACCGTTGTGAGGCGGCGCGAAGGTTCCGCCGTAAATTCCTACGCGACGGATGTTTTCGTTATATTGGGTATTCATTCAAGCACTATTTTAGGGTTCTTTTTCGACGGGCGGTAAAGAACCAGCTTTTTACCGATTGTGCAAACAACTGCAGAGTCGGTAGCCTCCGCAAGCGCTTCAGCCGCTTCACGCGGAGTCCAAGCGCAGTTATCAAGAACCGCAAGCTTGATAAGCTCGCGAGCCTCGAGAGCATCTGAAACAGTCTTTACAAGGTTTTCGCCAACGCCGTCCTTGCCGATCTGCATAATGGTCGGCTCAGCGGTTGCAAGAGAGCGAAGATATGCTCTTTGTTTAGAATTTAAAATCATAATCCGTACCTTTTCCAAAGTTTTTCTTTTTCTTCCGCTATGCGCTTATTAAATGCGGCGGCAAAGGCTTTGACACCCGCGCCGCGATGGCTGATAGCGTTCTTTTCCTCTGCGCTCATCTCGGCAAAGGTCTTGCCGAAGGGATCGAACCAGAAGAGGGGATCGTAGCCGAATCCGGCATTTCCTCTGGGATTGAAGAGTATCTCACCGGGGCAGTAACCGGTTCCGATGATGGGATCGCCCGAAAGAGGCTGTCCCTCGGGGATAACGCAGGCGATCGTGCATACGAATGCCGCGCTTCTATCTCCGACACCCTCAAGATTTTTGAGGAGCTTTTCATTATTTTTCTGATCGTCGCAAGGCTCGCCCGCATATCTTGCGGAGTAAACGCCGGGCTCTCCGTCAAGAGCATTAACGATCAAGCCCGAGTCATCCGCTATCGAGCAAAGACCCGAAAACTCCGCAGCGGCACGCGCTTTGATGAGCGCATTTTCTTCAAAAGTTGTGCCGTTTTCCTCGATCTCGCCGACAAATCCAACGTCTTTGAGAGAAACGAGTTCGATTTCAATATCCGTGATATATTCGGAAAGAAGCTTTTGGAGCTCTGCAATCTTTCCGCGGTTACCGGAAGCTATACAAATTTTCATTGCGCCACCTTAATTGAAGAGTGCTTCGGTGAATTCTTTTGCATCAAATTCTTGCATATCATCGATTTTCTCGCCGACGCCGATGAATTTGACAGGAATACCAAGCTCCTTGCGGATAGAAAGGACGATACCGCCCTTTGCTGTTCCATCGAGCTTGTTGAGAACAAGACCCGTGATCTCCGCCGCGTTCTTGAATTCCTTTGCCTGCAGGATAGCATTCTGACCCGTTGTGGCATCAAGAACGAGAAGGTTCTCACGTGCCGCTCCGGGGAGCTCGCGGTCGATGACGCGGTTGATCTTTGCAAGCTCATTCATAAGGTTCTTTTTGTTGTGGAGTCTGCCGGCGGTGTCGACGATAAGAACGTCAGCTCCGCGGTTTCTCGCGTAGTTAGCCGCATCATAAACAACTGCGGCGGGGTCACTGCCCTCGGTCTGCTTTACGAGCTCGACATCGGCTCTCTTGCACCATTCGGCAAGCTGATCGATAGCTGCGGCGCGGAAGGTATCTGCAGCCGCTACAACGACCTTTTTGCCCTCGGCACGAAGTCTGTTAGAGATCTTACCGATCGAAGTGGTCTTACCCGCACCGTTGACACCGATCACAAGGATAACGGAGGGAGTTGTCGAAAGATTGAGCGGTTCGCCTTCGCCGATCATATCGGCAATGATCTCGCGGATCGCGATCTCTGTGTCTTCTCGCGATTTGAGGCGGTCGTCCTTGATTCGCTCGCGGAGCATATCAATTATCTCCTCTGCTGCGGTAACACCTACATCTGCACAGATAAGAGCTTCCTCAAGCTCCTCAAGAGCATCTTCGTCGATTTTGACAAACGCCTTGATTACATTATCTATCTGCCCCATAAGGGCGTTTTTGGTCTTTCCGAGACCTGCTTTTAATTTATCAAGAAATCCCATCAAAGAGTTCTCCTTTTTTGTTTGCTATTTCCGCCACGTCGAGGGTGAGTATCTTGGAGATACCCGACTCGGGCATTGTAACGCCGTAAAGTCTGTCTGCGGCGTTCATTGTGCCTCGGCGGTGGGTGATAAGTATAAACTGTGTATCATCCGAATAACGGTGGATATACTGCGAGAAACGTTCAACGTTGACCTCGTCAAGCGCCGCCTCGATCTCATCGAGAATGCAGAAAGGTGTGGGGTTAACCTGGAGTATCGCAAAGAAGAGTGCGATTGCTACAAATGCCTGCTCACCGCCCGAAAGCTGCATAAGCGACTTGATAATCTTGCCGGGAGGTGCAGCCTTGATCTCGATTCCGCTTTCAAGAACGTTGTCGGGTTCGGTCAGGATAAGCTCTGCAGATCCGCCGCCGAAGAGCTCCGAGAACGTGCGCTTGAAGTTTTCGTTGATCTGGTTGAAGGAATCAACAAAGGTCTTTTCCATTTCCGCTTCAAGGCTCTTGATGACCTTTTCAAGCTCGTTCTTAGCCTTTTCAAGGTCAGCCATCTGCGCGGTCTTTTCGTCATACTGCGCCTTTTCGGTCTGATATTCATCGATAACGGACAAATTTACATGTCCGATATTTCTTATTTTGTTTCTGTATTCGGTCTGGAGAGCGAATACTGCGGGGCGTTCCTCTGCGGTTATAGTGGGGTAGCCAAACGCCATTGCTTCGGCTCTTGTAAGACCGTATTCGTCCCAGAAAGCCTTGGTTTCGGCATCGAGCTTTGCACGGATCTGCGCGAGGTTTGTTTCAAGGCGAAGCTTGTCCGCAATGAGCTTATCCCTGCGCGAGCGGCGTTCCTCAACGGAGTTGCGAAGAGTTACGAGCTTGCCCTCATATTCAAGCGAGCCTTCCTCGATTGCCGTGCGGCGTGCATTGAGCTCTGTCAGCTTCTCTTCTCCCGTGCCGAGGGTTTTGATGGCTTTGTCAAGCTCGCCCTTGAGCTCTGCGACTCTTGCCTTTGCTTCGGACGCAGCATTTTCTCTTGCAACCGCATCGATTCGAAGCGAGCGAGCCTTTTCGCGCGACATTTCCGCAAGCGCGTTACAGCTTTCGATATCTCGGCGAAGCTCGGAGATGCGAACGGTGACGTTCATAATATCGGCACGGAGCTTATCGCGCTCCTTGAGTGCCGCATGGCGTTTTTCTTCGGTTTCAGCGCGGAATTCCTCGAGCTCCGAAACCTTTACCGTCAGCTCGCGCTCACGAGCCTCGAGCATTTCGATCTCTGCCGCGCGGCGTTCCTTTTCGCCCGCGACGTTCTCAAGGTCAGCCATAAACTTCTCGAGAAGCTCGCGGTCTGCGGCAAGAGTTTCTTTATTCTTTTCGAGTCTGGTTGCCTCAACGGCACGCAGAGTTGCGATCATGGAATTTGCGCTTTCATCCGCCTCGATGTCGTTTTCGAGCTCGGAGAGCGTTGCTTCGAGCGTTTCGAGAGAGGCGCGAAGCTTTGTCGAGTTCTTTGAGAGAACTTCAAGCTCTGCGCTCATTCGCTTGATCTCGTCAGCACGGGTCAAGATACCGCTTGATGTACGGAGCGATCCTCCGGTGAAGGAACCGTCGCGGTTGATCTGCTGACCGTCAAGGGTTACAGTGCGGACGCTGTATCGAAGCGCCTTTGCCATTTCGGTAGCGTTTTCAAGGGTATCGAAAACGATGATCCTGCCGAGCATTGACGACAAAACTGCGTTGAATTTTGCATCTGCGGATACAAGCTCGGAGGCAATTCCGATATATCCGTTGAAGGATGCCGCCTGTTTCATTTCACGGGTAGGCTCCGATGCTGCTCTGACGGACGTAAGCGGGAAGAAGGTTGCACGGCCGGCATTGTTGCGTTTGAGACAATTGATCGCCGCACGAGCGGTTCTTTCCTCATCAACAACGATATTCTGAATTGCCGCTCCAAGTGCTGTCTCAATTGCGGTTACGTATTTGCTATCGACCGTAATAAGCGACGAAAGCGGGCCGTATATCTTTCCACCGTCGATCTTGCCCTCGGAATACGAACGCATAACGAATTTTACGCTATTGTTGTATCCCTCGAAATGCTCCTCCATTCGACGAAGAGCCTCGATCTTACCGCCGAGGGTATCGATCCTGATTTCTGCGGATGTGAGGTCAGAGCGGTCGCTGTCGCGTTTGGTGCGAAGCGTTTCTGCTTCAGCTTTCTTTTCTGCAAGAAGTTCCGCGTTTTCAGCAAGCTTTGCATCGTATTCCGCAATAGTGCGTTCGCTGTCCTCGCATTCAGCCTCGTGTGCAGCGGCGAGCTTTTTACGCTCGTTTACGTTCTTTCTTGCAGCTTCGTCACGTCCCTCGTCCTCTTCATCGGAGCGTCCGAGAAGTTCAAGACGGGCATGGATATCAGAGATTTCTTCCTTTGCGGCAGAAAGCTCTTCAAAAGCAAGTCCGATCTGACTATCGTGCTTATCCGCAAGCTTTTCGGCATCTGCTGCTTGATTTGAAAGCTTTGATTCTTCGCCTGTAAGCTCGGCAATATTTGCGGCGATAGCCTTTGCCTCGCCGTCCTTTGCTTCTGCTCTTGCATCCTCATCGGACGCAGAGGTGCGAAGACCTTCAGCGGTTGCGCGTTCAACCGAAACGCTGCTCTCGGTATGAGTTATATTAGTGTTGATGACCTTGATCTTTGCATCAAGCTCATAGTTATCTCTTGTTCTTGCAGATATCTCGGAGGCTATTCTTGCCGCTTCTGCTTTGTTTTCAAAAGCAAGCGACTCAAGCCTTTCCTGCTGCTCACGGAGAGTCGCGAGACTCTCGTCTGTTTCCTCTATCTCACGGTCTGTGCGGCGGAGCTCGACGTTTGACTCATTCTCGGAAACTCTGAGTCCCTCTGTGTCATAAAGCCAAAGCTGAACGTCGGCTTGTCTTTTAACCTCGCTGTACTCAATAAAGCGCTTTGCCTTGACACTTTCACGTTCAAGAGTAGCAATACGTGAGCCGAGGACACTGACGATGTCCTGAACGCGCTCCATATTCTGCTCTGTTGCGGCAAGCTTGCGCTCTGCCTCGTTTTTACGGTGACGGAATTTTGCAATTCCGGCGGCATCCTCAAAGATACCTCTTCGCTCGTCGTTCTTACGCGAAATGATGTCCGCGATTCGTCCCTGACCGATGATGGAATAACCGTCACGTCCGATACCTGTGTTGAGGAAGAGCTCGTAAATATCACGAAGTCGAACCTTGCCCTTGTTTATGAAATATTCGCTGTCGCCGTTTCTGTAATAGCGGCGTGTTACGGTGACCTCGTCATAGGGACAGTCAAGTCTGGCGTCCGAACCCACGCTTGTATTGTCAAAAGTGACAGATACCTCGGCATAGCTCATAGGCTTGCGGCTGTCCGAGCCGCCGAAGATGATATCCTCCATCTTGGTGCCTCGAAGGCTCTTTGAAGATATTTCTCCGAGAACCCAACGCATTGCGTCCGAAATATTGGATTTTCCGCTTCCGTTGGGGCCGATAATTACCGTTGCACCCGGCTCAAAGATCAATCTCGTTCTGTCGGGAAAGGACTTGAAGCCTTGAAGTTCAATTTGCTTAAGATACAATTTATACCTCCGCGATCAAAGCGATCGCTTAATTTATGTCTATTATAATATTATAACCTATTATAGAAGAATTTTCAAGAATTTTTATGCGATTTATTGCATGATTTTTGCAATATTTTTCATTTAAACGCAAAATATTGCGTTTTTTCTGTCCTACGGCACGCGAAGTTGCTCCGCGAGGGACTTGAACCGTCATAGTTTTTCCCGATCCGTCGTTTTTTGAAAGTGCCTCATCCGCCAGCTCACAGATGCGTCTGTAAGTAAGCTCGCCCATTGCAAGCTCGCCAAGGGCGGGGTGATTTGCACCTCCGACGACGCTTTCGGGAGAGGAAAGATTTTCACCCGCACAAAGTCCGACACGGATAACGGGGACACCTGCACGGTCAAATACGTCGAGGACGGACGCCGTCCTTTCTATTGCTTCTTCGGTCGTCAGGGGAATATATCTTCCGTCCGCCGACATCTCTGCAAGCTCGGTATCGGCAAATACAACGGTTGGATACACCCTTGCACCGTCAGCACCGAGTGAGCATATCTCCCTCGCGGTTTCTATCTCATCAGCAAGAGTTGAGCCGGGAAGTCCGATCATCATTTGACCTATCAGCTTAAATCCATATTCCTTGACGGCACGGCACGCCTCACGCGTTCTTTCTGCGGTGTGACCTCTCTTTGATGCAAAAAGCACTGCGTCTGCCACGCTTTGTATGCCGAGCTCTATAGTTTCGACGTGATGTAAGTGAAGTATTTTGAGAATCTCGTTGTCGATATAATCGGGACGGGTCGAGCATCGAACCCTGTTTACTTTACCCGAAGCAACGAATTTATCGGAAATTTCAAGGAGGCGAAGCATAAGATCACGGTCAATTCCCGTAAACGAACCACCAAAAAAGGCGATCTCGACATCATCCTCGGGAGAAAGCGTAGAAAGAGCTTGTTTTATCTCATTTTCTACACCCGATTCATCAAAGGAAATGCAGCCCGATATTTTCCGCTGATCGCAAAAAACGCAGTTGTTTGGGCAACCGAGATGCGGGATAAATACGGGAATATTAACGTGTCGCACCTATCTTTCTCCTTTCCGAAAAAAATACTTTCAAGAAATTGAAATACAAGAAATCATTTTTTGATGATAAACACTTTTTCTCGCCGCGCGGGTCTTCAATTGTAAAACAAAGTTTTACAATTGGCAAGAAAAAACACTTTTGCAGGGTGAACCCGAAAGTGCACCCTGCGAATATTAATACTTAAAGCTCGCCGAAGAGAGTGAGAGCTTGCTTTGCCGCGGACTGCTCTGCTGCGCGCTTTGTAGCGCCCTCTCCCGTTCCGATGATATTGGAATTCAAGCGAGCCTCGACGGTGAAGACCTTTGCGTGATCGGGGCCTCTTTCACCCACCGTAACGTATTCAAGGATCTCACCCTCGGAACGCTGAATAAACTGCTGAAGCAGAGTCTTGTAATCTGCGCCGCGCCATTCGGCAAGAAGCACCTCAAGACGTGCCTCGACAAGGGGCATAAGATAGCTTCTGATCGAATCCTTTGCCTCGTTATTTGCGCCTGCATCAAGATAAACTGCGGCAAGCAGAGCCTCAAAGGCATCGGAAAGAATGGACTTTCTCTCGCGGCCGCCGCCTCTTTCCTCTCCTTTTCCGAGGAGAAGAAATCTACCGAGATCGATTTTTTCTGCATATTCGGCAAGAGCCTTTTCGCAGACGAGCTCCGCTCTCATACGTGTGAGATCACCCTCGGGATGATCCGCAAACTTGCGGAAAAGGTATTCTGCTGTCACCGAAGAAAGCACCGCATCTCCAAGAAATTCAAGGCGCTCGTTGCATTTGTGTTTTTTGATCCCGCCGTGCTCGTTGGCATAAGATGAATGCGTCAACGCTTCCTCGAGCAGCGATCGGTCTTTGAACTGATAGCCGATATTCGCTTCAAGCGCGGCTGTATTTATTGTATCGAACACGATACCATATTCTCACTTTCGTTATTTTTCGCTTGCGCCCGATGGGATTACTTCTTCCGCTTTCTTTGAAGCTGTTTCGGGCATAAAGAGCTTTGTTTCGCGGGCAATGCTGTAGATAACACCCGAATCGGCATAAGCGATCGCCTGTCTGATAGCATTTTTAACCGCCTTGGCATTGGACGAGCCGTGTGCCTTGATAACCGGCTTTGAGATGCCGAGGATCGGCGCGCCGCCGTGCTCGTTGGGGTCAAAGACAGCCTTCACATCATTGATCTTCTTCTTGATAAGCAAGCCTGAAATTTTGGCGAGCGTATCCGAATAAAAGATATCCTTCATTGTTCGGAGCATCATTTTGCCCATACCCTCGATAGATTTGAGCAGTATATTGCCCGTAAAGCCGTCGGTAACGAGAACGTCGCAGGCATCCTTCGGAACCATATTCGCCTCAATATTTCCGACAAAATTGAGAGTGGGAGAATCCGAAAGGAGCTTATATGCTTCAAGCTGAAGCTCCGTACCCTTGGTTTCCTCGGTACCGTTATTGAGAAGTCCGATACGGGGCTCGGAAAGGCCATATATCTTGTGCATATAAATGCTTCCCATAATGGCAAACTGTTCAAGGTACGCGGGAGTAACAGAAATATTTGCCCCCGAATCGAGAAGCAGAACGGGAGGCGACATAGGCAAAATACTTGCAATTGCCGCGCGCTTGATACCCTTGATCTTTCTGACGATCAAAGTAGCGCCGGTAAAGAGAGCACCCGTGTTGCCCGTGCTGACAAGAGCATCACCCTTGCCCTCTGCAAGCATAGTAAGAGCCACATTCATGCTTGACTCCTTCTTTGCCTTCATAACGGCGAGAGGAGGGTCTGTCATTTCGATGGTGAGAGGTGCATCCACTATATCAAAGCGGCGCAGATCCATAGCCTCGGCATCGGCAATTCGCAATATCTCCGCACGATCGCCGACAAGTATAAAATTAGCATTGTACTCGAGCGATGCGGCATATGCGCCTTTGACGACCTCAAGAGGTGCTTTATCTCCACCCATACAGTCAACAATTACTCTCATTTCTCTTCTCCGTCGGGCTTACTCCCGAAATTCTTTATCTCGCGGAGAGCTCTCTCCGCATAAACGGTATATCTTGCGACCTTGCCGCCCTTGACCTTGGTGGGCAGAGGTGCAATTATTCCAAAATTGGCATTCATAGGAGTAAAGCTTCCACTTCCGCCTTTCGAAACATAGGCTGCCATTGCGCCTATCATCGTTTCCTCCGGGAAAATTATCGAATCCTCACCCAGGGCATAGCGTGCGGCATTAAGACCTGCAACAAGACCGGAGCCCGCAGATTCAATATATCCCTCAACACCCGTCATCTGTCCCGCAAAGTATACTCCGGGACGCGAGAGAAGCGAGTAGTCCGCTCCTAAAAGCCCCGGGGAGTTAAGGTATGTATTTCTATGCATAACGCCATAACGCAGAAATTCTGCGTTTTCAAGTCCGGGTATCATTGAAAAAACTCTCTTCTGCTCGGGGAAAGCAAGATGAGTCTGGAAACCGACGAGGTTATACATACTTCCGGCTTCATCCTCGCGGCGAAGCTGAACGACGGCGTGGTAACACTTTACTTCAGGATGTCTTGGATCGTTGAGTCCGACGGGCTTGAGCGGCCCGAAAAGGAGGGTGTCTCTTCCCCTCTTTGCCATAACCTCAACGGGCATACAACCCTCAAAGACCTTCAGATCCTTTTGCGATTCCTTGTCAAAATCGTGAAGCTCTGCTTCACGCGCAGAAACGAGTGCATCGTAAAATGCATCGTACTGCTCCTTTGTCATAGGACAGTTGAGATAATCGGCATCGCCCTTATCATATCGAGAAGCAAAGAACGCAACATCGGTATTGATGCTTTCCGCATCAACGATGGGGGCGGCGGCATCAAAGAAATGAAGACCGGGGCAACCGAGTTCATTTCTGATATATTCCGCCATTGCGTCGCTTGTAAGAGGTCCTGTGGCAATAACGGTGATCTCTCCCTCGGGGATTGACGTCACCTCTTCTTCAATAACCTCAATATTGGGATTGGTACGGATTTTTTCGGTAATATACTCCGAAAACTTCACTCTGTCGACCGCGAGAGCCGAGCCTGCGGGGACACGAGTGGCATCTGCGGCTTCAAGGATGAGTGAAGACAGATGTCTCATCTCTTCCTTGAGAAGTCCTACTGCATTGGTAACGCTGTCAGAGCGAAGCGAATTTGAGCATACAAGCTCGGCGAAGCTCTCACTCTTATGGGCGGGTGTGAACTTCTTCGGCTTCATCTCGAAAAGTTTTACCTTTACGCCGAGGCGCGCTGCCTGCCAAGCTGCTTCACAGCCCGCAAGACCCGCGCCGAGGACATTTATAGTTTTTGGCATTTCGCCTGTCATATCAATTAATTCCTTTTACTTTTTCTGATCAGAACGGAATATCGTCATCACCGGGAGGGGGCGGCATATCAATGGGAGAAAGAGGTGCTTCGGGAAGCGGCTCTTCCTTGATATATCCGCAATCCTTGTTCTTGCAAATAAGCTCACCGGGACGGGATTTCTTCTTGTAAAGCATTTCTCCGCACTCGGGGCATTTTTCAGCCACGGGGAGATCCCAGCTCGACCAATCGCACTCGGGATATTTTTCACAGCTGTAGAACTGAGTTCTGTTTCTGCCCTGACGGACAAGGATAGCACCGCCGCACTTGGGGCAAGCTACGCCCTCGAGCTTGTTCTGCTGCTGTTTGATAAACTTACACTTCGGGTAATTTGCGCAAGCAAAGAAGCTTCCGTACTTGCCGTGTCGCTCAACCATATCGCCGCCGCAGATCTCGCATTTGAAATCTGCAACAACGGGTGCAGGCTTTTCTGTCTGCTTGCCGGCGTCAAGCGGCTTGGTGTTCTTGCACTCGGGATAATTGGGACAAGCAGCAAACTTGCCGAATCTTCCCGACTTTACGATCATCTTTGCGCCGCACTTATCGCAGATAATGTCGGTTTCCTCAACGATCGCGGGAGCGGTTTCGTAAGCGCTCTTCTTCTCTGCCTCGGCAAGCTCGCGCTCAAAGCCGGTCCAGAATTCGCGGAGCACCTCCGTCATATCGGTCTCGCCCGCTTCGATCTCGTCGAGCTGGCTTTCCATTCTTGCGGTGAACTTGTAGTCAACGATGTCAGCAAAGTCCTCCTTCATCATTGCGGTCGTAACCTCACCAAGCTCGGTGGGAACAAGCGCCTTGCCCTCGCGTTTTACGTAATCACGAGAGATGATGGTTGTGATTGTGGGAGGAATGGTACTGGGTCTGCCGATTCCCTTATCCTCAAGTGCCTTGATAAGGCTTGCTTCGTTATATCTTGCGGGGGGCTCGGTGAAATGCTTTGCGCGGCTTACGTCAACGCAGGGCAGAGTCTGACCCTCAAGAATATTCGGGATCTTGAAGTTTTTGATATCGTCGGGATCGTCTGCTTTCTTTGCCGCCTCATCGGTTCCTTCCTCGTATACAGCCATATAACCCTGGAAGGCTACGGTGTATCCGCCGGTGCGGAAGAGATGTCCCGCGGATTCAAAATCGATATTAAGAGTATCAAGCTTCGCAGACTCCATCTGGCTTGCTACGAAGCGCTCCCAAATGAGCTTATAGAGCTTGAACTGATCGGGTGTAAGATAGGACTTGATCTGCGCGGGGAGAAGTGCGACTCTTGCGGGTCTGATTGCCTCGTGCGCGTCCTGAGCGTTGGCTTTTGTCTTATAAACTCGGGGAGATGCGGGACAGAAGCTTTCGCCGTACTTTTCCGTAATAAACTCTCGTGCAGCCTCCTGAGCCTCTGCGGCAATACGGAGCGAGTCTGTACGCATATAGGTGATAATACCCTGTGCGCCGCCGTTTGCGGTGCCGAGGTTGATACCTTCATAAAGTTCCTGCGCGGTACGCATAGTTCTTGCGGACTGGAAGCCGAGCTTTCTTGCAGCCTCCTGGAGCATTGTAGAGGTCGTGAAAGGAGGCGCGGGAGTTTTATACTTAACGCCCCTCTTGACCGACTTGACATTCATATCCTTGCCGAGGACAGCATCGACAACAGCCTTTGCCTCAGCTTCACTTGAAAGCTTTACCTTATTGCCGGTTGCAGCATCGCCATAATAGCGAACCTCAACAGCACTTCCGTTTGCGTTAAGCTGAGCGGCAACGGTCCAATACTCTTCGGGTACAAATGCGCGGATCTCTTCCTCGCGCTCAACAACAAGGCGAGTTGCAACGGACTGTACTCGACCTGCGGAAAGGCCGTGCTTTACCCTCTTCCAAAGAAGGGGGCTGAGCTTGTAGCCCACGATACGGTCAAGGATACGGCGCGACTGCTGCGCGTTTACGAGATTGATATCAATTGCGCGGGGTTGCTTGATGGATGCCTTGATCGCGGTTTTTGTGATCTCATTGAAGGTTACTCTTTTAAGTTTATCATCGGGAATCTCAAGTGCCGCTGCGAGATGCCAGGAAATAGCCTCTCCCTCGCGGTCAGGGTCGGTTGCGAGGAACACTGTCTTCGCTGCCTTCGCTTCCTTTTTGAGATCCTTGATCAGATCACCCTTGCCGCGGATATTGATATACTTCGGTGTGAAGTCGTTTTCGATATCTATCGCAAAAGTAGACTTGGGAAGGTCACGAACGTGACCCTTGGATGCAACTATCTTATAATTTGAACCAAGACACGCCTGAATGGTGTGCGCCTTGGAAGGTGACTCGATTATTACCAGATTCTTAGCCATACGACTGAGTTTTTCCTTTCGAAAATAGGTTTCGTGCAAAAATGCCTATTTTATATTGTATACTGTTTTTTTTCGCTTGTCAAGAGGAAATTTCAAATTTCTCTCAAATAAGTTCCGCCGGGAGCAGAAGTGATATATCCCATGACTTCAAGCATCGACAGATGTCCGACCAGATCACCGGACAAAATTCCAAGCCCTGCAAAGAAATCTGCGCTGACAGGTGTGCCAACGGGCATGGATTCATAAATATCTTTCATAACACCATCGGGAAGCGGTGCAAGCGAAGATTTTTTAGGTTCTTCTGTAATTTCGGGTTCGGGTTTCTTCTTTTCTTGTCGACGAGCAGGCTTCTTTTCGGGTAGAGGTTCAAGCCTGCCGATCTCTTCTCGAGGAGCAGGTTCGGCAATATATGCGGCGGGAGATACACCGTAATATTTCAGGGTATTGATATCAAGAGTTGAATTAAGCTCTGCGTCTGCAAGTCTGTCAAGGTCAATACCTCTGTCACCCCTGATGCCGATTATATCGCGCGCGGAAAGCGCTACTCTCGCGCCGTCGCGAATGAGCACGTTGGTGCCGAGGGCATTGCTGATCCCCACGTTGCCGGGGATCGCAAAAATGTCTCTGCCCTGTCTTATTGCCTCACGAGCCGTAAGCATCGAACCGCTGTTTGTGTTTCCCTCAATAACGAGAGTTGAACGCGAAAGGCCGCTGATTATTCTGTTACGAAGCGGGAAATTTGCGCTCATAGGCGGAGTTCCGGGTGCATATTCGCTGACAAGCGCACCGCGCTCCGCGATGATGCCCATAAGTCTTCTGTGTGCGGGAGGATAAACTTTATCAAGACCGCTTCCGAGAACGGCTATCGTATCTCCGTTTGCCTCAAGCGCGCCAACATGTGCGACTCCGTCAACACCGAGAGCCATACCGCTGACAATAGCGGCTCCCGCAGAAGCAAGCTCATAAGCTATCTTATACGCCATATTCATTCCGTATTCACTCATATTGCGAGTTCCTACGATCGAGGTGGAATATTCATTTTCTGCGCATCTTATATCGCCCTTTACGTAAAGAGCATATGGGGGATTGGGAATGGTTTCAAGACGCTCGGGATAGCCCGCTTCTCCTCGCACCAACAGTTTTACATCTTTCTTTATGCAAAAATCAGCCGCATCCGATGCTCTGCGGAGATCCTTTCGAGAAAGATTTGCCAAAAATCTTTCGGGCAGACCTATTCTTTCAAGCTCACCGATTTCGGCACGGTAAACGTCGTATGCCGTGGAATAATGCTCAAAAAGCTTTTCGTATGCCGTTGTACCCGCGGAAATGCAAGTCGTCAGCCATATCTCGTAAAGTATTCCTTCTTTTGTGAAGCTACTCATTTTACTCAATCCCCTCAGCTATTTTACTTTGCGGAAACTCTTCTCTGCTCCCACATAAACACCGATGCCGCGGTTGCAGCGTTGAGCGATTCTACACCCTTACCTGTATTGATAGGCAATATTACAGACAGATCCGATGCCTCGACTGCCGCGCGGCTGAGACCGTGACCCTCATTGCCGATAAGGACTATATCCTTTTCGGTAAGAGCCGATTTTTCAACCGACACCGCCTCGTTATCCAGGATGGCGGCAAGCACTCTTCTTCCCTCGCAGGAAAAGCGAGCGAGCGCCGCGGGCAGGTCATCGCAGAAAAGTATTTCGCGAGAGAATATTGCTCCCATTGCGCCGCGAAGCGTTTTGGGATTATATATATCCGCACAATCGGCGGACAAAAGAAGCGTGTCAACTCCGAAAGCGGAAGCCGAGCGAATGACGGTTCCGAGATTTCCGGGGTCACGCAAAGATTCGAAAGCCATAATTCTTTTATCCGAGGATGCCAGTGAGGGTATTTCGGAGAAAGAAAGTTCTTTATGTATCTCATCGATATATTTTACAACGGCGATGATTCCGTCGGGTGCCTTTTCCTCGGTGATCTTTGAGAAGACCTCGGGTGAAAGCAATACCGTTTTTGCGCCGCTCTTTTCGGCAAGCGGCATAAGGCGGTCTGCCTTTTCGGAGCAGATCGCAACAAGGTCGATATGTGCACCGCAATCAATTGCTTCGCTTACGAGCTTATGACCGTCAATGCGGAAAAGACGGGTCTTTCTGCGTTCCTTTTTATCAAGGAGAGCGCAGAGCTTGACAACCGTGGGATTTTGTCTTGAGGTGATAATTTCCTTATTGAAAGGCATTCGGATCTCCTCCTATTTCGTCGAATTTTATCGAAATTTACAACGTAAAAATACCGAAACAGGGGCTGTCGCAAACAAAATTTGCATACAGCCCCTATTAATTTAGTGCTTAGAGGGCAGCCTTTGCCTTCTCAACGAGAGCAGCAAAACCAGCCTTGTCGCTTACAGCGAGCTCTGCGAGCATCTTGCGGTTGAGCTCGATGCCAGCCTTCTTGAGTCCGTGCATAAAGGTGGAGTAGTTCATACCGTTAACCTTAGCCTCAGCCGAGATACGGGTGATCCAAAGGCGACGGAAATCTCTCTTCTTGAGCTTACGACCGATGAAAGCGTAGTTACCGCTCTTCATAACGGCCTGCTTAGCCATCTTAAAGTGCTTGCTCTTTGCGCCCCAGTAACC
>JAGBRZ010000232.1 GCA_017632155.1 Clostridia bacterium
CGCCGAAGCCGGATGCGCTCTCGGTGATCTTATCACACATATTCTTTGCCATATCCTTTTCCTTGAGGGAGATATAGCCGCCGCAGCACTCGTTGCGGTAGGGGTAGATCACGGGAGTTGCGCCGAGAGCGCGGATGAAGTCCTCCATGATCTTGGGATTCTCGGGATCGTCGAATGCGAGGATGCCCGAGGGGCGAAGGAGCAGACAGCCGTAGTATGCGCCGATCTTCTTGCCGGTGAGGGGCTTGACAACGCGCTTCTTGAGCTCGTCAAAGCCGATGGTATCGCGAAGAAGCTCGAGGAAGTGAACGACGTTTGTCTCACCCGCATAGGGAGTGTCGAGCTTGAGGTAGTTGTTTGCTCTGAAGCGGATGTCATCAACGTTCTTCATATCGTCATTGACGCGCTTGATAACGTGATGGCAAGCGGAACAGAGGGTTACGAGATCCTGACCCTTTGCCTTTGCTTCTGCGAGAGCACGTACGGAGGAGAGCTTGGTTGCGATCTCGTCACTGCCGAGGGGGTATACACCGCCGCAGCACTGCCAGTTCTCGATCTCTTCAAGCTCGAAGCCAAGTGCCAGCGCGGAAGCTCTTGCATAAGCGTCGAGATCCTTTGCCTTGTTCTTCAGAGTACAACCGGGATAGTAACTGTACTTCATTATCTTTATCCTTTCAAAAATAATTTCCAAAAATTAAAATTCCAGCTTTGAAATAACCGATTTAAGCGATTCTGCACTTGCGTGGAGCTGTCTGATCTCCTCGTAGGTCAGATCCATCGGGACCTTACCGTTCATTCCGTGAGGTCCGACAAGAGTCAGAGTGGAGAGGCAGACGTCCTCGATGCCGTACTCGCCGTGCATCATGGAGGATACCATAAGCAGCGAGTCGGAGGATGCGAGAAGCATCGAGCAAAGCTGGCAGACCGTCTGTGCGATCGCATAGAAGGTCGCGCCCTTGTTCTTGATGATGACGCCGCCCGAGTTGCGGACGTAGTCGATCATATATTCCTTGTCAAGGGGTTTGATTTCGGGATTCTTCTGCGACATAAGTCTGTGATACTCGTCGATGTGTACGCAGGATACGAATGCTCTTGACCAGGGAACGAAGGAAGTGTCACCGTGCTCGCCGAAAACGTAAGCGTGGATGCTTCGCTGGGAAACACCGTAGTGCTCGGAAAGCGCGTAACGCAGACGTGCGGTGTCGAGAAGGGTTCCCGAACCGATTATCTGATTTTCGGGAAGTCCCGAATACTTGGTGAACGCATAGGTCATAATATCCATCGGGTTGCTTACGATAATGTAAAGCGCATCGGGACATACCTTGACGATCTCGGGGGTAATGCTCTTCATGATATTGAGGTTGATCTGAGCGAGATCGATTCTTGTCTGACCCGGCTTGCGCGCCACACCCGAGGTGATGACAACGATATCCGAGCCCTTTGCATCCTCATATTCACCCGCAATGATCGAGATGGGCTGACGGAAGAAGGTACCCTGGGCAATATCCATTGCCTCGCCCTCCACCTTATTCTTGTTGATGTCGATCAGGACTATTTCGGACGCAATATCCTCGTCCGAAAGTGCAAACGCGATTGTTGAGCCGACGTTACCGGCTCCGATGATGGTGATCTTTGCTCCCACGGCAAATCCTCCTTGTGAATACTTTGTCTTTGAATAAAGGCGTTTTCATAGGAAGTCGAATCGCGGCATTTTGCCCCGACTCATTCGGGCAATTTCACAGAAACTACCCAATCTACGACATTTTACATTATAGCACAAATCGGTTTTCTTGTCAATATAATTAATACATATTCGGCAAGTTAACCTACAATTAATATAAGTAATTACATAGAAAATTTGCACTTTGCTCAAAAGAATTTCCGACTTTTTGCGGCAAAATTCCTCAATTGCGGATTTTTGCCTGTTTTGCTTGATTCCGCGTTGGTTTTATGATATAATTTAATCGTCAATGATATGTTTAAAACATCATCATTTTCAATCATAACAGAAACGGCAGGGAATGTGTTTTATGAGCTCTCTTTATAAACAATTCAAGCGGAAATTTTCTTTGTCAATGTATAAAAATATGCAGATCCCGATGGGTGGAATGGACTTCTTTAAGGATTTCGTCCACGACACGCGCGGTAATCTTTATCCCGCCGTGGAGATCGGCGAAAGCTGCGCCGAATCCGTCGGTGAAAACAAATACAAAATCTCGGGCGGAAGCGCAGAGCGTGTCTTTTGCCAATTCTTTCCCTTTGCGACCTATGAGGCAGAAGCCGAAAGCCTTTGCGGTGAGATGGGATTTGTTTTCCGTCTGCCCGACCTGACCGCTTCGCTTACTGTTGACGGCTCCTCTCTTCTCTACCTCTGCGAGGATCACCGCGAGGAGATCCCTCTCCCCAAAGCCTTTGCGGAAAACACCGCGTGGCTTGTCAGCTGCCGACCGGGCGCGTTTGACGTATATTATAAAGTCAACGGCAAAGCGGAATTTTTCATAACCGTTGAAGAGCCGAAGTTCAACGAGTCAAACCGATATGCATCTTTCAGCGACGGATACGTTTCTCTGTTCGCCGCGGGTGAGGTCAGTGTCACGCGCGTTTCATCTTATCTTGACAACGGCGTTTCGATCGCCGATTTCCGCCCCATCCGCTACGAGGACGGAAGCGTGATGACCGAAAACGGAAAGGTTTTCTTCACCGCCACCGTCCGTTTGCAGGCGGGAAATTATCAGGCGATATTCTCGTGGGTTCCCGGCACGATGAAGTTCGAGATGACGGGTGCGCTCTTTTTCGACTGCGGCGACTCTTTTTGGCGCGGCTGGCTTGCCTCTTGCTTGCTTTATCACAGGGATAAAAAGCAATGGTACGTCTGGGTCAGCTCATTTGAGCACGAACACATCCTCGCACACGGCGCATTCGAAGGCGACCCGCGCTTCGGCGTGAACCTTGCCGACGTCACCCTTATGCAAAAGGCTGATGACAGCTCCGAAATGACCGACTTCGTCGGCTTCAAGGGCGACGAAGACCCCGATCTGATCTATGATGCCGTCACCGACCGTTGGCTGCTCGCCATCTGCCGCCTCGATCACGAAACACGGAAGTACATTTACGTATTTTTCGAATCGAACGATCCATTCGAAGGCTTCAAATACATCGGCAAAGGCGTCGAAGGAGCATCCGAAACGGGCGGAGTTTTCGTCCGCGAAAAGAATGACCTATTCTTCGTTTGCGGAAACGATTTCCGCAAACGCTCCGAATACCGCATCTACTCAAAGGACGGAATGAAGACCGCAAAATTCAACTATCCCGACGGCGGATTCCGCGGATGGGGCTGCGTGATGCCCCTGAAACTCGGCTCGAGAACGCGATATTTCTGGCTCACCTTCGACCGCCACAACGGAAGCGATTATAATTGGAGCTACGGAAATATTTATTGCTTTGAGGCGGACGAAATGTGATTTTTTGCATCACTTTTTATCAAAAACCGCAAGAATATTTTTAGCAATCCATCTAATCGTTTGCCAAGAATTCACCCCAAAATCAACCTCATAATTCAAAATATTTTTAGCACTCTCCGCGCGAGAGTGCTAATGTTTTCTGTTTAGAAACAGATTTGTCATTAATAGTTCACATATCAGGTGTATCATAATAGTGTCAAAAACAGGCGCCGAAAGACACAAAATAACACAAAAAATTTACTCGATATAGAACCTAAAAGGAGGATTCTGTTATGTTTGGACTTACACCCTTTAGAAGCAATTTTTACGTTTCTGCTTACGACCCGTGGAAAGAAATGGAGGAGTTTGAAAAACGCTTTTTCGGACAGCGGACTCCTGCCATGAAAACCGATATCCGCGAGGCTGACGGAGCATATATTCTTGAGGCGGAACTGCCCGGATTCACCCGTGAGGACATCCACGCCGAGATCAAAAACGGCTATCTCACCATCCGCGCCGAGCGCAAATCGGAGAGCGAAGATAATAAGGAAAACTACCTCCGCCGCGAGCGCAGCTTTGGCTCTTTCTCCCGCACCTTCGACCTTGAAGGCATCGATGCAGATGCTATCTCCGCATCCTTCAAAAACGGAGTTCTGACCCTCGAGCTTCCCAAGCTTGCGCCGAAGGCGGAGGAAGCAAAGAAGCTTGAGATTAATTAAGTTTTAGTTGTTAAACGATAGTTGCAGTTGAAGGCTGAGCTCCGCCCAAGCGGGTGGAGCTCAGCCTTCATTTTTTCTTTTGTCAAAATAACCAACCATTGCCCACTCTTTTCCTCAAAAGATTGTCGCATATTTTATGACAAAAAACTCCAAAAGTCTTGATTATCCCACCTATTTATGATATAATATGGACTTGTGAAATTCAAAAACATAAAGAAAGAAGATAATCAAAATGACATCAACCATTTTTATCACGCTGTCTATCGCACTCCTTTCGGGTCTTCTTCTCTCGCGTGTTGCGAAGAAGGTCGGACTCCCGGCGGTAACCGCATATCTCGTTGCGGGCGTTCTCATCGGTCCCTATCTCCTCGGTCAGTTCGGCATCGGCTTTGACCACGAGGCAAACTCCCCCGAAAAGTACAAGATCCTTTGCGATCTTGCGCTCGGATTCATCGCATTCGCGATCGGTAACGAATTCCGCCTTGAGCAGCTCAAAAAGATCGGTAAGCAGGCGACCATCGTCGGTATCGGTCAGGCGATCGTCACCACCATTGTCGTTGACGCAGGACTTATTGGCCTTTCCTTCATCCTTCCCGAGGGATGCCTTCCCATTCCCGCGGCAATCATCCTTGGCGCAGTTGCAACCGCAACAGCTCCCGCGGCAACCCTTATGGTCGTTCGTCAGTACAAGGCGAAGGGTCCCGTAACCGACATTCTCCTTCCCGTTGTTGCTCTTGACGATGCAGTCGGACTTGTCATCTTTGCGATCTCCTTCGGCGTTGCGGGTGCTATCAACACCGGCACCATCGACCCCATCTCCATGATCGTTAACCCCCTCATTGAGGTCGTTCTCTCGCTCATTCTCGGCGCAGTTATGGGCTGGCTTTTCTCCTTCACCGAGAGATTCTTCTTCTCCCGTTCGAAGCGTATGGCAGTTTCGGTTACCTTCGTAATGCTCACCGTTGCGATCTCCTCTCTCAAATTTGAGGTTGGTCATTTCCACATCGCATTCTCGAGCCTTCTTGCTTGCATGATGCTCGGAACCGTATTCTGCAACATCTGTGACTTCTCCGAGGAGCTTATGGAGAGAGCCGACAGATGGACCGCCCCCCTTCTCATCCTCTTCTTCGTTATCAGCGGCGCAGAGCTCAACCTTGGCGTTTTCACCAACTGGGTATTCGTCGTTATTGGCGTTGCTTACATTGCATTCCGCTGCATCGGTAAGTATTTCGGCGCACGCTGGAGCGCAAAGATCTCGGGCTGTGACGAAAATATCGTAAAATACCTTGGCATCACCCTCTTCCCGCAGGCGGGCGTTGCACTCGGTATGGCAGCTCAGGCTCTCACCTTCGGCGGTGACATCGGCGTGCTTGCGCAGTCGATCACCCTCTTTGCAGTACTTATTTACGAGCTTGTAGGTCCCGCACTCACCAAGATCGCACTCACTAATGCAGGCGACATCAAGGCAGAAGGCAAGACCAATGCACGTGAGGAAGCAAAGAAAGCGATGGCACAGAAATAAGTTACTAGTTGCTAGTTAAAGGTAAAAATCCCGCCCGAAATGGGCGGGATTTTTCGATTTTATCAAAACAAAAAACAACAGTAGCGAGAAAGTTTTTGAGAATTCTTAAGGAACTTTTTTCAAAAAGTTCCTTAAGTCGCCGTCCGCAGACGGCGAAACTCTTCCTTGTGCTTCGGAATGGCGGCGCCCCGCCGACATTCCGGAAGGAGTAAAATCTTCCCTTCGGGGAAGATTTTCGCTCCTTCACCCCGCGCGCCCGCAGGCGCGCGGCTTTTCTTTGCACTAAATGCGTCAATCAATAAGATTTCCGCGTGAGTCGAACTTTAACTCAACAACTCCGTCCGAGCAGGTTACTTGAGTCAGCGAGGTATCTCTTATCCAGTCACCCCAATTCTTGCTCATAGTCGTCCACTGTTTTACGGTACCTGCAAACTTAAATTCCGTCAGAACAGGGTTATCTCCGAACGGCACAAACAGTGTTTTAATGGTCGATGGAAGAGATACACTTACAAGCTCATCGTTTTCCAAAAAAGCGCTGTTCATAATTCTGATAACGCCCTCCGGGATAACGACTTTTGTCAAACCGGGCTTGTTGAAAAACGCAACGGATCCGATAATCTCAACGCTTCCGTCATCGGGAATGACGCTGTTTGCAAATCCGCAAAGGAGAACTTTATCCTTGATGCGGATAAGACAGTTGCCCTTCTCGGTGTAAAACTTGTTTTCAGGCGAAACCGTGATGCGCGAGAAGTTGCGTCCGCGGTCACCGTTGTAATAAACACTTCCGTCTATTTCGGTTACACCAGCACCGATATGAAGACTTTCGAGATTTGTGCACTGGTCGATAACCTGCGCTTTGACATACTCAATACTGTCCGGAATTATGATGTGTCTGATAGCCGGATAACTGAAATCGTCGGCAGTAATCGTGGCTTCCTTGTAATCAGGATTAGTAAGACGAATCTCCTCGATTCTCTTTTGCTGTTCGATCTGTTCAATAAAAATTATCTTTGTAACCGGAAGACCTTCGTAAACCGAGCCGATATAGGCGGTTTCATCAGTGCAAGTACCCCAACCTATGAAGGATGCACTCTTGCCATCCTCATTTATCATATAGAGCAAGCCCTCACTTCCGTGCTCATCGGGCACAAATTCGGTCTCTTCGGGTTCTGTGACGGGCGGCTCGGTTTGGGCGAGTGCCTCTGTGGCTTCGGGTTTCGGCTCGGTCTCCTCAACTCCGGGATTAGCACCCGCGCCGAAGCCGCCGAACGGGTTCGTGTTCTTCGACACAAAGCTTATGACGGGGATGATCGCGCCGAGAAGCAGCGCGCAAGCAGCCAAAACTGCGATCTGTTTTACCCAGATAACATGCCTTTTGCCCTTCGACGGCATTCCCGCCGTGACCGCGTCGGTCCTGACGCGTGACATGGTATCCGAGATCATCGCGTCGTCGATATACTCGATCGACTCAAGCAGACGTCTTTTTTGATTCATATTAAGGCTCATTTTGTAATACCCTCCTTTTTGAGTTCCGCGGCTATCTTCTTCCGCGTTCTGTGAAGCGATACCTTTATCTTGCTCTCGCCGTAGCCCGTCTGCGCCGCGATCTGTGCGAGGCTGAGCCCAAGCCAATAGCGCAAAATAAAGATATCCTTGTTTGTTCTTCCGACGGTTGCAAGCACGGAATTTATGATCTCACCGGCGCGCCGTGCCTCAAATCCCGAGGCGAGATCGGTTCCGTCTTCAACCATATCGAGGAATTCCTCCCCGACTATCGCAATTTTTCCGCCGCGTTTCCAGGCGTTTTCGTTCCTTGAGATCTCGCGGGCACGGTTGCGCACCATTTTGCAGATATAGGCACGAAGATCGCGTGGATTTTCGGGCGGAACAGCGTTCCAAAGCGCGAGTATGACGTCGCTGACGCATTCCTCGGCATCCTCACGGAAGGTGAGAATGCTCAGAGCGATATAATGGCAAAGAGGACCGTATTTCTTCTCGACCTCCGCCAAAGCCTGCTCATCCCGCGCAAAGAACAATTCGATAATTTTTTCATCTTTCATTTGAGCGCTCCTTTCGATTGTCCTTTCATTAAACAAGAAGCAATCTATTAAAAAAGGTTACACCATATAGCAAAGTTTTTTGAATTTTGTCGGATTGCACAAACCAAGAGGGTATAATTTGTGCATCTTGACTTGTTTATTGTATCATATTTTTCATCATAAATCAATATATCCGTACTTAAATAAATCAGCCGAGCACGGGGTGCGCTCGGCTTTTTTGCATTACATTCTGTTATGGGGTTGGTGCGCCAACGTGAACCTCGGGCGGGCGGGTGGTTTCTCTGTACTGTCGTTCGGGCATAAACTCACCGCGCCGCTCTTTCCAGTACATTTCAAATTCGGGCAGGAGCATCCACTGATATTGGCTCTGATTTCCCGCATTCGAAAGCGATTCTCCGTCGGTGCAGATAACGGGGATCGATAACGGATGATTTGAATTCGATGGCTTTGCCACAGCTTCCCACTCTGCCACAGTGCCTTTATAATACAGTTTCGGGCAATACATATTGTGGAAAACCATCTGATTGAAAGCCTTCAAATTTGTGCCAAGCTCAAGAGTTTTCAGCGATTGGCAAAAGTTGAATGCAGATAACTCAATAACCTCCAGGCTGTCGGGAAGAGTGACACTTTCAAGATCCATGCAACCTTTGAATGCACCGTGATCTATGACCTTAACCCCCTCGGGAATTACTATCGAGGTAATAGACTTAGCGGATGCAAATGCCATCCAACCGATTATCTCAACACTTCCGTCATCGGGAATAACGGTAGTCGGGGTTGCAACAACAAGAGTTTTTGTTCTCAAATCAACAATACAGTTGCCCTTATCCGAGAAATTAGGGTTATTGGGAGATACCTCTACCTTGGAAAAGTTTTGTCCGTAACCTCCATTGAATGGGAGTTCGTGTATGCGCGCTACGCTTGCGCCGTAATATACGCTTTCAATATTCGGGCATTGACGGATGCATTCAAAATCAACGATCTGCACGGTATCCGAGATGACCAATCTTTTGACGTATTTGCTGTTGAAACCGTGATCTGCGGGAATATAATCTGCTTCCCAATACGCCACGTTGTGCATTTCGGTCACGGGCATTCCGTTATATGTCGATGCGATATACACAACCTCGTCGGTGCAGGTTCCGAAGCTGACAAAGGACACGGTCTTACCGTCCTCGTTGACCTCGTAAATAAGGCCCTTGCTTCCGTCATGCTCGGGCGAGGATTCGACCTCAACGCCGCTGTTCTCCGCGCCGACGGTGGGCGGGGTGTATTCTCCGTGCTCGATCACTATTGTCGCTGTGGGAACTGCCACGGCAAGGAGCACAAGGCACGCCGCGACTGCGACGGCTATTTTTATACCTCGGTTCATTTTGGCAAAACGGTTTTGGGTGACACTCTTTTTCGCCTCGTATTTTTCGAGGACTTCCGAGATCAGGTCATCATCAAGATGCCCGGATGCCTCGAAAATGAGTTTATCATTCCTATTCTTACTCATAACGTAAATCCTTCCTTTCTTAGTTCTTCTTCAAGTTTTTTCTTTGTGCGTGCAAGTGACATTTTGACTTTGCCGAGAGTAAATCCCGTTTTTTTCGCTATTGCCTCGTGCCTCATTCCGAGAAAATAACGCATAACGAAGAGCTCTCTTTGTTCCTCCTCGATCCTCCGAAGAAAATCGCTGATCAGCTTGCCCATTCGCTTCGCCTCGAATTCGGATAAAAGGTCGGTGCCGTCATCAACGAAGAAGAGGCACTCGTCGCCGACGATCTTTACCTCGCCGCGGCCACGGGCGTTCGAGTCGCGAAGTATTGCAAGCGCGCGGTTTCGCGCCGCCTTGGCAATATATGCGCGCAGATTCTCGGGAATCTCGGGAGGAATGGCGTTCCAGAGGGCGAGAAGAACGTCGTTTACGCATTCCTCGCGGTCCTCGTGGCGGGCAAGAATGTTTGAGGCAACGTGGTAACACAAGCCGCCGTATTTCTTCTCGACAGCCCGAATGGCGTTCTCGTCTCGAGCCAAGAACATTTCGATGATTTTCTTGTCGTCCATGTGGATCTCCTCCTTTCACCCTATAAGAATCCAAAATTCCGAAAAAGTAACAAGATTCGGAAAACTTTTTCAGTTTTGTCGAACTGCACAAATATGGAAGGAGGGATTTGTGCAGGGTGACATAATTATTGTAGCATATATTGGTGAAAAATGCAAGTCTCGCGTTGCTCGAATGATGATCCGCCTGCGGCGGAATGATAGTCGCGCAAAGCGCGAATGATAGTTCGCCTGCGGCGAAATGATGGTGAATTTCCGCTTTGCGGAAATTTTCCTATTAATTTCACGTTCGCCTTTGGCGAACATATCGTGCCGCATATCGTATGAGCGGAGCGAATATATCGTGTTTACTAATTAAAAAAGCCGAGCGCGGGTGCGCTCGGCTTTATATTTTATTTGCCTGTTAATTTGATGACTCCGTCGGTGCAGTTGACTGTGATGAGCCAGCTGTTGCTCTTCCAGTTTTCTGCCTTTTCGATGGCGTTCCATTCTGCCATCGTTCCTGCGAAATTGATCACGGCCTCACCGTTCCTGTAAAGAAACGCGAAGGCGTATTCGTCTATCTTTTCAAGCGCCGGAGTGAGATTGATTGTCAACGAGGTACAGCCTTGAAATGCCAAGGTATCGATATACGTGATCTTTTCACTGCCTTTGATCTCTTTCAGGGAAGAACAAGCCTGAAACATAGTTGGCGGTATTTCCGTATAACCGTTAAGATCAACACTTTCGAGATTTATACAATTATGGAAGGTGCTTCCCCATATTTTTTCAAGAGTACTCGGCAGGCGGAGATTCACAAGTCCGTAACAATAAGCAAATGCAGTCGGTTCAATTATTTTTATACCCTCCGGCAGATAATCCGCGCTGAAGTGCTCGGCATTATAGAATGCGCCCACGCTGATAGATTCAATGCTTCCGTTATCCGGAATAATCGATGTGTTGCATCCCCAAACGAGGCGTTTGTCGCGAAGATCAACAAGACAGTTTCCTTCTCCGGAATAATTTTTGTTTTCGGGAGAAACCTTGATACTAACCACCTTTGAGGGAAAAGCAGGCAACGGAACTTGAAATGCTTCAACCGATGCGCCGATATAAACACGCTCAAGATCGGGGCATTCATCGATTATCGCGCCGAGGACGCGCTTTACGGTATCCGAAATGGTTATGCTCTTGGCATATTTGCTGCCATAAGCAAAGTCGTTGTAATGATGATCCTCATCGTAATACGGCTGATTTCTCATCTCGACGACGGGCAAGCCCTCATAATAGGACGCGATGACGATATCTTCATCCGTGCAGCTTCCGAAGCCTACGAAGGATGCCGTCTTTCCGTCCTCGTTGACAACATATTGCAGTCCGCGGCTGCCGTCATACTGGGGCGGGAGTTCGAGTTCAACACCGCTGTTCTCCGCGCCGACGGTGGGCGGGGTGTATTCTCCGTGCTCGATCACTATTGTCGCTGTGGGAACTGCCACGGCAAGGAGCACAAGGCACGCCGCGACTGCGACGGCTATCTTCAGCATTCTGTTTCGCCTTGCAAATTTTTCGGATATGCGGTTTGCGGGGGTAACTTTGTAATACTTCTCTGCTCTAGCGATGTATTTTTCATCGATATAGTCAAGAGAATCGAGAAGTCTTTCGTCTTTCGTCTTTTTCATACTATAAAACCTTCCTTTCTTAATTCGTCTTTCAGCTTCCCCTTCATCCGCGAGAGCGTCATTTTCACCTTGCCCTCGCTAAATCCCGTCAGCTTGCAGATTCGGGGATAGCTTTCGTTGAAGTAGAAGCGCATTACAAAGAGATCTCTTTCGGTTTCGGTGGAGCGCTCGAGGAAGGAGTTGATGACCTTGCCTGCGCGGCTTGCCTCGAACTCGGCGGCGAGATCGCTGCCGTCATCGAGAATGGTAAGAAATTCCTCGCCCACTATCTGCACCTCTCCGCCGCGTTTTTGCGCCAAAGCAGCCCTTCTGCGGCTTTTGGCGAGATTGCGGACGATTCCCGAAAGATAGGCAAAAAGGCTTCGCGGCGACTCGGGCGGGATAGTGTTCCAAAGGGCGAGCAGAGCGTCATTCAAGCATTCCTCTCTGTCCTCGCGGCTTTGAAGATACGTACCCGCAAGGCGGTTGCAATGCTCGCCGTATTTCGCCTGCGTTTCGCTGATCGCGCGCTCATCGCGGATGTTGAATAATTCAATTATCTGTTCATCCTTCATCGGTCTTCCTCCTTCCGGCGTTTCGGGGCCCTTCACTAACAAAGTTGCGGTTTCGAACCCAACCGTAACAGATTTTCGAAAAATATTTTCTAAAAGACGAATTTTTGTCATTTCACACAAACAGGGAAGGCTCTTTTTGTGCACATCGACATATTAATTGTAGCATATTTTTTATTACAAGTCAATAAATATGAAAATTTCCGCCCAAGGGCGGAAATTCACCGAAACTCTTCACTCTCCACTTTTCACTTTACAATAAAAATGACCGCCAAAGCGGTCATTTTTATTAAAGCTCCTGCTTCCAGAGTCCGTGGAGATTGCAGTAAGCATAAACTGCGACGGGCTTTTCATCGGCAAGTGCGAAGACTGCCTCGGGTGCCGCGCCTACCTCAAGATGCTTGCGGTAGAGGCCCTTATCACTCTCAAGAGCTACCCAAAGGATGCTGTGCTCCTCTGCCATGGGATGCTCGACCGATCCGACCGCTACCTTGACAAGGTTGCCCTCGACCTTTGCGACGGGGATGTGCTTTTCGTGGCTTGCCTCAACTACGCCGGGGACGAGCTCGGTCATCTTCTTGCCGCAGCACATAAGCGGTACTTTCGCGTCGTGAACCTTCTCAACAAGGTTGCCGCAATGCTCACAGATATAAAACTTAACGTTGTTCTTCATTATTAAAATCCTCCAAATAGGTGTTTTGTTTTGTTGTGACTATATTATACCATAATTTTTCCCGAGTTTCTGTGATTTGATCACATTTCTGCTGTTTTGCGATAATAATATTTTTATCCGTATTTATTTACACTATAAAGATGCTCATAGTGTATTTCAGATAGTTCCTTTATCTCGTTTTCGTTCAGCAAACCGCTGTTATACGCTTGTGTCAATGATAAAAACTCTTTATCTTTATACACCCATATCTCCTCCATCTGGGGCAGCGTAAACAAACATCCTGCTACAGTCATTTCACCATACCAAGTTACACTGCTATGAATGCAAAATACTAAAATATCATCCTTTTTCATATAAACGCACACAAAGCCTTGGCACGGATAATAATACGAAAATTCTTCATAAGTTCTTGTAATATAAGCTTTATCATTATTTCGGAACTTTTTCCAAGCCTCTGTCATTTCATCGAATTCTTCACGAGAGATCACATACTGAAAAACCGGCTCAGTATAAACCGATTCCGTTGAGAGGTTGGGCTGTTCAGTTTCAAGTGACTCGGTCGTGAAATGCTGATCGGTCTCGTCGGTATCTATTAATTCCGAGCTTATTGCTTCCGTTGACTCGCTTCCCGCGCTACCGGTGAGATTACTGATAAATACCGCAACGTAATTGAACAGCGGGAAAGCTATGGAAAGCAAGAGCAGACACGCCGCCAAAGCCAGATACTGTCGCCAATGCTTCAGTGGCGTCCTCCATGTCATTACCGGCTCGGCAACACGGTAATCGTCAGGGGTTATCTTCTTCACGGTACTTGAAATAATATCGTCATCGATATAGTCGAGCGCTTCGAGCATTCTTTTTTTCCTCAGTTTGTTTTCGAGCTCCATTTTGTGAATCCCTCCTTTCTGAGTGCCTCGGCGAGCTTTTCACGGGTACGCTTGAGTGACATCTTGATCTTGCCCTCGCTGTAACCCGTTTGCTGCACGATCTGCGCGTGACTCATTCCAAGCCAATAGCGCATAACGAAAATGTCTTTATTCGCTTCTCCGACGCGTCGGAGAAGATCGCTTATGACCTTACCCATCCGTTTCGCTTCAAAATCGGATGCAAGATCGGTGCCGTCGTCAAGGGTTGACATAAATTCTTCACCCACAACTGTTACATTGCCCCCACGCTTCCACGCATTCGCGCTGCGTGAGATCTCATACGCACGGTTACGAACCGTCTTACTGAGGTAGGCGCAAAAATCCTCCGGATCCTTGGGAGGAATCGCGTTCCAAAGCGCAAGCATAACGTCGCTGACACATTCCTCAACGTCCTCGCGCGAAGCGAGAACGTTTCCGGCTATGTAACGGCATAGGGCGCCGTATTTCTTTTCGGTCTCCGAAATTGCACGTTCATCACGAGCGAAAAAAAGTTCTATTATCCTTCTATCGTCCATAGGAACCTCCTTCGTAACGTCCTTTCATATATCATAATGCATTTTATGCCAAAAAGTAACGCATATTTGGGCTCAATCAGATATTTTCGGCGATTTGCACATATTCAAAGAAGTCTTTTGGTCATAACTGACAAACCAAAAGACTTCAAAACGAGTGAGCGTTATATATTATTATATCATAATTTTACATTCATTTCAACAGCGTGATCACAGTCCCGAAAGATATTCTTCCGCGAAATGAACCGCTACCGCGCCGTCGCCGACTGCCGTGACGACCTGGCGCAGGGGCTTCGTTCTGACGTCGCCGACTGCGTAAACGCCCGCGATGTTCGTCCTCGTCGATTCGTCGGCGATGATGTAGCCGCCGGCGTCGAGATCGAGCTGTCCGCGGAATATCTCTGACGCGGGCTTGCGGCCGATGCTGACGAAAAGACCGTTTACCTCAAGCTCTCTGCCGTCAGACAGACGGATGCCCGTCACTCTTTCGTCCGCGATGAGTTCCGAAACCGAACTGTTCGCGAGGAATTCGATATTTTCGGATTTCTCGAGGGCATCGACGTATATCTTCGACGCGCGGAAGGAGTCGCGGCGGTGGATGAGGTAGACTTTTGAGGCAAGACGCGAGAGATACAGCGCATCTTCAAGCGCCGAGTTGCCTCCGCCGACTACGGCGACGACCTTGTTCTTATAAAATCTGCCGTCGCAGTGCGCGCAGTAGTGAACACCGCGGCTGACGTATTCCTCTTCCCTCTCGATCCCAAGCTCACGCGGACCCGCACCCGTCGCGACTACGACCGTGCGCGCGAGCCACTCTCCCGAAGAAGTTTTGACCTTTTTGATCTTTCCTTCAAGCTCGACCGAGATGACCTCGCCGTATTTCGTGACCGCACCGAAGCGCTCCGCTCCCGCCTGCATCTTCATTCCGAGCTCCCACCCGGGGATGCCCTCATCGAAGCCCGAATAATTGTCTATCGTATCGGTGACCGCCATCTGACCGCCCGCCGACATTCTTTCTATAACGAGAGCGTCGAGTCCCGCGCGCGCCGCATAAAGCGCCGCCGTGTACCCCGCAGGCCCGCCGCCTATAACTATCATATCGTGTATGTGTTCCATTTTGATTCTCGCTTTCTTTTATTACATTTATATTATATCTCTTTTTTCGCAGTTTTTCCGTGACAACATCACAAAAAGCGGAAAAGTTTTGATCAAACTTTTTCAAAA
>JAGBRZ010000233.1 GCA_017632155.1 Clostridia bacterium
AAGGTGCGCCTTGGAGAAGAAGGTCTGAACGATGTGGTTTTCACTATGGCTTTCAAGGCACGATTCTGCCTGCTCCTCGGTAATCTCACCGTTTTTGATCAGATCTTCAATGAGAGCCGTCTGCGACTCCCAGAAGCCCTCGATGTCCTCGCCGAGAGAATCTTCTTCAAACTTATCTTCGTATTTTTTCTTGAACTCCTTGATCTTCTTCATGGCATCTTCGCCAAGCTTGTCGCCCCAATTTTCTTCCAGCTTGTCAAAGAAGTCCTCGGAAGCCTCTTGGGTGTAGAATTTGGCTTCGATGGATACACCCGTGTAGCTCATTACATCAACTGCAGAGGAGAACACGATGTCGTTGATTTTAGGAATACAAACAATCCAAGTGATGTCAGCGGTTGCATTGATGTTCACATCAATACAAACCTCTTGGGTGAAGGCGGCACCAAGTTCGATCTTCAAGCTTCCCATCTTGCCATCCTTGCCAATATCGACTTCAAATTCAGCACCGATGGTCAGGGTGACCTTGATACCGTTTTCAAAGTGGCTGTTCTCACCGTCACAGGTGGTGATATTGAAGCTCAGTTCAACATCATCTGCCAGCTCAAAGGAGTTGCCAAGGCCGTATGCCTTGATCTGCTCCTCGGTCAGCTTTACGCCGTTTTCGTCATACACGACGATCTTGTTGTCAGCAACATAGTCATAGAATTCGTCGCTTGAGGTTACAACGCTGCTGAGATACTTAAGCGCATCCTCGGCGAAGCCGGTCTCTTCTACCTGCTGCATAACTTGGGTTTCAAGCTGACCTTGATCGATATTCTCGATCATTTTATCGCCATCAACATCATTCTCCAAGAACAGGTTGATAGCGTTTAGCAGTTCTTCCTGTGAAGACTCTACATAGGTGATGGTCGTGCCGTTTACAGCGGTGACTCTCTTATAGTAGACGGTATCGCCATCACGCAGAGATCCGAAGTTACCCACATAGAACACAAGGAAGTCGCCAACCTTGACCGACTCGGGCGCACCGGTGTTATACATCGTAATGAGTGCGGCAAGGTCGCGGTCAGCAAAATCAACCGTTCCGTTGCCTTCGGGGAGATTCAGCACCGAGAACGGAATGGTGGAAGGCATAGAGATCAGCTTCTCCACATCGGAATTCTCTCCCTGCATTGTCATACCACGGAAGGTAACGGTACTTCCGCTGATCGTTTCTACAACGATATAAGCAGTAGGATCGTTGTCGTAATTTCCGTTTATGTAATCTCTTTCGGTAGGGCTTGTAGTAACGTAAATACAAAGGGTATCTCCAACGTCAATATCCGCACCGCCCGTGTAGCTGAAGCTACCCGTGATTACATCCTCGCTGTTGTAAAGGACTGCGGAATCAAGCACCTCGCACACCGTTCCATCGGCGAGCGTGTAGGTCATCGAGGCGGTATCACGAATATAGATGATATCCTCGTTTGTTGTGAAGTTAGCAATTTCTTCCTTTTTAATAAAGAAGGACGCCTCACGGATACTTGCGTCTTTGTCTGCGAAATTATAGCCCTCCGCAAGAGTGAGGATGTAGGACGCACCCTCCGTATATCCGCCGTCAGCCGAAACGTTCCACTTGCCCTCTCCCACCTCGGTAAAGACAAGCTTCGGTGCCACCGAGCCGTCTGCACTGACCAGAGTCACAGCGTTCACGGGTGCCAACTCTCCGCTGATGCGCTCAATGGTGAAAATAAGACCTTTTGACTGATCCATCAGAGCAAAGGCGGATGGCGTATATTCAGGCTCGCCGTTTACATCCGCATACTTCGCATAGACCGTAACATCACTTATTATAGGATCAGAGCTGTAAAAAGGCGTGGTAAACTCCTCATCCGTATACCAGCCGAGGAATACGGCGTTATCCTTTTTTGCTTCGGGTGCTGTAATCGTACTGCCAACCACGACGGAAATCGGGGCGATGGCTGCTCCGCCGTTGGTATCGAAGGTAACCGTAGCGGTCTGACCAAGGGAAATATCTGCTCCTTTGACAAGCTTGACCAGATACAACAGGTCGTTTAGGTCAATGACGCCGTTTCTGTCAACATCGGCTGCATCTTCATCAATCTCTACCGATGTATCATTAGAGAGATATCTTGCCAAAAGATCTACGTCAGTATTATCAATAGCACCATCGCTGTTGACATCTCCGTACAACACACTGCTTTGTGCAAATACGCTCATCGGCACAAGCTGAACCAGCATCGTAAGTGCCAACAAAACAGAAAGCAATGAGCGGAATACTCTCTTATTTTTCATCCGTATTTCCTCCTTTCGTCCATTCTTTTTGTTCTTTGGGGTAACAGCAAGTACCCCGTTCGGGAAGCTTATCGGATTTTAAGTCAAAGCCTGCGTACTTACAGAACCAACAAATCGGTTCAATGGCCAAAATGCTTTTCCTTCCCGAAAAGCAAGGACAAGTATCGCTGCGCATGATCTCCT
>JAGBRZ010000234.1 GCA_017632155.1 Clostridia bacterium
AAGACCGGTATGCTCGATCTCGTTATCTACTCCTCCTTCGACCACGCTCAGCTCGAGCGTATGCTCGAAGTTAACCCCAAGGCATTCGTAGCTCCTCTCTACAGCTTCAATATGGTAAAGCCTTGGGACTACGCTGAGAACATCGGCGCGCTTGCTTCCCACCCCAAGTTCAACCAGCTCAAGCTCTACGAGAACTACGTTGAGAAGTGCCACGAAAAGGGCATCCGCGTTCATCCCTGGACCGTTGACGATCCCGAGGTTGCAAAGTGGCTCGCAGACGTTGGCTGTGACGCTGTTATCACCAACAAGCCCGACCTCATGCGCGAGGTTTACGGCCTTACCGACTGATTAACCAAATGAAAGAAATCATCACCGAGGCGCAGTTCCGCCGAAATATCAAAACGCCCGATGCGGCTTACATATTCTTCGGCGACGAGGATTACCTCAAGGGGAACGCGCTCTCGGTGGCGAAGAGCGAGCTTGTTGCTCCCGAAGCCGAGATGTTCGATTATATCCGCATCGAGCAGGCGGATTTTTCTCCCGAGAGTATATCCGCCGCGCTCGCCGCGCCCCCTATGTTCGGGGAATACAAGCTCGTGACGGCTTCGCTCGCCTTCACCGATCTTCGCGCCTCCGAGATATCCGCAATCTGCGAAATTCTCGGCTCGCTTGACGAGGGCTCGGGCAACGTGCTCATCATATCGATCCCCTCGGGCGGCATCAACGCAGGAACGCCGAAAAGACTTTCGCCCGAGCTTAAAAAGCTTTGCGAGCTCGCGCAAGGCGTTCGATTCGATCGAGTCCCTGCGGGAAAACTTGCGGGATGGTGTGCCCGCCATTTCAAGGAAAACGGAGTTGACGCCGATGCGCGCATCTGCGCCGTGACGGTCGACTTTTGCGGAACCGATATGTATACTCTCGCCTCCGAGATCGACAAGATCTCGTATCTCGTCCTTGCGCGAGGACGAAAGGCGGTTATGGAGGAAGACATCCGCGAGGCGGCTTGCGCGACTGAGGAATTCGATTCCTTTGCGCTTGCAAACGCCATTCTTGCGCGAAATATTCCGACAGTACTTGCCGTTCTTGACAAAATGAAGGCGGAAAAAGCCGAGCCCGTCCGCATTATGGCGGAGCTGATCCGCGTTATCTGCGATATGAACACTATCCTCGCCTGCCAGACTGCGGGTATGAATCAGAACGACATTGCCGCCGCAACGGGCATCAAGCCCTACCCGCTGGCAAAATATATCGCCGCAATGAAGAACATCGGCGCCGAAGCGCTCACAAAAACGCTCGACCTCTGCGTCGCCGCCGACGCGCAAACCAAAGGCTACGGCAAAGGCTATGTGCCGATTGAGCAACTTATTTGTTCGATATAAACAAATCTCCAATGGTAAAGCAGATAGCTTCTATCTGCTTTACCATTGGAGACTCTTTTTATTTACCCGAAAGTTCTTTTGATGTTAGATATCGCTCAATGGTTACTATATTGTGCTTTAAAGAATCGGCGGCATAATATTTGCTTGATTTTGTTGAAATATAAAAAGTAACGTCATAATATTTGTATTGTCCGCTTGCATCCATTACTCGATTCCAAGCGTGATACTGACCGTTATAGGCATAACCGATGCAAATCTCACTATTGATACCGAGCTGGCAAAGCATAATCTTGAACAATACAGGATAGGTATTGCAACTGCCTTTGCCTTTTTTCAGAGCCATAGTCGCATCCGACTGCGTGCCATCATATTTAATATTATTTGCCAAATAGTTGAAGCTTTGCTCGATAAGAAAAGTGTCACTTCCCGCTTCAAAAAGAGAGAGTATCTCTAAGATACTATCCATCATAATAAGGCGCTCTGTTTCTGCTTTTCTCAAAACAGCCAGATCGACAAAAAGATGCTGATGGTTTTCATCTTTAAGATAGAAGGTAGTACAATCAAGGGAGCTTTGGTATGATCCCATATAGAAGGCGAGTGCTGTTTCAGCTTCCGAAACGTCCCTCCAAGTGAGTTCAAATTCGCCGATATAGATCTCGTCATTATTCTTGGTATCATAGTAGTCATCAACACATTTAAGAACCGCATTGATAACTCTCATTACCCTAGGGTTTACACCACTGAACATAGATACCGGTGTAATGGAATTCAAATCAACTGCTTTCTTCTTTTCAAGAACCTCTGTTTCAGTCTTTGAACAGTAAGAACACAGACGGTATTGCGAACCATTTGCCAACGTGGTGGGTTTTTCAGTAACTATCCACTTCGACCACGTATGATCTATAGCGAGAGAATAATTATCTTTGTAGCTATCGCCACAATGACAAGTATGCGTTGTATATCCACCGGAAACACAGGTGGGCTTTTTTACTTTTGAGGTATAGATATGTCCCTTTGCATTGATACTTACGGTATATGTATCACCACAAGAGCAAGTATATATACGAGATCCATCAACAGTGCAGGTTGCGGGATAAGTTTTAATTTGATAAGCGTGGTTGAGTTTCGACAAGCTTTCCGTATACGTATCTCCGCAATCACAAGTATAGCTGATATGACCTTCATTTGTGCACGTAGGCTCAATACGATCACTTTCAACATACGAATGATTCAATTTTTCCGCATATACCTCTGTATAACTTTCTCCGCAAATACATTTGTAGAGTTTATAGCCCTCGGTTGTACAAGTAGGAAGAATTGCTTCCTCCACATATTCGTGTGCAAGTTTTTCGATGATCTCCGTATAACTATCACCGCAAGCACAAATATAATCCGTACGCCCCTCCTCGGTGCATGTAGCAGTAATTGTAGTTGAGGTATATTCGTGAGGAAGTTTTTCTATACTCTCTGTATATGACTCGTTACATATGCAAAAATATTCGACAAAACCCTCCGTTGTGCACGTGGGCATAATTCTTAGGTTTTCTATATAATTATGCTCTGTTTTATCGGCGGTCTTTTCCGAATACGAATTGCCGCATTCGCATTCATACACATTATAACCCATATGCTGACACGTGGGCTCAACTATAGTTATCTCGAAAAAGCACTTGTGAATTTCGGTTGTCTCAGGTATGTCTATCTGCACCGCCTGTAAAGCTTCCGTTTCTTTACTCGTATTGCTTGATGTTTCATCCATAAATTGAATTGCTTCATCTAAAAACTGATTTCGAGCCAGAATAATAGATATTATCATCACAAGACCAATCGAGGCTACAACCGTCAATAAAATTGCAATAATAAATTTTGTTCGAACTTCCATTTGTCTCCTCCTATCAAAATCTACTGATAGGTTTTTAACTACTTTGGACTTTCACAGCCTAGATTCTTAGTCTTAAAAAATCGACACTTTGCATTATATATTATATATCAATATTATCAACCTAATTTCAAGCCTACTTCAACTTTGGTTGATAATAGTACATAAATAAAATGAGTTTTCAAATACCTTTAAAAAGGTCAAAACTTCCGACACTGTTTATTCATCAATCTTCACCTCTTTCTCTGTTTATTTAATAAAAACCGACACAAAAAATGTGTCGGTTTTACAATTAATTCAATTCATCAAGAAAATACGCTCTTGTGTTCGCGTAGTTACCGTTTGCGTCCTTGACTGTGAGGCGGAAATAGTAATCACTTTCCTTGACCTCGAAGGATGCCTCGGTGATCGGCTTTCCGTCCTTGATCTCGGGCGTGCGGGCACGGCGGCGTCCGGCAGTATAAAGGTGGATAGCAGCGGCATCCGAGCACTTGATATATACTCTGCCGTCCTCAAAATAGAGCTCCGTGATTTCGGGGCCCGAGGAAGCATAGGTGTCGCCGTTTTCGATGGCATTCAGGATATTTTCGTGCGTAAGCGACTCTGCCTTGACCATTGTCCAAGCCTTGAAAAAGTGGATGCGGTCGTGGTTATCGTCGCCGCCAACGCAGGAAATACGCTTGCCGAGGCGAAGCATCTGGTCATAGACATAGGGCGTGTAGTCCATATCCGAGCCGCGATTGGAGGCGCCGTTGTTGATCTCGAGCATATTGAGGTTTTCAAGCTTAGAGTAGGTTTCATAAGTATTCATCGACCAGTTAGGATGGTTGTAGCAAACAAGGAAGCCGTTGTCGCGCGCGGTCTTGATGATCTCGTTGATGCACTCGATGCTCCAAACTTTCTGATAATCGGGCTCGCCGACATAGTCCATCTCGCCGAGAAGGTCCTTCTGCTTTTGTCCGATATATTTTGGGTTGAAGCAGATCTGCTTTACGTTGTGGGGATCCTTGGCGTAGAGGTTGAGGTGCATCTGCTCGACGTCCGCGAAGCAGGTGGGCTTTCCCTCATAGAACGAGTGCGCGGGATTTGCGTTGTTTCCGAGCGCGTATTCGTATGACGTCAGCGCGAGGAATTCTTCGTCATCAAGACAAGTTAGGTCAAAAAGTGCCTCGTGCTCGGTGTAGGCGATGGCGGAATAACCCTGTGCCTTGTATATTTCCTTCAACTCCTCGGGGGACTGTACGCCATCCGAGTAATTTGTGTGGCTGTGCATATTAACCTTGTAAAAATTCCCGCTTTCGGGCAAAAGATACTTTCTCATAGTGATTCTCCTTCAAGGGTTTTTATAATTTTACCACTTAAAAATGAGAAAGTCAATAGATTACTGAAAAAAGCAGGCTCCAAAGAGCCTGCTTTTTGATATTGATCAGTCGTTTTCAAGAATCTTTTTGGGCTTCGACTTGCCGCGTGCGGAGTACATTGTATCCTCATCGGCAATATATATGTAACCGCTGAGACTTGCACATTCAGCGTCTTCCATAAGAGCCTTGCCCTTCGACTTACCCTTTGTTACACAAAGGGCGTCATCGCAATAGTAATAAACATAGTCATCGTTCGAGATTACAAGCTGTCTTGCAACGTCATCGTTCTCTATGGTCTTTGCCTTGCCGCCCTTCTTGCCGTTTACAACGAAGAGTTCAGCGTCGGAAACGTAGTAGAGATACTTGCGGTCGGAGGTAACAACGTAAGACTCAACATCCTCGGCAATTTCCTTTGCCTTGCCCTTTGCATTCTCGCCCTTGGCGATCTCAAGGCACATCAGGGTTTCATCATCCATGTAGTAAAGAAATTCCGCACTGTCATCAAGAGTGAATTTTGAGGAGTCTGCATTTACAAGCTTAATGTTCTTAGATTCCTTCTTTGCAACGAAATAAGCGGTGCTGCCCGAGGAATAAACGTGTCCGTAAAGAGAATCGATCGGATAGATAACAGCAGAGGAGCTGGCTGAATAAGCGGCTGTATATCTGGGAAGAATAAGCGAAACTTCCGCGTTTGCTACCTTCTTTGCTTCCTTACCCTTAACTGAGATATAAGATTTGTCATCATCAAAGAACATAATCTCAGTACCGTCAAGATTTAGTGCAAAGCGGCTTGAGCAAGAATCGATCTTCTCACGCTTACCGTTCTTATTATAAACAAAAAGCTTTACGGAAAGATCCTCATCAATCACGGTTGCGTAAATATACTTACCGCCGTTCGACATTCCGATTACCTTACCGTCGCATCCCGATACTTTTTCTGACTTCTTACCGTTGAAGTAATAAAGATCTGTTTCAAGCCCTTCGGTTACTGTGTAGGCAACACTTTTACCATCAGGAGAGATGACGTAAGAGCCGAGGATGGCGCCATCGGTAATATCGATCTCATTCTTGAAAATCTCGACAGACTTGCCGCCAACCTTGGCATAGTAATATGTAGTTTCAAGTCCGTCAACAACGGTGTAAACAACCGAGTCACCGTAAAGTGAGAGAGTATAGTTTTTAACATCCTCAGCAAACGCCTTTGCCTTCCTGCCTTTGATCTGATAGAGAGTGTCATCGTACTCAAAAACGATCACTTCGCCATCGATCGAGGTTTCAAAGTCCGAAACGCCCTCTGCATCAGTCTTGATCTTGATTGCTTTGCCTTCGCTAAACAGATAAATCTCATCGTCGCTGTTATAGTCCATCTGAATCTCGTTTGTAGCAAGGAATCCGTTGCCATCGGGAATTATAGCTGAAATTACGGCAACGGTGATGACAAGTCCAAGGAGGACAAGAACCCCTGCATATGCATAGTTTTTCTTGTTGCCGAGAACTTCGCCCACTTTGCTGTCAGCTTTCTTAAGCGTGGGCTTTACCTTCTCAACAAGGGTTGCCCACATAGACTTGGCTTTGTTAACGATCTTGCCTTCGGTATCTTTCTTTTCTGCGACAGATTCTGTTGCGGGAGCAGTTTCCTGTACGGGGGTAGAATCAGAGTTTTCTTCAACGCTCTGACCGCACGACGGACAGACCTTTGCGCCGTCTTCCATCTCGGCGCCGCATTTGGTACATAACATAATTATTCTCCTTTTATTATAATTGGATTACATAAATATCCAAATTAATTTTATCATAAAATCTTCCATTTGTCAAGCCAATATAGAGAAAAAGCTGTCAAAACAACATATGTAAACCGCCGGTTGCTAAATTTTCAAGTAGGGTTGGTAGACTTTACATCGAAAAAGTGTTATAATATATACGAAAACAACGCCACACGGAGGAACTAATGAACATCGGCGAAAATATATACAACTACCGCACGGGGAAATCAATGTCGCAGACGGACCTTGCAAACGCGCTTGAGGTATCAAGGCAATCGGTTTCCAAATGGGAAAACAACTCTGCCGTCCCCGATCTTGAAAGGATCATTAAAATGAGCGAGCTTTTTGAGGTCACGCTTGATGAGCTCGTTTTCGGAAAAAGACCCGAAATAAAAAAAGAAGTGCCCGCTGAGATAGTCCCCCAGCTTACCCTCAACTTCAAACCGAAGGCAGTAGCGGGCTCACTGATGTTGGTTTTTGGAATGGTTTTCTTTCTTCTTTCAATATTTTGGGGCAACCATCTTTGGTTTGGAGAGGAGATTGGAGAACTTGCGGGGCTGATGCTCTTTCTTATCGGTCTTTCGATGCTTGCAACGTATGATTTCAAAATATTTGCCATCAGCACAGCAATTTTTGTAATTTATTCGACCTTTTGCTACGGATTTTTGCAGATCACAAGTATAGCAAGCTATGTGTTCACCATTTCAGCAAGCCTTGTGTTTATGACGTGCTTTTTTGCTTGGGGTAAGCACGCAACAGTCGGCCACGAATTTGTACCCATCAATGTCGAAAGCGAGGACTAAATCCCTTTGGAAGATATTATCGAAACCCTTACAGAGCTTAATTTGATCAGTGTTTCGCTTCGAATACTGCTGGCATTACTTGTCGGCGGATGCATTGGAATGGAGCGCGGATACCACGGGCGCGCGGCGGGACTGCGAACGCACATCCTTGTTTGCGTTGGCGCATGCATTGCGGCAATGACCGGTGTTTACGAGGTCGGAGTTCTCGGCTTCACCGCCGACCCTCTCCGAGTCGGTGCGCAGGTCATATCGGGCATCGGTTTTCTCGGTGTCGGAACGATCATAGTCCGAAATCGCTCGCAAGTCACGGGACTTACAACCGCGGCGGGACTTTGGGCGACCGGAAGCATCGGCCTTGCCATTGGAATCGGGTTTTACATAGCCGCAATCCTGGCATTCCTCGTCGTATTTCTCACGATCACGCTTTTCATCCATCTTGAGAAGAAATCAAAGAAAAGCGACACGAACTATTGCTACGTCGAGCTCTTCGACTCGGCAAAAACAAAGGAATTCTGCGATATTGCAAAGCAATACGCTGTAAAGATAGATATTGTGCCGGCGAGAAGCGGAATCGCCAACCATATCGGTCTCGAATTCAAATTCAAAACACCCGAGGATTATGAGTCCCTCCTTTTGGCCTCCGGGGAAAACGAGGACGTGGTTATTGCCCTTCCTCTTCAGTATTAAGCTGAAAAAACACCTTGCATTACGTCGTGAACGAGGCGTGATGCAGGGTGTTTTTTGATATAAAAGAGTGAATGAGTAAAACCTCCCGCAAGGGGAGGTTTTACTCATTCCAAGCGTGTCGTCCCATTTGACGCTTTGCGTCAAATAGGCGCCGCCCGCTTGAAGCGCAGGGGGGTGTTTCGACCTCTGCGGAGGTCGACTTAAGAAACTTTTTTTAGGAAAAAGTTTCTTAAGAATTTTCAAAAAACTTTCCCGCTACTGTTGTCTTTAATTTGAGCGAAAAATCCGCCTCTTTCTGTCCACTGTCCACTGACCACTGTCCACTAAAACAACAAAACGCACCGCTTTTGCGGTGCGTTTGTTGTTTATATGGAATTACTCAAAGAGTTTGCCATACTTAACAAGTCTTGCGTACTTTTCCTTAGCTGCGTTTTCAGCCTTAGCGAGGAGTGCCTCTGCTCTCTCGGGGAACTGCTGTGCAAGACGGCTGTAACGAGTCTCGGAGGTGATGAACTCGCGGTAGTCGCCGGTGGGTTCCTTGGAGTCGATGGTGAGAGGATTCTTGCCCTCTGCCTTGAGTGCAGGGTTGTAACGGAACATCTGCCAGTAACCTGCATCAACGGCTCTCTTCATCTCGAGCTGGCAGTTGAACATGCCGCCCTTGATACCGTGCATCTCATAAGGAGCGTAGCCGATAACGAGAGAAGGTCCGTGGTATGCCTCAGCCTCAGAGAGTGCCTTGAGGAGCTGGTTCATATC
>JAGBRZ010000235.1 GCA_017632155.1 Clostridia bacterium
GGAGATGGAAAGTGCGATCGAAGAGCCGATCATTGCAACAACCTCGGGCTCGCAATCGTTGTCAACGGACATAACGGTGAGAGTGAGGGCAACGTCGTTGCGAAGGTCCTTCGGGAAGAGAGGACGAACGGGACGGTCGATAACGCGGGAAGTGAGAACTGCCTTTTCGCTGGGCTTGCCTTCTCTCTTGAGGTAACCGCCGGGGATCTTACCTGCGGAATACATTCTCTCCTCAAGGTCTACCGAGAGGGGAAGGAAATCGATGCCCTCGCGGGGCTTTTCGGATGCGGTTGCGGTGCAAAGAACGGATGTCTCACCGTATCTAACAAGGCACGCGCCGTTTGCAAGGCCTGCAAGCTTGCCGGTTTCAACAACAAGGGGGCGGCCTGCGAGTGTGTAATGGAACACTCTGTGCTGGTCAAATACCTTAGCGGAACTTTTGATCTCGTACATAATTTTGTACCTCCAAAAAATTTATTATTCATCCGCCAAAGGCTTAGCACTTAACCACAGGCATAATTATTTATGCACATGGTTAACTGCTAATCCGGAGCGGACGTGATTTGAAAAATGAATAATGAATGATGAAGAATGAATAATGAAGAATTGCGGTTGAAATCCGCGGTGCGGATTTCTTACGGATTTTAAGCTGAATAAATAAACGGTGAATAATTTCAAGTAGAAATTTTCGCGCGCGAAAATTCACCTTAATTTTTCACTATTCATTATTCATTTTTCATTATTCACTCAAAAATACATTTGGGGCAAGAGGCGGCACGAAAATCGCAACCGTCCTCCTTGCCCCATCCGTATTACTTTCTGATGTCGAGTCTTGCGATGATCGAACGGTAGCGCTCGATATCAACGTTCATCAGATACTTGAGGAGATTTCTTCTGCGTCCAACCATCTTAAGGAGTCCGCGACGGCTGTGGTTGTCGTGGGTGTTAGCCTTAAGGTGCTCGTTGAGCGAGTTGATTCTGTGGGTAAGAATCGCGATCTGTACCTCGGGGGATCCGGTATCGCCTTCGCAAGTTGCGTACTCGGCGATGAGTGCCTGCTTTTCAGCTTTAGTCATGTCTTTTCACCTCATGAAAAATATTTTTATGCGCGGGCACAGCAATCGGTGGGTGAAGTGCACTTTGTGCCTTTGTCCGAAAACCGAGCCGGCGTCATTCGAGAGAATTATACCACAATTACATCCAAAAGTAAAGAGTTTTTTCCGAAGTTTTAGAATCCGTTCACAATTTTTTATCTTTTATTATTAATATTATAATTTGATTATCGGCTGTTGTGCAGAATGCACACTTTGATGGACGCAGTTTTGTCTATAATGCGGTTGACAAAATTCCGAGTTTATGGTAAAATATAAACTGAAATAAAATATAAAAAGGAGCAAATCATGAAAAAATTTGCAAGAATCATTTCCCTGATCTGTGCAATTCTTATGCTGGTTCCCTCTCTTGTCGCTTGCGCTAACACGCAGGACAGCGAAGAGACCACCGCAGCCCAGAATGCTCAGACCGAAGCACCCGTTGTTGAAGAAACATCAGACCCCACTCTCGACCCCAACGGCTACAAAAAAGATGATATTCCCGATGAACTTGACTACAAAGGCGAAGTTGTTTCCATCCTCGGATGGGAAGACGTTGAGCGCCCCGAGTTCGAGATCCTCGAGGAAGAAACCGGCGTTGATATGGTTAAAGATGCTATCTACAACCGTAACCTCGCAGTTGAAGACCGCCTCGGTGTGACCCTTGAGTGGACCATGCAAAAGGGTAACAACTCCAACCGTGCAGCGTTTGCTAACTACGTTCAGACCTGCTACTCGGGCGGAACCTTTTATGACATCATTGCTACATACTCAAGAACAGCCGCAATGCTTTGCGTTGACGGACTCCTTCAGGACATCAACACCATTGATGACAGCTACCTTAACTTCGAGCAGCCCTGGTGGCCCGCTTGTATGGTAGAAACCTGTTCGATCGACGATTCGCTCTTCTTCGTTTCGGGCGATATCTCGACCAACATCCTTCACTTTATGTACGCTATCTACTACAACATGGACCTTCTCAAGGACCTCAATCTCGAAGATCCGGTTGCACTTGTTGACAGCAAGACCTGGACCATCGACAAGCTCATCGAAATGACCAGCGGTCTTTACGTTGACGCAGACCAGTCGGGCGACAAGTCCGAGGGCGACCAGTACGGCTTCTCATCCTCCTACTTCCACCTCGACGCATTCTACTCCGGCTCAGGTCTCCGACTCGTTGAGGACGATCCCAATGGAATCCTCAAGATCTCCGATGACTTCTACAGCGAAAAGGCTATCGCGCTTGCAGACAAGCTCGGCGCTTGGTTCAAGCAGGGCGACAGCTACGTTTCCCGCCGCGGCGAGAGCTGGGACGAGGACATCCCCTTCGAAGAGGGCAGATGCGTATTCAGCCAGAACCGTGTTTACATGGCAGACGCACAGTATGCGGGCGGCACCGGTCCTCTCCGCAACGTTGAATGGGAATTCGGAATCCTTCCAACTCCTCTTTACGACCTTGAGCAGCCCGAGTACATCACCCTTCTCGGCAACCCCATCACTCTTTGGTGCGTAATGCAGAACGCAAAGGATCCCCAGATGAGCACCGCTGTTCTCGAATGCATGGCTTCCGAGGCTTACCGCAAGACCTCGCCCGCACTCTTTGAGAACAATATGAAGTACAGATACACCCCCGATACCGCAGGTAAGGGTGACTCCGCGCGTATGTTCGACATCATCCGTACCAACATCAACTTCGACCTTGGCCGTCTCTTCTCCGACAGCCTTTCCTACATGAGCGAGATGCCCTCCGACGCTGCAGCAAACGGCTCCAGCTGGGCAACCATCATGAAGCAGCAGAAGGTAGCTCTCACAAGAGCAATGAATAACCTTAATAAGGCGCTTGAAAAGATCGTTGGCTGATCTTAGTGATTTATGGACAGAAAGACTCGATAATTTTGTTCAGATCTAAACCATAACGATCAAATATAGAATCTCGGATATTTTGAAGCACGCTTCTTAATATCCGAGATTTTTTATTTTTTGTATTGAATTATCACGCAAAATATGGTAAAATATGATGAAATTAAATTTTTAAGGAGAATTACAAGATGAAGATCTCAAAGATCATTTCTCTTTTCTGTGCTCTCGTTATGGTTCTTTCCCTCTTTGCTGCTTGTGCCGAAACGGGAACCGAAGCCGAGACCACGGAAGCTATCGCGGGAACCGAGGCTCCCGAAACCGAGCCCGAGGTTACCAAGGACCCCAATTATGATGACGACGGCTATCTCAAATCCAAGCTTCCCGAGGACGTAAAATTCACCGGCGAAACCATCAGCATCCTTTGCTGGGAGGACGTTGAGCGCCCCGAATTTGAAATTCTTGAAAGCGAGACCGGACTTGATATGGTCAAAGACGCGATCTACGAGCGCAACAATGCAACCGAGGCGCGCCTTGGCGTGACCTTCGATTGGTCCGAGCAGCCCGGTGACTCGAATGATCTCAAGGCTTTCGTAAGCTACGTTCAGAACGCATACAACGCCGGAACCTACTACGACATCATTGCAACCTACTCGAGAACAGCTGCTTCCCTTTCTGCATCGGGTCTTCTTGAAGATCTGAACACGGTTGAGAACAACTACCTCGATCTTGATATGCCTTGGTGGCCCGAGGCAATGCTTGAGACCTGCTCGATCAAGGATTCCCTCTTCTTCGTTTCGGGTGACATCTCGACCAACCTTCTCCATATGATGTACGCAATCTATTACAATATGGATATGCTGAAGGATCTTGGTCTTGAAGACCCCGTAAAGAAGGTTGATGACAAGACCTGGACCATCGATGCGCTCATCGAAATGACCACCGATCTCTATCTTGACCTTGACTCCTCTCAGGACAGAACCAACGACGACCGCTACGGCTTCTGCTCCAACTACTTCCACCTCGAGGCGTTCTACTCGGGTTCGGGCATGAAGCTTCTTGAGCCCGCAACCGACGGAAAGGTGCTCAAGATCTCGGATGACTACCTCAGCCAGAAGACCGTTGACCTTGTTGACAAGCTCAGCGCTTGGTTCAGACTTGGCGACACCTTTATCAACCCTCCCGGAGGAAGCCTCCCCAATGACCTCGTATTCGCAGAGGGACGCGCGCTCTTCACCCAGAACCGCGTTTACATTGCAGACGCGCAGTACGGCGGCGGCAAGCTCCGCAATGCTGACTGGGAATACGGAATCGTTCCCAATCCTCTTTACGATGCCGATCAGGAAGATTACATCACCCTTATCGGTAACCCCTTCACCTTCTGGTGTGTTATGAGAGGCGCGCGCAACGCTTCCATGAGCACCGCGGTTATGGAGGTTCTCTGCTCCGAGGGCTACCGCAAGACCTCGCCCGCTCTCTTTGAGAACAATATGAAGTACAGATACACCCCCGACTCCGCAAACAAGGGTGACGGCGCTCGTATGTTTGATATCATCCGCGACCACATCTCCTTCGACCTTGGCAGATTCTTTGCGGCAGAGATGAATTACATCAGCGAAAAGCCTCTCCGCGCGGCACTTGACGGTTCCTCTTGGACCACCGCAGGAAAGCAGCAGGCAAACGCTCTCAAGAAGAATCTTGCAGACCTGAATAAAGGTCTTGCAAAGGCGCTGGGAGAGTAAGAGTGAACAGTGAGCAGCGGACAGAAAGATGCGATGATAATTTAATTCTGTACTTTCAGTCCATTGTGATGTAAAATAATTCAATTACAAAAATCTCGGATATCTTGAAGCCAATCCTTCTTGATATCCGAGATTTCTTTATTAAGTTTTATTCAAGATAAAATTCGCTTCGCACAACAAAAATTTTTTGCCAGCATCTTTCTGTCCACTGTCCACTAACCACTGTTCACTTATAAAATTTACCAATTCCCGCTTGACTGTTAACAATTATTATGATAAAATATTTTGAAATATGCCTTAAGGAGGACATTATGAAAACTTACGCAAGAATCATTGCGCTTATTTGCGCGATTCTTATGCTTGTTCCCTGCTTCGCATCCTGTGCAAACACCCAGGGCAGCGAGGAAACAACCGCAAACAATGCACAAACACAGGTAACCCCCGAAGACACAACCCCTGCAGTAGATCCCAATTATGACAAAGAGGGCTTCTGGAAGGATGATCTCGCTGACGAGATCGACTTCAAGGGCGAGACCGTTACCATTCTTTACTGGGATGACGTTGAACGCGCAGAGTTCGAGATCACAGAAGAAGAAGCTGACGGCGACATGGTTAAGGACGCTATCTACCGCCGTAACCTTGCAACCGAAGAGCGTATGGGCGTGACCTTCGAGTGGATCGGCACCCCCGGCGACGGCGGCGACCGCGCAGCATTCACCAGCTATGTCCGCAACGCTTACTCGGGCGGCACATTCTATGACATCATTGCAACCTACTCCAGAACCGCAGGTATGCTTCTTACCAACGGCTTCATTCAGGACCTCAACGAGATCGAGGACAGCTACATCAATGTAGAACAGCCCTGGTGGCCCAAGTCCATGCTCGACACTTGCTCGATCAAGGATTCTCTCTTCTTCGTTTCGGGTGACATCTCCACCAACGTTCTTCACTTCATGTATGCAGTTTACTACAACATGGATATGCTCGATGACCTCAACCTTGACGATCCGGTTGCTCTCGTTGACGAGAAGAAGTGGACCATCGACGCTCTTATCAACCTTTCCAAGGGTCTTTACGTTGACCTTGACCAGGATGGAACTCAGTCCGACTATGACCAGTACGGCTTCTGCTCCACCTACTTCCACCTTGACGCATTCTACACCGGCTCCGATATGATGCTCCTCGTTCCCGGTCAGGACAAGTATCTTGAGATCTCCGAGGACTTCTTCGGTCAGAAGACCATCGATATGGTAGACAAGCTCGGCGGCTGGTTCAGAGACGGCGACACCTACGTTAACACCAGCGGCGGCAGCCGTAACTACTCCGTTCCCTTCGAGGAGGGTCTTTGCCTCTTCCGTTGCGACCGTGTTTACGTTGCAGACACCGAGTACCACAACGGCGCTCTCCGTAACGTAGACTGGGAGTACGGTATTCTTCCCGTTCCTATGTACGATGAGAACCAAACCGAGTACATCACCGTTGTTGGTAACCCCTTCACTCTCTGGTGTGTAATGCAGAATGCAAAGAATCCCCAGATGAGCACCGCAGTTATCGAGTGTATGGCTTCCGAGGCTTACAGAAAGACCTCCCCCATGATCTTCGAGCAGAATATGAAGTACCGCTACACTCCCGACAGCGTTGGCAAGGGTGACTCGGCTCGTATGTTCGATATCATTCGTGAATCCATCGCGTTCGACCTTGGCCGTATCTTCTCCGATATCCTCAGCTTTATGAGTGAAATGCCCTCCAAGGCAGCTTCTACCTCCTCCAGCTGGGCATCCATGAAGGCACAGTACGAGAGAACCCTTAAGAGATCGATGTCCGACCTCAACAAGGATCTTGAAGCCGTTATTGAAAACTGATTAAGATAAAATTTCATACGCCGCTCGGCGCAAATCAAATTTTCGCCACGGCAAAACCTTTCGGAAGATCTTCGCAAGTTGCGAAGATCTTCCTTTTTGTTGCTCCACAGAAAAATTTGGTCAAATACAACTTGACATCTACAAAAAGATATGATAAAATAATATTAACCAAATTTTTCAGGAGGATACTATGAAAATTTATGCAAGAATTCTTGCGCTTATTTGCGCAATACTTATGCTGATCCCTTGCTTTGCAGCTTGTGCAAACACCCAGGGCAGCGAGGAAACCACCGCAAACAACGCACAAACTCAAGCAACCCCCGATGATACCACTCCTGCAGAAGACCCCCGATACGACAAGGAAGGCTTCTGGAAGGATGACCTCTCTGATGAAATTGACTTCAAAGGCGAAACAGTTACCATTCTTTATTGGGATGACGTTGAACGTCCCGAATTTGAGATCACCGAAGAAGAGGCGGACGGCGATATGGTCAAAGACGCTATCTACCGCCGCAATCTTGCAACCGAAGAGCGTATGGGCGTGACCTTTGAATGGGTCGGCACCCCCGGTGACTCCGGCGACCGCGCAAACTTCACAAACTATGTCCGCAACGCTTACTCGGGCGGTACATTCTATGACATCATTGCAACCTACTCCAGAACTGCAGGTATGCTTCTTACCAACGGCTTCATTCAGGACCTCAACGCTATTGAGGACAGCTACATCAACGTAGAACAGCCCTGGTGGCCCAAGACCATGGTAAACACTTGTTCGATCGAAGATTCTCTCTTCTTCGTTTCTGGTGATATTTCCACCAACGTTCTTCACTTCATGTATGCCGTTTACTACAACATGGATATGCTCAAGGATCTCAACCTCGAGGATCCGGTTGCTCTTGTAGACAATAAGAAGTGGACGATCGACGCACTTATCAATTATACCAAAGAGCTTTACGTTGACCTCGACCAGGACGGCGGTGCCTCCGATATGGACCAGTACGGTTTCTGTACCACTTATTATCACCTTGATGCATTCTACACCGGATCGAACATGATGTGCATCGTTCCCGGCACAAATGCGATTCTTGAAATTTCCCCGGACTTCTTCGGTCAGAAGACCATCGACCTCGTTGACAAGCTCGGCGGTTGGTTCAGAGACGGCGACGCCTATGTCAACCCCCACGGCGGTAGCATTAACTACGTCGCTCCCTTTGAGGAAGGCAACGCTCTCTTCTGTCTGAACCGTGTATATATGGCTGACAACCAGTACGACGGCGGCGCTCTCCGTAACGTAGACTGGGAGTACGGTATTCTTCCCGTTCCCATGTACGATGAAAACCAGACCGAGTACATCACCGTTGTCGGTAACCCCTTCACACTTTGGTGTGTAATGCAGAGTGCAAAGAATCCCCAGATGAGCAGCGCAGTTATCGAGTGTATGGCTTCTGAGGGCTACCGCAAGACCTCGCCCATGATCTTCGAGAACAATATGAAGTACCGCTACACTCCTGACTCTGCAGGCAAGGGTGACTCCGCGCGTATGTTCGACATCGTTCGCGAATCCATCGCGTTCGACCTTGGTCGTATCTTCTCCGATATCCTCAGCTTTATGAGTGAAATGCCCTCCAAGGCTGCCGCAATCTCCACAAGCTGGGCATCCATGAAGGCTCAGTATGACAGAACCCTTAAGAGATCGATGTCCGACCTCAACAAGGATCTTGATGCTGTTCTTGACAATTAATTAAAACATTTTTCAGACCGCGCCCGCCAAGAGCGGTGCGCGGTCATCATTTTAAGGAGAAAAATTATGAGACTTGCAACGTCAACCTGTATCTTCCCCGCGCACCGTCAGGGCGGGCGCACTCCTCTTGAGGAATCCATCAAAATGTGCCACGAATGCGGCTTCCGCGTCATCGACCTCAACTGGGGCGGCGCGGGCGGACTTGGCGCAAAAAGCGAGCTTGCGGGCGACGATTGGGAGAGGAATATCGACTCGATCGGCAACCTTGCCGCAAAGCTCGGCGTTGAATTCTCGCAATCGCACATGCCCTTCGACTCAAATCTTTACCGCCCCGAGCAAAAGCTTTCGGACGAATACCGTGTGTGGTTTGCCGAGGCGAGCCGCCGCTGCATCATCGCTTCGGGCAAGCTCGGCGTCCGCTGGGTAGTCACCCACGCGCAAACGGCGACCGAAAATGACGAAATGTGCTTCGAGGAGAATATGCGCGCAAATATCCACTACTACACTCCCCTCCTTGAGCTTGCAAAAAAGGAAGGCACCGGCATTGCCATTGAAAATATGGCTGAATTCCATCCCGCGAAGACCAAGCACCGCTTCACCGCCGCGCTTGAGGAGCAGATCGCCATCATTGATGCAATGGGCGACCCCATATCCTGCCGCGCCTGCTGGGACTTCGGCCACGCAGAGCTCGTCTACCGCGATCAGGTAAAGCCCCTTCGCAAGCTCGGACACCGCCTTGCCGCAACCCACGTTCAGGAATGCGACGGCAGAGAGGACGATCATTACCTCCCCTTTGTCCGCGGCAACACAAATTGGGAAGAAATTATGCCCCTTCTCAAAGAGATCGGCTACGACGGCGACTTCACCTACGAGGTCCACGGATTCTACTCCAAGATTCCCGATGACCTGCGAATCGAAGCGGGAAAGCTGGGTTATAAGGTTGGAATGTATTTGATGGAGATGTATGATAAAGCATAAGTGGAAAGTGAAAAGTGGAAAGTGAAAAGTTATGGAAAATTTTCGCGGTGGCGAAAATTTCATATTAGTAATTTTGTGCTGTGCTGATAAACCTTTGTGCTATACAAATCTATAACAAGTAAATAAAAAACTCGGATATTTTGAAGCAAAAGCTTCGTAATATCCGAGTTTTTTAGTTTAGGCGTTGAATTAACGCACTGAATAATGGATCAGCAAAATAAGGAAAATCCTTAGCTCTGCACTTCGCAAAGCTTCTTTGCGACCATCTTCCCCACTTCCGCAAACGCTTCGGGGGTGAGGTGGCAATAATCTTTGAAGCATTCCTCTCCCCAATCGCGGGTGGCGGCATGGATGTCGTTAATTTCGATACCCTCGGAGCGGCAGACCTCGGTCGCGATCTCATTGTACCGCTCTACCTCTGCATTTGAGCGTGGATTGCCGCCGACCTTGCCGCTCGGGTCCATTGGTGTCGTTGTGGCAAAAATGATCTTCGCGTTCGGGAAAAACTTGCGGATGAGGAAGATCACCTTGCCAATATTCTTCGCGTACTCCTCCTCGCTTGTGAGCGATTCGGGGCAGCCGCTGAAATGCGCGATATCCCAATGTCCGCAGTTGAAGTGAACGATATCGACCTTCTTTCTGTCGCTGAACATTTCCGCCCATTTGCGGATCGAGAAGATCACGTACTGTGTGCTGCGGCAGTTATCATCAACGTAAAAGACCTCGGCTTTGCCCTTGAGCTCCGCCTTTACGGTCTTGCAATAACCCCTTCTAATCGAGTCGCCGATAAGGAAGATATTCGGGAGCGTGTCGCTGCACTCAAAAGTCACGCTTGCAACGGCATCCTCTACGTATTTTGTTACTTCACTCATTTGCGGAGGCCCTTCTTTGCAAGGTACTCCTGTGCCTTATAAAGGTTGTTCGTGGTGAGGTTGACGCAGCGCGCGTTGATGGCGTTGTCCATCTGCTCCTCGGTGGTACCCGAAAGGAAGAGGACGAGGCCCTTACCCTCAACGAAATCTGCGCCGTCAAGCACCTTCTTGACGCTTTCGGGGTCGGTCTTCGAGCCGGGAAGGGAAACGCCGTAGAGGCGATCGTAGATCGACTCGTCAAGGCGCTTCATGCTGTAAGGCATAAAGGAAAGGGTCTTGAATTCGGGATAGTAATCCTGAAGATATTTAAGGGTGGGGCAGTCGCCTGCCTCGATGACGGTGCGCTCGACGAGGTCATACTTCTTGAGCATTTCGACAACGATGTCAACGCACTGAGGTCTGAAATCCTTGATCTCGACGATGTGAAGGGGCTTATAGTCATAGCTTACGAAAAGATCAAGAGTTTCCTCGAGAGTAGGAACACGGTAGCCCTTGAATTCTTCGCCGAATTTGATACCCGCATCGAGCTTCTTGATCTCCTCAAGAGTCATAAAGCTGATCGCGCCGAATCCGTCGGTGGTGCGCTCGACGGTCTGGTCGTGCATAATTACGGGCACATTGTCGCGGCTGAGGTGAACGTCATATTCAAGAACGTCACAGCGTGCGTCGAGAGCCGCTTTGAAAGACTCTATTGTATTTTCGGGGATCAGATCCTTGATACCTCTGTGCGCGGTGATCTGAATATTCTGTCTTGTTGCGTCTTCCCATCTGATAGCCATTTTTATTTTCCTTTCGTGTTGCAATTTTTAAAAATTTATGGTAAAATAATAACAGTACAATTTGGAGGCGGAAATGAAAACTTTTACGCTTGATGCGAATATAATGAATCTTGAGGGCGCGGCGGATGCAGATATGATCTGCTTTGTGCCCACGGAGGAGTCGCTTCTCCCCTGCCGCGCGGCTTGGAGAAGTGTACTCATAGATGCGCTTCGTCGCGACGTACCCATAACGGCAATAATCAAGGGCTTTGACAGCTCGCTGATGCCCGCCGAATATGACGCCCTTTGCGAGGCGCTTTCATACGTCAGCTTCATCTTCACCGATTCGAGCTCCGCGGAGATCTTTCTGAAGGAGACGACCTTCGACCCCGAAGAGATGCTTCGCACAATACATAAGCGATTCGGAGTCCTTTCGGTCATTCTGACCGATGAGGGGCTTGCCTTTGACGGCGAACGGATCACGGAATTCACGGAGGAATAATTATGTTTAAAGAAATCAAACCCACCGAGCTTGAAAATATGAACGCATTCCGCGCAGTTGGCAAGGAATGGTTTCTCATCACAGCCGAGGCGGACGGCGTCCGCAACGCTATGACGGCATCCTGGGGCTTCCTTGGCAATCTTTGGAACCGTGACGCAGCCGTCTGCTTCGTCCGCCCGCAGAGATTCACCCACACACTGACCGAAAAGGCAGACCGCGTCAGCCTTTGCTTCTTTGGCGACGGATACCGTGCAGAGCTCGGCAAGATCTTCGGCAGAAAGAGCGGCCGCGACGGCGACAAAGCCGCAGAAGCCGGCTTCCACTACACCTACCTCGACGGCGTTCCCGCATTTGAGGAGGCAAATGTCGTCCTTGTTTGCCGAAAGATGTATACCGACCTTATCAAGGAAGAAAACTTCCTCGACAAAGAAGTTGACGCCGCGTGCTATCCCGCGAAGGATTATCACACCGTTTATGTGTGCGAGGTTGAAAAGGCGTATATCAAGGAATAATCGGAATAAGCTGCCGCATTTGCGGCGGCTTTTCTTTTTTGCGTTTGGCAAAGTGGAACATATCGTGTGCCGAATATACAGCACCCGATTTTCAGAAAGCTGAACAAAGGAGTTTGCGTGCTTTAGCTCCCCTTCCCGGTTTACGGGAAGGGGGTGGGGGATAGGTCCCGATTTACCGATACAAAATTATGAGGATATCGGCGAAACCTCTTTGCAGCCGCAAAATTACCTGCACTAATCCCGCAGAAAAACAAAATCCATATAGGGTGACAGAGCGCAATACTTCCCTACATTCGGGAAGTATTGACTCTGTCCAAAATCCCGAAGCAGAGCTTCGTGATTTTGAAGCGCAGAAGCGAAAGCTGAAGCTTTCGCATTGAATCGAGACTCCGTCTCGAGCTCTGCTTAAGGAACTTTTTGAAAAAAGTTCCTTAAGAATCTTCAAAAACTTTCTCGCTGATTAAAGGTTAAAAGCTACTTCGATCTCTCTGATCTCTTCGGGGCTGATCGGAACGATGGTACCGTTCATTGCCGCGATATCGCAGAGGGATTCTGCACCGAACTCGAGAACCTCGAGGCGGTCATAAGCATTAAGAAGCGAGGTTCCGCCGACGATCACGCAGTCGTTTTCAACGATCGCGATGGGCGCCTTGATGCTGATCGAGTCAACGATCTTTTCGGGCGCATTCTCGATGGTGCCGTAAGGATGGCGGTTGGTGTTACGCAGGCAGATGTAACCCTCGGGAATAAGATGAGAATTGAATTCCGCGTCGGTAACTGCGAACGCCATGATATAAGGTGCGCGAGCGAACGCGATGCTGTCGATGTCGTCGTGAGCAGCGAAGATCTCGCCCGCGATCTTTGCAAAGGAAGAGGGAACCTTGCCCGCCTCGCACTTGTCGCCCTCAACGCGAACGCACATATCGGGAGTGAGTTCAAGGAGGTCTTCGTCATCGGGAGTGATGATGAATCCGCCGTCCACCTTCTTTGCAAACGCGCCAACGCCCATAGTGAAAATGCGGTTGCGGCAGCAGCGAGCGCACATTGCGGTCATTTCCTCGCGGATAGCGGTTTCGTTGTCGGAACCGAGAACAGCCTCATAAACCTTAGGCGAATTCTTGACTGCGAGCTCCTCTGCGGTCAGCTCCTTTGCTTCCTTCTTAAGCATAGCGGCAGCAACGCCGGTTCTTGCGGCATAATCAAGCGCCTCGAACATCATAAACGCTCTTTCAAGGCTGTCAGCACCGAGAACTACGCCGTGGTTTTCAAGCAGAACGGTATCGCAGCCCTCTGCGAACTTCTCTGCGATGAGGTCGCCGAGCTGCTTCGAGCCGGGAAGCGCGTACTTTGCGATAGCGATCTTGCCGCAGAGCTTGGAAACGCCGGGCATAACGTCGAGCTTGGGGAGCTTTCTCTCAAGGCTGTATGCAACGAGAGCCGCGGGATGCGCGTGGAAAACCGCCTTGAGGTCGGGGCGGGAGCGCAGAACTGCAAGGTGGAAGGGGTACTCGGTCGAAGGACGGTGCTTACCGTGAACAACTCCGTCGGGGGTGACCCACATGATGTCGTCAGCGGTCAGATGCGCCTTGTCAACGCCCGAGGGGGAGATCCACATTACGCCGTCATCATCCATAATGGAAAGGTTGCCACCCGAGGTGGTGGTGAGCTTGTTGGTGTAAAGGCGAGTCATTATGTAGGCAATTTTTTCAGCCGAGGTCATATTAAGCAGTTTCATTTTATTTTCTCCTTATTTTTTCATAGTTTCGTTCTTGTTCTTCCAGAAACGGACGGAATCAAAGTCGCCCGCGTGGAATTTTTTAGCTTCCGCAAAGAGCATTGCGGGGCTGTCGGAATAGGAATTGACGGTGTCGCCGCCGCGGTGGTTGGTGACTGTTACGTTATCAAGGGTGAGCATCTTGTGGTCGGGCTTGATGGGCTCGGACTCGAAAACGTCGAGTGCCGCGCCGCGGATCTTGCCGTCACGAAGGATCTCATAAAGCGCATCATAATCAACAAGATAGGAACGCGCGGTGTTGATGAGGTATGCCGAGGGCTTGAGAAGTGCAAGCTCTTCTGCGCCGAGCAGGGGTTTTTCGCCCGATGCACGTGCGTGGAGCGAAACCACGTCTGCGGTCGAAAGGAGCTCGTTCAGTTCAACCTTCTTGCATCCGTATTTGACAAGATCGGGATCGTTATCCGATACGTAGGGGTCGTAGACGATAATGTTGACGTCCCAACCCTGAAGTTTCTTTGCAACAAGGCGAGCGATGGTGCCAAAGCCGATAAGACCGATGGTCTGGTTGACAAGCTCGAAGATCACGCCGCTGTTGGAGAATCTTTCTCTCCAGGTGCCCTGCATCAGCGCGCCGTGTCCGCGTGCGATATTTCTCATTTCGGCAATGGTAACACCGATTGTGAATTCGGCAACCGCGTTTGCGTTGTGAGCGGGGTTCGAGAGCACGGGGATGCCAAGCTCTGTTGCGGCTTCAACGTTTACGTTTTCTGTTCCGCCGCGGTTTACGAGGATGAGCTTGAGATTCTTTGCCTTTTCGAGCAGCTTGCGGCTGACGGGGCAAAGGTGGACCATGAGGACTTCGGTCTCCTCGATGAGATCCCAAAGCTCTGCGGGCGGATCGCAAGCCTCCGAGCCCTTCTTTTCGATGCCGTGAACGATCTCACGCATCACGGTGCGGTCGGGCACGCCGAAATAGGGAATGCCGAGGCATTCGTAGCCGGGGTACTTCGCGAGCGCGTTTTTATAATACTCTTCGGGCAGAAATACGTCTGCAACTGCTGTAAATTTCATTTTCAGCCTCCGTAATTTTAGCCAATTGTAAAACTGCGTTTTACAATTGAGACCCGCGCGGCGGGGATTCGCGCGCTTATCGCAGCTTGCCAAAATCGAAGATTTTGGCAGCTCCCCTCGGCGCGCGGACTCGCTTTGCTCGTCTTAGCGGTGTTTTTTCGGAGGCAAAGCCCCCGAAAAAACGGATTTAATTAAAATTTGCGTAATTTTACAATTGACTATATTTATTTTATCTTGATTATATCATATAAAACGCGATTATGCAAGTAGGGGCGCGATCTTTTATGAAAAAATCATTTTTTTGCTCAAAACGTGCATTTTTTGCGTATTCTTTGCGTATTTGCACGATTTAGGCTTGACCGAATGCGCGGTTTGTGGTATAATTTTGATGTAAAAAAGAAAGTGAAGGAGCAAAAAACTCCCCGAGGGGGGAGTTTTTACTCCTTCTGAAACGGAGGCGGGACGCCTCCGTTTCGAAGCGCAAAGAGAGTTTCGCGCTCTGCGGAGCGCGACTTAAGGCGCTGCCTTAAGAAACCGCAAACTTTTGAAAAAGTTTGATCAAAACTTTCCGCTGTTATGATTGGGAGGGAAACTATGTCAAGAGAAGAAAGATACGAGCAGATACTTGAAACACTCCGCGCGAGAGGCGATGTGACGGTGGGGTATCTTGCAAAGAAGCTATTCGTCAGCCCCTCGACGATACGCCGCGATTATCAGGTGCTCGAAAGCCGCGGGCTTTTGCACCATACATACGGAAAAGCCACGCTCAATTACGGCGAGGAAGCGGGACTTCCCATCCTTTTGCGCCGCAAAAATATGCCCGAGGCGAAGCTTGACATCGGTCAGCGCGCGGCAGAGCTGATCCGCGACGGCGACATCATCTTCATCGACGCCTCATCGACCGCGCTCTGCATGGTCGCACACCTTGCAAAATTCAATCATCTCACCGTCGTTACCAACGGAATCCACACACTCGAGCAGCTTGAGGACCTTTCCAACCTCACCGTCTACTCCCTTGGTGGGCTGCGAATGAACAATTCGATGGCTCTGACGGGACAATTCGCAATCGACAACCTCTCGCGCCTGCATATCGACAAATGCTTTTTCTCGACCACGGGCGTTTCGACCGACGGCAGACTGCTTGCCGCCATCGAGCCCGAGCACAATGTCGTCGCCAAGGCTCTCACCCGCTCGACAACCAAGGTCTACCTCTGCGACAGCTCAAAAATCGGAAAGACCTACCTCCTCGAGCTCTGCAAGATCGAGGACGTTGATTACGTAATTTCCGATGCAGACTTTTTCGATCTCGTTGAAAAACCCGAAAACGCAAAAACCGCATTCATCAAGGCCTGAAAGTTTTCGAATAATTACGGTTGAAACTTTTTCAAAAACCTGCGCTGCCGTTAGTGCAATACCAACGGCAGCGCGGTTTTTTCTTTACTTATTGAAATATCTTTTCCTCTTCTTAAAATAAATATGGTTACAGATCACCATTGCGGCGTTGATGAGGGCAGACGTGCCGACTGACATACCCGTGATGATGAAATCAACGGGCGCATAAACCGACGAAGTGATTGCAAGCACGGCGGCATTATAGCCGAGAGAGATAACGAAGCCGTAGGCATAGAGCCCGACGATGAGTCGGGGTGCGGTCTTTTTATAATTCGCCAGCGCAAAGCGGGTATAGATCGCCAAAGCGCCCATTCCGAGCGTCAAAACGCCGTAAAAAAGATCGATCGTCGAAAGGATCGGGAACTGTGCGAGCACTTCCTCGGTCTGCGACGTGCCCGTAAAATACGGGATCGCACCGAGAATGTTCACCGCCGCAGAGAACCACAGCGCGACGTAAATCAGGAATTTATACCACCTCATCGGCAGTTCACGAAAACCTCCGCGCACGGCGGAATCCGATGTTCCTTTGTAATTGTCAAAAGGGTTGTTGTTCATTTCAATCTCCTTCACTAGTATTTGCAGTAAATCTGCATTCGGGATAATTGGAGCATCCTAAAAACACGCCTCTTCTACCATTTCTGACAACAAGAGTTCCACCGCATCTAGGACAAATGTGATTGGCTATATCTTTTTTAGTATTATTGATATTCTCTATATGTTCTCTATTACTAATAGTATCACTCTTGTTGTTCTGAACAAGTAATTCATACACATTTTTCATTTCTTCTATGGAAAGCTGACGTTCTCCTGGAGTATTCAATTTTAAATATAATCCGAATAATGTATACACATATTTTGATTTTATGTATTCAATATTCCCTTTTACAAAAACGACTGCTGCGTATACTGGAACTTCTTCCGGCAGGAATTCGGTAATACGGTGCATATGAACAGCATTTTGCTTAACCGGACTGTAAAAATGATTTTTAACTTTTCCATAATTCAAGACCTGAGTCCATTCTTTTCTAACATCGTCGCCGTATATTCTGCCCGAATAGTTTTTTGTTTCTATTACAAAAACTCCATTTTTATTTATTACAATATGATCAGTTTGTGATGTTTTCCCATCATCGATTTGAAGAAGTAGATTGTTAACCACGATCTTTTCTTTTCCAGGCTTATCAGAACTTCTACCTATAAGAACTTTAACAATCAATTCTCCTATAGTACCTTTAACGATTGGTAACTTTAAAACAACCAAAACAATAATAGCAAAAAGCAAAAATACATAAAATCCCATTTACATCTCCTAATAATTGGATCGACAAAACAATGAATGAGCGCAACACTTTCTTTCAATGAGAAAGTGTTGCCTCATTCCGAAACCGAGAAGCAGAGCTTCGCGGTTTCGAAGCATCGAAGCAAAAGCTGAAGCTTTTGCATTAATCCGAGGCTCTGCCTCGTGCTCCGCGAACTTTTAAAAAAGTTCGATCAAAACTTTAAGCTATACATTGACAGTTATAATTTCTCCGTCGGCTCGAAGCGCAAGGGATATTTCGACCTCTGCGGAGGTCGACTTAAGTAACTTTTTGAAAAAAGTTACTTAAGAATCCTCAAAAACTTTCCCGCTGATTGATTTCCGAGCAGAGCGAGGAAATCTTCCTCCACTCTAAACTCTAAACTTAACAAAAACGGAGCCGTTTTTGTTACACAGCCCCGTTTTATTGCGAGAATTATTCGTTCTCTTCTTCCTCTTCCTCGTCGTCGAATTCGAATTCTTCGTCGAGGCATGCAAGGCAAGTGCAATCGTCGCAATCGCAATCACAATCGTCGCAATCGCAGCAGTCGCAGTCGTCCTCATAGCAGAACTCTTCGAGCTCGCCAAGATCCTTGTCCACTTCCTCAACGTAATCTGCGAGGTAGTCGATATTTTCATCGATCTCTTCGATAGCCTCGGTCATCTCGCCGAGAAGCTCGAGCATAGCGGCAATAAGCTTGCCCTCTGCGGTGGTCTTGTCAAAATCAAGACCGTCAGCAAGACCCTTGAGGTATGCTGCCTTTTCCTTGAGTGCCATATAAATGCCCTCCGGAATTATGCGCGGGAGAGATACTCGCCGGTTCTGGTGTCGATCTTGATGATCTCGCCAACCTCGATGAAGAGGGGAACCTTGATCTCTGCGCCGGTCTCAACGGTTGCGGGCTTGAGGGTGTTGGTTGCGGTGTTGCCAGCGAAGCCGGGATCGGTATCGGTGATCTCGAGATCAACGAATGTGGGGGGCTCTACGCTGAATACCTTGCCCTTGAAGGAGCAAAGCTTGCACATCATCTCTTCCTTAACGAACTTGAAGGAATCGGGGAGAACTTCCTTGTTGAGGGGAACCATATCAAAGGACTCCATGTCCATGAAGTAGTAAAGGTCACCGTCAGAGTAGGAATACTGCATATCTCTTCTTTCGATATATGCGCTGTCAAACTTGTCTGTGGGGGAGAAGGAACGCTCGATTACCGCACCGGTAATAACGTTCTTCATCTTGGTGCGGACGAAAGCCGCGCCCTTTCCGGGCTTAACGTGCTGGAACTCGACAACCTGGAATACGTTGCCCTCCATTTCGAATGTTACGCCATTTTTAAAATCGCCGGCTGTTACCATGTGAATATACCTCCGTGGTTTGTTTTCATAAAATTTCACTATATTATATAATATTTTTCGCAATTTTTCAAGGGGTTTGCGCTATTTTATTCTCAAAAAACACGCCTTTTTGCACGCTTTCAAAAAAAATTTACATTTTAAACTAATTTCGCACACTATCTTATATTTCGACACAAACCGCAGCTTTTCGCACGCGTTCACAAAAATTTTACAAAATCAATTACGGCAGTTTTTCGCTTCGGGGAGTTATCCGAATAAAGAACTTGACTTTTTCATTAAAATATAGTATAATTAAGTGTATATGTCATAATGGATAAATGTTATTTTATTATATTATATATTAGATTCATCCGAAAAGGAGTAGAAATATGTTCAGAAGTATGACAGCCTACGGGCGAGCAGCGATCTTAAACGAGAACTGCGAGATCACCGTTGAGCTCAAATCGGTCAACAGCAAGTTCCTTGACCTCGGCGTCAAGGCTCCGCGCACGCTCTCTCCGCTTGAAGCGAGGATCAAGAGCGCGGTCACCGCGCACCCCATAAGCCGCGGACGCGTTGACGTTTTCATTAATTACACAAACACCGCATCCTCCGGCACTATGCTTGCGCTTGACACCGCCGCAGCCGAGGGATATCTTGCCGCTCTTCGTGAGCTGCGCGACAAATTTGGTCTTACCGACGATATTTCCGTTATGACCGTGGCGCAGAACCGCGACATTTTCACCGTCCGCGAGGTGGGTGAGGATCTTGACGCCGTTTGGGCAGAGCTTCTTCCCGTCATTGACGAGGCTTGCCGCGAATTCGTTGCAGAACGTCTGCGTGAGGGTGAAAACCTGCGCCGTGACATTCTTGCAAAGATCGCGCACCTGCGAGAACTTACAGACAAAATCGAAGAAATTTCGAAAGGCGAGATCGAATCGGCTCGCGACCGCATAAAGCAGCGCCTTACCGCAATTCTTGCCGACAACCGCATCACGGTTGACGAAAACCGCATCCTCACCGAATGCGCTATCTGGGCAGACAAAATTGCCATTGACGAGGAGCTTGTTCGTCTGCGCTCGCACTTTGCCGCGCTTGAGGATATGGCAGAGCTTGACATCCCCGTTGGACGAAAATTCGACTTTCAGCTTCAGGAATCGAGCCGCGAGATCAACACCATCGGCTCAAAATGTCAGAATGCAGAGATCGCAAAGCTTGTTGTTGAAATGAAAAACGAATCCGAAAAGATCCGCGAACAGATTCAGAATATAGAGTAAGAGGCAAAACGAATGAAATTCATCAGCATCGGGTACGGAAACTCGGTTGCCGTGGAGCGCATTGTCGCTCTGGTCAGCCCCGAATCCGCTCCCGTCAAAAGACTTATGCAGGATGCAAAGGAAATGGGCAGAATCATCGACGTTTCCTGCGGCCGCAAGACAAGATCGGTGCTTATCACCGACTCCGAGCACGTCATTCTTTCCGCGCTCACAACAGAAAAGATCGCTCGCAGACTCGAGGGAGATACCACCTCGGACGACGACGAGGAATAAATTCTAAAAATTATTATTTCACAAATAAAAGGAGAACAATCATGATCTATCCCACCATTGCAAAGCTCACACAGGGCAAGTACAACCGCTATCAGCTCGCCATCGCAACCGCAAAGTGCGCGCGCATCATCACCGACGAGTACTCCACCCAGCGCAAGAACGCTGAAAAGCAGCTCACCGGCAACAAGGACATCGACCGTCCCATGATGGAGCACGCAGTCAACGCCGATTACCGCGACAGAAAGGCTGTTAAGATCGCTATCGACAAGCTCGACGAAGGCGAGTACATCATCTGCGAAAAGACCGCAGAAGGAATGAGCTTTGAGGGAAACCCTAATAATTCGTAATCTCGCTGCGCGAGAATGATAATCCGCCTTCGGCGGAATGATGATCGGCTTGCGCCGAATGATAATTTCCGCTTCGCGGAAATTGTTCAATAGGAAAATTTCCGCTTTGGCGGAAATTTACCTTAACTTTACACTTTCCACTTTTCACTTTACACTTGCACCGCACACCGGAGGTTCACGCTATGTCAACAAAATACGCAGGCGTGTACCTTCTTGACGCGCCGTTCTCGCTTGACCGCGAATATGATTATATGATCCCCGAGGGGATAAATATCACCCCCGGCGATTTCGTCGGTCTGCCCTTTGGCAATGGAAATCGCAGACGAATTGCACTTGTGACCTCGATCAAGGACACCACGGAGGTGCCCGAGGGAAAGGTCAAGCCGATTCTTGCGAAATGTGCCGAAGGACTTCACCTTGACGGCGAGATGCTTGAGATCTGGCGCTTTCTGCGATCGACCACACTTTGCACCACCTCGGACGCCATCCACGCAATGATACCATCCGCCGCGCTTTCGAAGCTTGAGGAATACTATTCCCCGACAGAAAAAGCGCCGACGAAGGCGATCCTTGAAAACGCGCAGGCAATGATGATCTTCAATCTCATCGTCAGCCGCGGGCGGATAGGCGAAGAGGCTCTCAAATATCGATTTGGCGTGAAAACTGCGGAATCGGTCGAAAAGCTGCTGAAAGCCGGTTGCATACGCCGCGAGCTTGAGGTCTGCGATCCCTCGGCGGGTAAAAGCGAATCTGTCTATTCGCTTGCCGTCGATGAGGAAACGGCAGAAATTCACATCTCGGGCGGCTTGATCGATGGCAAAAAGATAGCAAAGATCAAATCCGAGGGGCAAATTCTTGCTCTGCGCAAGCTTATGGAATGCAGAGAGGCGCTTTCATCGCTCGAACTGCGCGAGGGTGACATTATCACGACCGCTCACCTTTCCGCGCTTATCAAAAAAGGACTTATTTCCGAGGAAAAGAGATCGGTCAACCGCGATCTCATCCTCATACACGCCCACGCCGAGGCGGCAACTCAAAAAAGAGAACTTGTCCTCAGCGACGAGCAATCCGAAGCGCTATCCACGCTCACCGAGCTTTATTCATCGGGCGAGCCCCGCGCGGCTCTGCTTGAGGGCGTTACGGGAAGCGGCAAAACGAGCGTTATGCTCGCGCTGATCGACCGCGTTCTTGAATCGGGGCGCGACGTCATCCTTCTTCTCCCCGAAATTGCGCTGACACCGCAGACGCTTTCGATCTTCTGCGCCCGCTACGGTGAAGAGGTTGCGCTTCTGCACTCGGGAATGTCAGCGGGAGAGAGGCAGGATTCCTACAACCGAATCAAAAACGGTGCGGCGAGGCTCGTTATCGGAACGCGCTCCGCGATATTTGCGCCGACAAAGAATCTTGGACTCGTCATCATCGACGAGGAACAGGAGCACACCTACAAATCCGATTCCTCCCCGCGCTACCACGCGAGGGACATTGCCCGTCTGCGCTGTGCCTATTCAAAGGCGCTTATGCTTCTTGCCTCGGCAACGCCGTCGCTTGAAAGCAGAAAAAAGGCGGAGGACGGAGCTTACACACTCATCAGGCTGACGAAGCGCTACGGAAATGCGGTGCTGCCCGAAGTCGTTGTCGCCGATATGAGAGGCGAGGCGAGAACGGGAAATCTTACCCCCATCGGCGCCGAGCTTTCAGCAGCACTTGTTGAAACATTTGAGCGGGGCGAGCAATCCATCCTCTTTCTCAACCGCCGCGGATACAACAATTACGTTTCCTGCGCCGTTTGCGGTGAGGCGATAAAGTGCCCATCCTGCAGCGTTTCAATGACCTACCACACCCGCCGCGGCAACTATGAAGCGGGTGAGCTTGTCTGCCATTGGTGCGGCAGGCGAATGCCGCTTCCCACCGAATGCCCCGAATGCAAATCCGAGCATCTCATCCGCATGGGCTACGGCACGCAAAGGGTCGAGCAGGAGCTTTCACTCCTTCTTCCCGATGCAAAAATTCTCCGTATGGACACCGACACCACGCAAACGAAGAACTCATACCGCGAGCTTCTTGGAAAATTCAAGCGTCACGAGGCAGATATCCTCCTCGGCACGCAAATGGTCACGAAGGGTCACGACTTCCCCGACGTCACGCTTGTCGGCGTGCTTCTCGCCGACGCCTCGCTTTACTACGACGATTACCGCGCAGAAGAACGCACCTTTGCGCTTCTGACGCAGGTCATCGGGCGTGCGGGACGGCGCGACAAGGCGGGACGCGCGATCATTCAGACCAACAATCCCGACCACGAGGTCATCGAGCTTGCAAGCATGCAGGATTACGAGACCTTCTACAAACGGACGATAAGACTGCGCCGCGCGCTCGTCTTTCCTCCCTTCTGCGACATTGTTCTTTTGACGCTGACGGGCAAGGTTGAGAGCGACGTGCTGAAAGCATCAAGCGTTCTGAACGAAAACCTCCGCGCGCTGACGTCGTCCGAAAAATACCGCGATCTGCCATTCATACTCTTTGGTCCCTTTGAGGCACCCGTTTACCGTGTCGACTCGCGCTACCGAATGCGAATGGTAGTCAAGTGCAAGCTCGGCGCGCAGACGAGAAGGCTTTTCGCGCAATTACTCAGCGAATTCCCAGCCGAGGGTGCATCAGCCCCGACGCTTTCAATAGATTTCAATCCCACTAATTTATAAAGGAAACCCATCATGGCTAAAAGAAAAATTCTTACAGATAACGATCCCACCCTCCGCACAGTTTGCCGCCCCGTGCCCCGCATCACTCCCCGAATCATCACCCTTCTTGACGATATGATCGAAACGATGCGCGACGCAAACGGCGTTGGTCTTGCCGCACCGCAGGTTGGAGTTCTTCTCCGCGCCGTTGTCATCGAGACCGAGCCCGGTCAGGTTTGGGAGCTCATCAACCCCGAGATCATTGAAACCTCGGGTGAGCAGGAGGGCAGCGAGGGTTGCCTTTCCCTCCCCGGACGTTCAGGACACGTAAAGCGCCCGAATTACGTCAAGGTCAAGGCGCTCAACCGAAACGGTGAAGAATACGTGCTTGAGGGAACCGAGCTCCTCGCCCGCGCCATCTGCCACGAAACCGACCACCTCGACGGACGCCTTTACGTCGACGTTGCGGAGTATATGTATGCTCCCGAGGACGAGGAAGAGGAGCGTGTTTCGCCGCGTCTGCGTAAATACGCGAGAAAAAGAGATAAATAATTTCGTTCGGTAGCACGAACGAGTGGACAGTGATTAGTGGACAGTGGACAGAAAGATGCGAGGTAAGTGATGGATATTAAAAGCTATAGATATATGATCGTGTGGCAAAAATCTATGGATCTTGCCATTGAAATATACAAGCTTGTAAAATTATTACCCAAAGAAGAAATTTACGCTCTGTCCGATCAAATGAGAAGAGCCGCAGTTTCTGTTCCTTCTAACATTGCAGAAGGGCAATCAAGAAACAAAACAAAAGAATTCCTCCAATTTTTAAGCATCGCCAGAGGATCTAATGCAGAATTATTCACTCAACTGCTAATATGTGAAAAAGTCGGATATCTAACTGAAAAACAAACCTTGTATGCAAAGTCAACTTCTTCTGAAATATCAAAAATGCTCGTTTCACTCATCAATAAACTTTCCGCAGAACAATGACAAGCTACAACTAACAAAATTATTCGCCCGCATCTTTCTGTCCACTGTCCACTAACCACTCTTCTATCGCACGAGAACAACATCTCGTTATATAACAGCATAACATCACGAGGTACAAAATGAAAATATTATTTATGGGAACACCCGACTTTGCAGCAGTCGCTCTCTCCGCTATCTGTGATGCGGGAGAGGATGTAATTGGAGTCATCACCCTTCCCGACAGACCCGTCGGACGCGGATACAAGCTGACACCTTCCGCGGTCAAGGTCTGCGCGCTTGAAAGAAACATTCCCGTTTATCAGCCGACAACCCTCAAGGGTGAGGAATTCGCCGCTCAGCTCGACGAGATCGCGCCCGAGCTCATCATCGTTGCGGCTTACGGCAAGCTTCTGCCGAAGAATGTGCTTGATTATCCCAAGTACGGTTGCATCAACATTCACGGCTCGCTCCTGCCTGAATATCGCGGCGCGGCGCCGATGCAGCGTGCCATCATCGATGGCAAAGCCTTCACCGGCATCACCACAATGATGATGGACGTCGGACTTGACACTGGCGACATTCTCTTGACCGAGCGCATTGATATCCTCCCCGAGGATAATTTTGAAACCATCCACGACAAGATGGCAGAGGTTGGCGGCTCTTTGATGCTCAAAACCATTGATGCCATCCGTGCGGGCACTCTCGTTCGCATCCCACAGGATTCGACGGGAATCGAGCCCACCTACGCCGCAAAAATTGAAAAAAGCGAATGCCTCATAAATTTCGCACAGGATGCAGATACTATCCATAACAAGATCCGCGGTCTTTCGCCCTTTCCCCTCTCCTACGCCCGTATGCCCGACGGCAAGATGCTCAAATTCGTAGCATCCCGCGTTGCGGATTCAGGCAAGCCCGAACAGATCGGCAAGGTCGTTTGTGCCGACAAGTCCATCATCATCGCCTGCGGCGAAGACGGCTGCGGCAGAATTGAGATCACCAAAGTTTTACCCGAAGGAAAGGGACGTATGGACACTGCCGATTATCTGAGAGGGCGGAAACTCGTTTGCGGGGATGTCCTGAATTAAGAAGTGAACAGTGAACAGTGGACAGTGAACAGAAAGATGCGTGCAAATAATTTTGTTTTGCTTTCTGGTCATCGTTCTGCGGAAAGATCATTAATAAAAAGCAGTATCATTTTTTGACATTTCAGCCTCGCGTCTTTCTGTCTACTGTCCACTGACCACTGTCCACTCTTCTTCCGTCAAAGATCCGCATAAAATCCAACGCACTACCCAAGTCAAGGAGCCAAACAATGCCATTTTTCTACTATTTCGACCCCACCTACTTCCTCGTCATAATCGGTCTTATCATAACCGTCTGGGCGCAGGTTTCGGTGCAGTCGACGTTTAACAAATATTCAAGAGTCAGAATTTCGCGCGGTATTACGGGTGCGGATGCGGCGCGTCAGGTGCTTTCCTACGGCAAAGTAAACGACGTGTCCATCAAGGGCATCCGTGGAAGTATGACCGACCATTACGACCCCCGCGACAATTCGATAAGCCTTTCCGAAACGGTTGGAGGTATTTCTACTGCCGCCGCTATCGGTGTTGCCGCGCACGAGGCGGGTCACGCGCTTCAGCACGCGGAGGGCTACGGTCCCATCAAGCTTCGTATGTCGATCATACCCGTTTGCAACTTTGCATCGAGCCTTGCTATGCCGCTGTTTCTGCTCGGAATCCTCTTTTCATCCTGGAATCCCGAGACCTCATTCGGTTTTCTGATGATGCAGGCGGGAATCATCGCGTTTTCGGTTGCTGTGTTCTTCCAGGTCGTCACACTTCCCGTTGAATTCAACGCCTCGCGCCGCGCAATGGCGGCTCTTGAGGCTTCAGGCAACTACACTGACGAGGAGCTCGACGGTGCGCGCAAGGTTCTTCGCGCCGCCGCGATGACCTACGTTGCTGCGCTTGCGGTATCGTTGCTCCAGATCCTTCGACTCCTCATCCTTTCGAACAACAGAAGAAGATAATGGCAGAAAACAAAAACGTCCGCCGCGCCGCCCTTGACATTCTTATGAGAATGGAAAAAGAGGAAGGCGAGGGCTACTCAAACCGTCTTATCGACTCGGCTATTTCGAAGCACTCCTTTGAGGGCGCCGACCGCGCGCTTCTTTCGCAGATCGTTTCGGGAGTGACCGAGAGGCGCATAACGCTTGACTATATAATTCAAAAATTCTCGAAAGCTCCGCTTTCAAAGCTTGACCGCGATGCGCTTTGCCTGCTGAGAATGGGAATTTTTCAGCTCCGATACCTCGACCGCATCCCCTCGCACGCCGCTGTCAACGAAACGGTGAATCTTGCAAGATCGCGCTCGCGCGGCTTTATCAACGCGATTCTGCGCTCATATCTGCGTGCGGATTCGATCAAATTCCCCGAAAAGCCCGACGCGGAGCGACTTTCGGTCACCTATTCGGCTCCCCGAGAGCTTTGCGAAAAGTTTATTTCGCTTTTTGATACCCAAAAGGCTGAAAGCATTCTCGCAGCCTATCTTGAAACTCCCGCGCTTACTTTGCGCGTAAACACTCTGTGCACCACCCGCGACGAGCTGATCAAACGCCTTGAGTCCGAGGGATTTGAGTGCACGCCCACACAGGCGTCACCCTACGGCATTCGTGTTGTCGGCTCGGGTCTGCCCGCGGAGATTGCCGAAGGACTTTGCTACGTTCAGGACGAGTCCTCGCAGATTTCCTCGCTCGTGCTCGACCCGCAAGTGGGCGACCGACTTCTTGATGCTTGCGCTTGTCCCGGTGGAAAATCCTTCTCGGCTGCTATGCTGATGAAGAACGAGGGCAGCATCACCTCGCGCGACTTGCACGCATCGAAGCTACCGCTCATTTCATCGGGCGCAAAGCGCCTCGGTATTTCGATAATCAAAACCGAGGAACGCGATTCATCTCTGCCGTGCGGTGAAAAATACTCAAAGATCATCTGCGACGTGCCCTGCTCGGGGCTTGGAGTCGCGGCGAAGAAGACGGAGATCAAATACCGCCCGCTTGCCAAGAATGCGGAATTACCTCCGCTTCAGTACTCAATCCTCTGCGCGGTTTCAAAGTCGCTTGAGGTGGGTGGCACGCTCGTTTACTCAACCTGCACGATCCTGCCCGAGGAAAACGAAAATATCGTAGAAAAATTCCTATCCGAACATAAAGATTTTGAAGCCGTTCCCTTCAAAGTGGGCGAACACGACGCCCCCGCGGGTATGCTGACGCTTTATCCCTGCACAGAACACGACGGATTCTTTATTTCAAAAATCACACGAAAGTTATAAATTATGGATAACAAACAAACCGACCTTCTCTCCCTCTACCCCGAGGAGCTCACGGAACTTATAATCTCGCTCGGCGAGCCCAAATATCGTGCGGGACAGATCTTCCCCGCTCTTCACAAGGGTCTTGTGCCGAGCCGAATGACGAATATTTCAAAGGCGACAGCCGAAAAGATCGAGGCGGCTATGCCCTCGCATATGCCCGAGATCGAGCAAAAGCTCGTTTCACAGGTTGACGGAACGGTCAAATACCTCTTCCGCTTGCACGACGGCGAGTGCATCGAATCGGTCGTGATGCGCTACAACCACGGCAACACCATTTGCGTTTCCTCGCAGGTCGGATGCCGAATGGGCTGCGCCTTCTGCGCCTCCACAATCGGCGGCAAGGTGCGCGATCTGACTGCGGGCGAAATTCTCGGTCAGGTGATCGTGGCATCCGCCGATATGGGCGAGCGAATTTCAAACATTGTACTTATGGGAATCGGCGAGCCGATGGACAATTACGATAACGTTCTCCGCTTTTTGCATCTTGTAAACGACGAGCGCGGCATCTGCATTGGCTACCGACACATCTCCCTTTCGACTTGCGGACACGTTGACGGTATCCGCAAGCTGATGAAGGAGAATCTGCCGATCACCCTTTCGATCTCTCTCCACGCCGCAGATGACGAGGTGAGGGACAAGATCATGCCGATAAACCACCGATGGAACGTCGCAGAGCTCCTATCCGCCTGCCTTGATTGGTGGCGCGCGACCGGACGCCGCATATCCTTCGAATACACCCTCATCGATGGGCAGAACTCTTCCCCCGCCGATGCCGCTCACCTTGCGGGAGTGCTCAATTCCGCCCTTCGCGGAAAACCCTCGCGCGGTGAGAAATTCCCGATCCACGTAAATCTCATTCCCGTCAATCCCGTCCGTGAAACGGGACTTATGCCTCCCTCCCACGCGGGTATCGAGGCATTCCGCGAATCACTTGAGAAAAAGGGCATACGCGCAACCGTGCGCCGAAAGCTCGGACCCGACATCAACGCATCCTGCGGACAGCTCAGACGACAGCATAAAGAAGAAGAAAAGAACTAAATTCATCATTTAACACACAGAAAGGTGTTCTCATGAAATTTTACGGAAAGACCGACGTTGGCACTCGTCGCACAGAAAATCAGGATTGCTTTGGTATCTATGAGATCCTCCCCGGGGTCACTCTGCTTGCAGTTTGTGACGGTATGGGCGGAGTGGCAGGAGGCGCAATAGCCTCGCGCCTTGCACTTGATACCTTTGCGCAATCTATGCGCGAGCATATTCTGCCCGATAATCCCGAGGACGAGCCCGATCTCGGCAGTGTCGGTCTGCGATTTTCGCTTTCGGCTTCGGCATCCGAAGCCAACCGCGCCGTTTACAGAGAAGCAAAGGACTCGGACGGCAGACTTGAGGATATGGGCACGACGCTTGTTGCCCTTTTGGTGGTTGAGAACACACTTGCATATTCGCTCAACATCGGTGACAGCCGTATGTATGAGATCTCGGGCGGCAAGATCGAGCAGCTGACGAAGGATCACTCATACGTTCAGCATCTTGTTGACATAGGTGAGCTTACATACGAGGAAGCACAGACTTCGCCGATGAGAAATATCATCACCCGCGCTGTCGGCATTGACGGCGACGTTGTGGCTGATATTCATTCGCTGAACCCCGCCCCCGGCACTCCGGATGCGCCCCGTTACCTCCTTCTTTGTACGGACGGACTTTGCGGTGTCATCAGCGACGAAGAGATTGCAGAGATCGTTTGCGCGGAGGGTGAATTGCGCGAAAAGACAGAAAAACTCGTTGCCGCCGCAAATGCCGCGGGAGGACCCGATAACATCACGGTTGTTATCGCCGAACTTTAAAAATTACGGAATACAATTATAAATTATGGAAAAGAACCTATCATTCAAGGATCTCGTCGGCACCACGCTTGACTCGAGATACAAAATAGAAAAATGCCTGGGAACGGGCGGAATGAGCGTTGTCTTCAAGGCAACCGATCTCCGCGACGGCTCCGCAGTTGCCATAAAAATGCTTCGCGATGACTTTGCGGACGACCGCGAATCGCTGAATATCTTTATGAACGAATCCAAGGTCGTTTCTATGCTTTCGCACCCCAACATCGTTTCGATCCGCGCAGTATCCTTTAAAACCGAGAAAAAATACCTCGTTATGGAATATATCGACGGCATATCGCTGCGCACCTATATGGACCGTCGCGGTGCGCTCGATTTTGACGAATTTATCTCCTTTTCGGAGCAGATCCTTGCCGCGCTTGAGCACGCACACAGCCGCGGCGTCGTTCACCGCGACATCAAGCCGCAGAACATTCTTGTTCTCAAGGACGGCTTTATCAAGGTGACCGACTTCGGCATCGCAAAGGTGCCCGAAAAGAGCAAGGGCAAAACGATCTCCGACAACGCCATCGGAACTGTTTATTACATCAGCCCCGAGCAGGCGGCGGGCAAATCGACCGATTCGCGCTCCGACCTTTACTCATTCGGCGTTCTGATGTATGAAATGGCAACGGGAAGACTCCCCTTTGACGATGAGCGCCCCATCTCCATCCTTATGATGCAGATACACGACAAGCCCCTTCCCCCGCGCAAAATCAACAGACAGATCCCGCGAGGACTTGAGCGGTTGATCCTTACACTAATGGAAAAAGATCCTCGCCGCAGATACCAGACGGCGAAGGACGTTTTCATTCAGATCCGCAGACTGGGCGACAATCCCCTTGTTTCAGTACCCTCGCCAAAACAGATGGCTACGGAGGCGCGTTCAAGGAAAAACCGCACCGAAAGACCGCCGAGCCGCTCCTTCTTCCCCATCGCACTCGGAATTGCCTGTGCCGTTTGCTTTATCGGACTTGTTTCGGTATTTTACGGTCTTGACGCGCTGAATTTCGGTGCGCCGGGAACTTCGAGCCTCAAGGTCCCCGACAGCGTTGGAGTCGAATACAGCGAGGAAATTATTACTGAACTCGGCTTCAACGAGGAAGATTATATCGTCACCGTTGAATATCTGACCTCGAACACGGTCGAAAAGGGCAAGATCATCTCGCAGAAGCCCTCCGCGGGCGCGCGCAGAAAATCGCCCTGCCACGTTACCATCTCGGTGAGCATCGGCCCCGAGCTTGTCACCTTTGGCGACTATCTTATGATGAACTGGCGCGTGGCGCAGACAAGACTGCGCTCCGAGGGCTACGGCGTAAACATCATCCGTGAGGAAAACGCCGCGATCCCCGAGGGATACGTCTACGCAACCGAGCCCATGCCGGGCGAGAAGGTTGAGCCGGGCAGTATGATAAACGTTTACGTCAGCGCGGGCACAGAGCAGGTGCTTGTCACGCTCCCGGGTTTTGTGGGAATGACAGAGCGCGAGGCAAAGACTTTTCTTGACGAAAACAATCTTCTCGTTGGCGACGTGACCTACACCCGTTCGCCGATGAAGGCGGGCACCGTCATCGCCACTTCGCACGAGGCGGGAGTCGGCGCTTATGCCTACATCACCGCCATCGACTTCGTCGTCAGCGGCGGTGAGGATTTTGCGCTCAAGGTCTGCCCCGACGTTATCGGCAAGGATGCCGAGCTCTCGAAAAAGGAGCTTGAGCTCTACGGCGTTGACGTCAATCTTATCACGGTAAGAGATGAGGCACCCGCAGGAACCGTCATTGTGCAGTCGCCGAGTGCCACGGACGCCGTTGCATCGAATGCACATTCAATGACCCTCACGGTCAGCGGCGGTCCTACATACACCCGCACGGTCAATATGATGAACCTTGTGGGACAATCGCTCAGCGGTGCGCGCGCGATCCTTGACTATATGTTTGAGGGCGTTTGCGAATACAAGCTGAACGTGACCTACACCATGAGCCTCAAGCCCAAGGATACTGTCCTCTCGCAGATTCCTCGCGAAGGAAAGATCGAACTCTCCACGGGTGTTCTTGAGATCACGCTTGTGCTCAGCGGAGGCACATCATACACCCCCGCCACGGTCAGCGTTGTCGTTCCGAACGTCACGGGAATGTCCCTTGCCGAGGCGGAATCACGTCTGCTTGACGCGGGCATTCTGATCAGCAACATCAACTACGCGCAAAGCTATGCAGCGGCAGGCAAGGTCATCTTCCAATCTGTCGATGCAGGACAGATCATCACGGGCCCGCAGGGTTGGATAACCATTGACCTTGTGGTCAGCTCAGGATACAACTCACCGATTTTGCCATAAAACCCGATATATAATAAAAAGGAAAGCAAATTTCATGCCGAACTTTCAAAAACTCAAAGAAGCCGTTTTGCGGACGGGCAAAAAGAACTTAATAAGAATATCCGTCGCGGCGTTTTTTGCAATGCTTCTTTTGACGATGCTTCCCGCGGCGATGCCCGACACGGGCGAAAGCGAGCTGCCGCCTCCCTTCTCCTTTGACGACAAAATGCCCGAGCTCGACGGCACAGCCGTGCCCAAGCTCTTCCCGCACCTTGTCATCGTTTATCCCGAGGCAGAGGGTTGGGGCGAGGAGATCGCGGTACATATCAAAGCAGAGCTTCAGACACGCTTTCACGCGCATTTCGTAATTATTTCTGACAAGGAATACCTTGCGCTTGACGAGGCAACGCTCGCGCTTTACAATGCAGACCCGACCCTGACCGTCAACCTTGGCATAACCGATCTGCTTGACGGCACGTATCTGCAAAATCTTTCGCGCATTGGCGCGGAAGGGCTCGAGATCACGCAAAGCGGCACACACATTAATATCTCTGCTGCTTCTGCGGGCAGAGTGCGTGAGGGTGCGCTTGCCTTCCTTGAAGCATTCTCATATCTTGGCGGTTATAATATCTCGGAGGAGCTTTTCCGCTTCGATCTCCGCCCCGAGCCCGAGACCGAATACGCCCCCGATATCGTTTCCGACGGTGAGGTCAAGGTTCTGACCTTCTCGCACATCGATTCAAATTCCTACACCCTCCGAGCGCTTGAGGGAATCATTGCCGAGGTAAAGCCCAATCTCGTTGTTTTCAATGGCGGTGTTGAGGGCGGTGCGAAGACACGTCAGGAGCTGACAGCCCTCTGGCAAAGCATCTCCGCAATTCTCGAAAAGACATCCACCCCCTGGTGCTTCACCCCGGGTGAGCTTTCGGGCAACATTCCGCGCGTTACGGTCTGCGAGGTCATCTCCTCCTTTCCCGGATGCGTAAAAAAGATCACGGAAGGCGCTTCATATTCGGTGACCGTTGCAAACACAAGCGGAACCGTTATGGCAAGCATTTACGTTGCCGACGTTTATGCCTCCGCAAACGATCTTTGCGATCTCATTGAAAGCGAAACCGCGCTCTTTGAGCGCGCATCGTCGCACAAGAGATCGATCACTGCGATCCTGCCCGCTGTGACGAAGCAGCTTGTATCCTCGGCGGAGGGAATTCCGACCAAATACATATCCTCTGCCCTTTCCGACGTTGGCGACTCGCTGATGCTTGCGGGCACGGAAAACTTCATCTGCGCGGCTGATCCCGCTTCGCCCGCGCTCATAGACTGTGCGGCGGGTCACATCGCCCTTTCAGGCTCGATCGGATTTGATCAGCTTGGCGTTGGCGGTAGATTTGAATACAACCATTCCCTGCGCGGAGGCAGCTTGCTGACTCTTGAGCACCGCCGCGCGGGCTATACAGAGGCGACGCTTTCATACGTCTACGCCGCCGAATTCGGACTTACAGAAAGGTAACGAATGGAATATAAAACTCAATGCCGCATTCTTCGCGGCGTCGGCGGACTTTATTACGTCAGCCTCGCAGACGCGGAAGCTCATTCCGCGCTTTATCCCGAAACTTCCTCGCCCCTTGCGGGCAAGTCGCTTTTGACCCGCGCGCGCGGTTCTCTTCGCACACCCGACGGCGGAAAGATCAAGGTTGGCGACATCTGCGAATTTATTTATACCGACAATTCCTTCACCGAAGGCGGAATTCCGCAGGACGATTCCTCGGGTCTTCCCGAGGGCGCGGTTTCGGCAATTCTTCCGCGCCGCAACTCGCTCATACGCCCTCCGCTTTCAAATCTCGATATCCTTGTCATCGTTTGCGCCTCTGCGGCTCCCGCTCCCGCGACAGAAACGATCGACAAGCTCCTCTCTGTTGCCGAATATCACGGCATTGAGGCTGTCGTTGTCATCGGCAAATGCGAGCTTGACGGTGAGGTTGCAGAAAAGCTCGAACGGACCTACAAATCCGCGCTCTACCCCACCTTCCGTCTTTCTTGCTACGAGGGCGAGGGCATTGCGGAGTTTTCTTCCTATATTAAAGAACGCCTGAAGGGCAAGGTTGCCGCTTTTGCGGGCGCATCGGGTGTTGGAAAATCGACACTTATCAACGCCCTTTTCCCCGAAATGAAGCTTGCGGCGGGCGAGATCAGCCGAAAGATCGCGCGCGGAAAGCACACCACACGCCAGGCGGAGCTCTTTCCGCTTGAGGGCGGCGGATTCCTTGCCGACACGCCCGGTTTTTCGATGATAGACTTCGAAAACTTCGACTTCTTCCCCTTCGACGACCTCCCCGACACTATGCGCGAGTTTCGCGAGCATTACGGCGAGTGCAAGTACCTTGACTGCTCGCACACCAAAGAGGAGGGCTGTGCCATCCTTGAAGCCATCGAGCGCGGTGAGATCGCGCCCTCGCGCCACGAAAGCTATCTTTCAATGTATAAAACGCTCAAGGCAAAGCCCCGTTGGGAGAAAAGACAATGAAAGCATTCATCTATGTCGGCGGTAAGATCGACACAAGCTACATAACCGAACACCCGAAGGGCGAGGACATCACCGTTGCCGCCGATTCGGGAATAAAAAATGCGATCGCTCTTGGCGACCGTGTGGATATCGCGGTGGGGGATTTCGACTCCTTCCCCGAAAGTGAGATCCCCGAGGGCGCCGAGGTCATCCACCTCAAGCCCGAAAAGGACATCACCGACGCGCAAGCGGCAATCGAGATCGCCATCGAGCGCGGTGCCGATTCCTTCATCATCATCGGCGGGCTTTCGGGCAGACTTGACCACACGCTTGCAAACCTCTCCATCCTTGAGGACCTTGCCGCGCGCAATTATTATGCAATTGCAACCGACGGCTTTTCGCGCGTTCATTTCGTAAACGGCGGCTCGGCTCTGATCGGTCGCGGCGGCGGATTCAAATATTTCTCGCTCATTCCCGCCTCCGAAGTAGTCAAAGGTGTTTCGATAGAGGGCGCGAAATATCCCCTCAAAAACGCACGACTTACCAGGAAGAACGGCGGCTTTGCAACCTCGAACGAGATCGACGGCAACTGCGCGCTCATTTCGGTCAAAAAAGGCTCACTTTATCTCATAGAATCGCGCGACGCGTGATCATTTTTCACCGTCGGCGCATATAATGTCATTGAAGACGATATGCGGAGGTGGAATATGAGAGATTGCAGAAAGATGCGGCAGACGGTTGGGGTGCTTGCGCTGACTTTCGGCGCGGGGATTCTCCTTGCCTTTTTGTTGCCGGGTAAGATCCTCGCCTTTATTGAGGCGGCAGTTCTCCTCTGCGCGGGATTTATGCTCATCAAATAGGAGGAAACATGAGGATCGTTCTGATGCGCCCGCCCGCCATTTTGGCGCCCATTTTGCGAAAATTTTTCGGAATTAAAAAGACTAAAAAATAATCTCGGAGATAAAAAATGCTCGGAACTGAATTTCTTCCCATTTCGCGCGCCGATATGGAGGCGCGCGGATGGGACAGACCCGATTTTGTATATGTCACGGGGGATGCTTACGTTGACCATCCCTCTTTTGGCGTTGCCATAATATCGCGCGTGCTTGAGGCGGCGGGTTACCGCGTCGCAATTCTGGCACAGCCGAACTGGAAAACGCTTGACGATATCAAGCGCTTCGGCAAGCCGCGACTTGGATTTCTCGTCACTGCGGGCAACGTTGACTCGATGGTTTCCCACTACTCAGTCACCCGCCACCGCAGAGGATACGATTACTATTCGCCCGGCGGAAAGACCGGCTTGCGCCCCGACCGCGCGACAATCGTTTACTCGAACCTCATCAGACAAGCCTACGGTGACGTGCCGATCATTCTTGGCGGACTTGAGGCGTCGCTTCGCCGATTTGCCCATTACGATTATTGGGAAGACCGCATGCGCCGCTCGATCCTCATCGACAGCCGCGCCGACATTCTCACCTACGGAATGGGCGAAAATATCCTTCTCCGCATTGCGGAGCTGCTTGACCGTGGTGTTCCCGTCAAAAAGATCCGCGACGTGCGCGGCTCTTGCTATCTTTGCCCCGCGGACAAGCCCGAGATCCACTACCCAGTTGCGGCGGAGCTTGATTGGGAAAGCTTAAAGGAGGGTGGCCGTGCCTACGCCGACGCCTTCGGTGCGCAGTACCGCGAGCAGGATGCCATTGGCGGCCGAGCAATCACCGAGCTTTACGGTGACAAGCTGCTCGTGCAGAATCCTCCGATGCCTCCGCTTGAACGCAAGGAGCTCGACCGCGTTTACGCGCTCCCCTACACAAGAAAAGTCCATCCCATATACGACAAGGACGGCGGCGTGCCCGCGATTGCCGAGGTCGCTTTCTCGATCACGCACAACCGCGGTTGCTTCGGCGCTTGCAACTTCTGCGCGCTCGCATTCCATCAGGGACGAAGCGTTCGCAGCCGCTCTAAGGAAAGCGTTCTCGCGGAGGCGCGCGAGATCGTCAAAATGCCCGATTTCAAGGGCTACATACACGACGTTGGCGGTCCGACTGCGAATTTCCGCGCTCCCGCCTGCGACAAACAGCTGAAAAGCGGCGTTTGCCAGAAACGCAAATGCCTCGCGCCGAAGCCTTGCCCCAACCTCAAGGTTGACCACAAGGATTATTACGATCTTATCGAGGCGGTCGAGGATATCCCCGGCATCAAAAAGGTGTTCATCCGCTCGGGAATCCGCTTTGACTACCTTATGGCAGACCCCGACGA
>JAGBRZ010000031.1 GCA_017632155.1 Clostridia bacterium
AATGGGGCGACAATAATCAGTTCTTCTGGGTAATATTCTTCTCGAGCCTTTTTGGCAAGCGTAACGGCAGTACAACCACTCGCAATAACCGATTTTGCGATAATTACACGTTTCACTTTGCTTCCAGTTGGAATTTGAGGGAATTCAACAGAACGAAAGGAATTGGAGTATGCTAATGCGCCACGAACACCATTAAAATCCATCCACCCTTGATAAATTAACTTGAAATTGCTTGAAATGCCGCGAGCAAAATATTGATAATCATCTTTAGTGCTAATTACAATTGTTAATTCTGGATTGGTTTGTTTTAGAATTTTTCCTCTAAACCATTGTTTCATAGGTGTCTTGATTTTTTTCACAGTTGTATTCTTGATGCCCAACAATTCACCTCCCATAGCCGTACCAAGTTGAAACAAAGCTATTCTTAAATCTTCAGGAGATGTTTGTTCATCGCGAATGATTGTTTCTAGGACATCCATCCGATATCCAAAATTGATTTTCTTAATCATTATTGCGCCCTCACAAATTCGAGTATCGACATGCGAACAGTATTAACATTTCTCCAAAAATTAGACAAAATCTCCGTGTTTTGAATATGTATTGACGTTTTTTGATTATTGAAACACACATCGAATTCTACGTAGGTATCGAATGTCCGATACAGAATTTTGATGTCTGAAATCGGGATGTCTTCTTTGACCATTCGAATGAAATGATCAACATATGTTTGATATCCGCCTATACGCACTCTAGATAAAAGCCATTTCCAAAAGGAAGATTCTACCTTTTGCTGAAGTTCATGAGAATATCTAAAACTGGTTCGAAAGTATCCCTCATCGTAATTGGAGACTTTATTGATAAATTTTCTTTGAGCCTCGTCGATTTCATTTTTATCAAAATCTTTTAAAAAAATCAGTATTTTCGTAGGATCTGCTCTGTAAGCGGCATCAAATTCAACTTCAGTTGCAGATTTCCCTTCCCTGGTAACCCATCCATAGTGATTGCCCAATATAAGTATATACAGATCACAGTCGCGTGCCATTTTTACAGTAGAAGAGCTACTACTCTCCGCTAGTGATGCAACATCGTATGGATTGGCCCCGACGAGTTCAACAAACGAACATTGCGGTTGTTCAAAAAACATTTTGATCGCATCTCTTTCGCTTTCCAGGTCCCTTACTACCGAACTGATCATTACCTTTAATTTGTTATTCATCATTATACCTCGGATGCTAAAATATTATTTTGGTGCTATTAGTACGTCGTAAAGTAACAATAAATGTTGAAAGCCGCCCGAATATCCTTCGGACGGCTTTCATATGTTTATTCTTCAGGGCAACAAGAAATATAGCGGGCATTTACCAGTTCGGTAATATCATGATCACATCTTTTGCAGATTTGAACCTCGTATGTTTCTTCTAAACAGCGAGGATTTGTGTCGGAAGCGCAATGCGTAATTGTTGTAACATAGGAGGTTTCATATGAGTGACCAAATAAGGTACACGCTAGCCCATACGTTGTGGATTCGGGATATCCATACATAAGGCGGTTAACGACATATTCCCTGGTTTTAGCATCGAATACTGTATCAGAATTAAAAATAATTGTCTTATTATCCACTGTATAGGTGTAATAATCATTGGACGCGGAAACATTAATACACATTGCCATGCAGAGCACTATGGCAAAAAACGTAGCGGTTATTTTTCTTCTCACGATTTTTTTAATCCTTTCAAAATTAATTTTAAAATTGCTTCATCGTCTGTAGACAAAGTATATTCATACTCTTCCGTTTGACACACGGCTTGATACACTCCTTCTTTGTTCATGATGTGAAAGATCCCCATACCCGTTTCAAAAAAACTGGAGTGTTCGTATTCTACACTAACGGCTTGATAATTACAAACAGAAAAGAAAATATTTGAGTTATTAAATACAAAAATGAGTTTTGACTCTTCGGATTTTGATAAATCACCGAACAAAAGAATTTTTTCAATGTAAACATCAGGTGGAAGTTCCGTCGGATAAAAAATCTCTAATTTTTCATTTTCAATGAGCATTTCAATATCGTTGTAAACGACATTTTCCCCTTCACGGATGAAAGTAATCCCATTATGCTCGACACTTTCACCAGGGAACAAATTTTTCGCTACATAAACGATATACTCACCGATGCTCATGCCCTCTGAATAAGCAGATACCGTGATGGTTGCCGCACACAAGAGAACAGCGACTGCGGCAGCAATACCGATAATCCGCTTGGCAAGCATGCGCTTTCTCGGCGCAAGGTGATGAGTCGCTTTGAACCTTTCGTCGTTTTTCTTTCGGATGTCTTCGATCCGCTCGTCCGTCAGTTCAGGCAGCTCGTTTTCAATTAATTTGCCGATATGTCGGGAACATTCCTCGATCTTCTCAAAGTCGATTTGATCCCAAGGTTTGTCTTTTTCTTGATCGATGATCCCGAACAAATAGGCAACCTTATCTTGATCGGATAAGTTTTCCATTTGTTTCAAGATACCTTCCATTTCGTGGGTGTTCATCGTTTGGATTTCCCTTCTAGTTAGAATGATACATGAGTTTCACCCCCTCATGTATGTAATGGACAAGCTGTTCCTCAATCTGTCACTTTTTATCAAAGTTTTTTGAAAAATGTTTTAGCTTCTTTTTGATGCGTGATTTCCGCAGATAAAGCGCATTTTCGTTAAGGTTAAATCTAGTCTTGATCTCCTCGATAGACAGCCTGTCCAGATATATGGCAACAAACAAATCCCAATCCTTTGGGGACAGGGAGTTTTGAATGTTTCGAAGTAATATCAGGTAATCGTGTTTGCCGTGAATTTCTTCCAGTTCGGAACAATGGTCGCTGAATTCATGCTCCGACGGCGGTTCGGAATCAATCTGAGGTCTTCGAGATTGCTTTTTGATATAATCCAAAATCTCGTATTCTGCCGCACGGTAAAGCCATGTGATAACGACCCCATATGTATGTGGGGAAATCTCGCCCCATTTTAAGTATAATTTGATAAAGGTCTCGCTTGTGAGATCTTCTACCGTATGAGAATCATATCGTGTCTTCGAGAGGATATATTGATATATTATTTTGCAATGTTTCTCGTAAGACTCTTCATATGTCATTTCGTGTTCGTCCATTGTTGTGCTCCAATATTAAGTATGCCGTTTTAGGCCATCATTAACTCAAGTCTTCCTGTGTCAAAAGCAACGTAGTACTGACCGAATCGATAATGCTGATGAGTATTGCTTGATTTTTAGAAGACAATTGCTCCAGGCGTTGATTGACTTCTTCAAAACAAATTGTCTAGTCGAATTTCTTATGGCTGAAAACAAACTCATCCAAGGACATATCGAGTACCTTTGCCAATTCAAAAAGGTTATCGGGAGAAGGGTAATTTTCACCACGCTCGATATAACTGATTGATTTTGGGGTTATACCGATCAATTCGGATAATTGCTGTTGTGTATAGCCTTTGCGTTCTCGGTGTTCTTTTACATATAGCCCAAAATTTATTTTGTATTTTTCAAGAATTTCCTCATTCATATCTTGCACCACCATCCATAATATGTTATAATTGTACTTGATAATTCATTTTTGAGAAAGCCAGCAGAGGGTTCTGAATAAACCCAACAGGTGTTGCGCTTGCAAAAAAATTTATTATTTGACAAAAAACTCCCCTTCAAAGTGACAGGTTTTCACTCTTATTGTCCATTTTTTATTTGAACGCAGATAATAATTGTTTTCAAAAAATGGGAAAAGGAGGAACAAATTCTATTAGCTACAGGATATTTTGTGAAAAGTGAAATGGCTTTTGGGGAAGAAAGGATGTAGATTATGAAAAAACTTATGAGTTTGTTTGTAGCGTTTGCAATGCTTTTTGCGCTTTGTGTTCCCGCCAGTGCTGCAGAGGCAGGCCATCCGTATCCATGGCTGTGCGATTGTAACGATGGCTCGTTGGTGTATGATGGAACCTATTTCGCGCTCCAAGATTGGAGCGACGATTCTTCGCACTATTACCTTGAGTATGATGCATATTATTGTACGGTTTGTGAAGGATATTCTTACGAATATGTCAGAGAAGTGCCTGAAACTCACTATGACGTGGATGACGACGGCTTCTGCGATGCATGCGGCTATTGATTAATACAAATTACCGGTCTATAGATTGGTTTGCAGTATAATCTGCGCGTTTTTATTTGATATTATATGATTTCAATCTTGTATCGAAAATATGCAGAATAAATCATATAATAGATAAGGAACTCAGTTAGTAAATATATTATTTCCCCAAAAGCTATTTCAGTTTTTATAACATATTTTATTTTTAAAACGAAAAGAGGTAGTGTCATGTTTCTCCACATCATTCGAGGATATCGACGAACTTATGGAATTGCGCTGTGTGGTCTGCTCTTTTTGATCTTGACGATTACATTTTTAGTATTATTCCTTTCTTTGTCCTCGCAACTGGAAATGACAGAGATACTGAATGAGGATTCCTACCTTACAGTAGTCGTACCGAATTTCGATACCGCTGACGATTTTGATGCCCGGCGAAGTTTTCAAAATGGCGGATATAGCCAAATTTCCTCGGTCAAGCAAGTGTATAAGCATACGCTTGCATATGCCTATTCTCCTGTCCTGTCTCCGAGTTATATCCCCGAGCACGATGGTACCAATTGCGTAGCGAATGCTGCCATTATGCCAACCTCTTATTTTGTCGGTACGGTAATTTGTGAAAAAATTGAGATGACGCAGGATAAGCTCTTTGGTACACCACGCTACAATTACCGCGTCTCATGCAAAATGGACGAGCGGATTTGTGTGTTTTCAGAGCATGAGTTGTTAGATCAAGTAACTGTGATCCTGCGGGTGTTGGCAAATGAAACGGTGCCAATGGAAATCGGTAAAACTTATTTGGTCTGGGGATTGCTTTCGGTCGATGAGAACGGGGAGGCAGAGCTGTATACCATGCATCAAAGCGATGCCAAGACCGCGCTGGTCGTGTTGCAGGACAACGGTGTGCATTGGCGTATGGAAACCTCGGCACGAAACGGGTTGATCATTCCATGGATTTCCGAAATGAACGGTGCATTGGATACCTTTTGGGAAACGGAGAACGGCAAGCAGTGGCAGACGGATATTATATCCCGCGGCGATATCCTGCATCATTCAGTCAAGCTGATCGGAATTGATCTAACCCAAGGCCTACTGTCATTTAACCGTGGAACTTCTTATATAACCGCCGGTTGCTCGCCCGAGGAGTCCGAATTGCCCAACGGATGTCTGATCAGCGAGGAGCTTGCCGCGCGCAGCGGACTTTCGCTCGGTGATGAGTTTAAGATCAGCGTTTATACAGGAGTCTATCGCAGCTATAATCGCAATACCGATACCTTTTCATGCAATTATGAGGATATGTACACTCCATACGGCGGCTATACCGAGCAACAGAATCTTCGGATCGTGGGACTTTACCGCACAGAGGATGATATTCACAGTCTTCATGCCATTCACCCGGATACAATCTTTGTAAAAAACAGTCTGCTTCACGGAAATTATGCCCCGGCTATATTGGGGAGTACCATTCTCAACGACAGCGCAACGGTGGTGGATGCCAAGTATTCACTGGTCATTCCCACGGGAGCTGAGGAGCTCTTCTTTTCGGAAGCACAAATGTACGGTATAGGACGGAAGTATTTTTTGATCGGAGACAGCGGCTATGCCGCCAACGAGGCAGAGTTGGGTGAGCTCGACCGAGCCATGGAATCTGCGCGGGAACAGTATACCGCCATCGTGCCTGTCTGCTGTTGGATCTCCCTCGGTACGGTGGTTTTGATCTTGTTTGCCCTAACATGGAGCGCCAATGGAGAGATCAACCACCTGTATGGCATCGACACCGCCAACCGTACGCTCTTTCTTTATCTTTATCGGCGGCAGGGTACGGTGCTCCTGTTAGGTTTTGTTGTTTCCGTGGGTCTTTTATCCGTTCTATACCGTCCGATGGCACAATGGTGGCTGTCGCGTTTTGTTTCCCGTTCCTTGGCAGAACAAGTGATAGCTTATCTGCCTTCCACAAGCCCTGGTTGGGGTATTTGGCTGTCGGTTTTTGCCATATGTGCTATACTTGCTGTTCCGTTGTCATGGTTGGGAACCGGGCGAAAATATCATTATGCGTATCATGACACCCGGGGATCGAAATGAGGTGATGTGATAATGATCCGATATGAAATCAAGCAGTTATACCGCACACCGCTTCGCGTAACAATACTTGCATTGGCACTGGCTGTCATGAGTGTGGCTGTTACAATCAGCACAGGATTGCATCTGGCATCTGTCTCGGCATTGGAGCATATGGAATCCCACTATATCACCACCGCACAACCGATCCCGCCTCGTGTGGAATCATATGACACGATGGAGCAATATATCAAAGCTGAGGAGAAGTACACGGGACAGTTGTTTTTGTTCAAACGTATCGCATCGGATATGGTCTCAATCGAGACCTATACCGATCATAGCGCCTATGCCGCCTACGGAGCGGATATCACACCCTTGATATGTGATGATGGCTCCTTTTCCCAACGCCGTCCAAACAATCTTGTGGTACTGTCCGTATGCTGTACGAGAGTGGATGAGTTGATGCGCACAACCGGCTATGGTAAAAAGGAAATGCCCCTAACCGTTTACCGCTTGACTGTAGAGGATATCGTGCTCTCTCATGAGAATTTGACCGTTGCACCTGAAATTATTGTTTCCACGGGCATCCGTTTAGAGGATGGAGGTACGCCCTTTACGGTAGGAGAACGGTATCTGATATGGGGTTTATATGACGGCGTTTCTCCTAACTATGGGAAACTGATGTTGCCTACCGATATGAATCCCTCACTGACCGATCCCGTGCTGACAGCGAGTGAGG
>JAGBRZ010000004.1 GCA_017632155.1 Clostridia bacterium
CGATATCGCTGATGTACGACCCCGATATTCCGGCGTATTCTGCCAATTCCTCTTGACTGATTCTCGCTTCCTGACGGGACTTGCGAATGCGCTCTCCAATCTCGTGGTAGAGCTTTTTCTGACAATCTTTCATAGGGTATAGATCTCCTGGTGTATGTATAAAATTTTGAATGACGGATTTGTGCCACTCGGATTTTCTCCGTATGCCGAAGGCTCGGTCGGTGGCAAGGAATGCGATGAGCTGCACTTTGGGGATGCAGTATGCTCCGTAGAGCTTGACGGCATACAGCTCTCCCGAATCGATCAGATCGTTGATATAGTCGGCGGAGTAGCCCGTGACTGCCGCCACATCCTTGACGGACAATCTGTCGGAAGCATCTGTCAGCATGCATTTCAGATGCTCTATGTACCGATCCTGCTCCTCTCCCCGAACCGTGAGATACAGTTCGGGGAGTTCGATTGCAGAGGACACGGGACGTGAGCTGAACCTGCCTTGCGGTATTTCATCTCTCTTTTCTCGCTTGGAGCGCTCCATATAAATCTCCACGTCTTCGATGCGGATGGCATATTTGTGTGTAGAGGTATTACGGACACGGCATGGGATGACTCCGTTCTGAAGCATCCACACCGCCTTGCGTTTGCTCACGTGGAGCATTTTATAGAGCTGTTCCAGCGATATCTCGTTATCGTCCAGCATGGCTTATTCCTCCGCTTCGTCGTCTTCGTCAAGGCGGAAGAGGTGGGCAAGTGCCACCGCCGCCGTGTTCTTGGCACTCATATCGAGGTGTGCATAGATGTCGGCTGTGGTCTTCATACTGCTGTGACCCATCCACATCTGAATCACCTTCATGTTGTTATCGGAGGCGAGGAGCAAGGATGCGCAGGTGTGGCGAAGATCGTGGAAGCGGATCTTACGCATTCCGTATTTGCGGAGGAGGTACGCGAAGTGTGTAGTGACGTAATTGGGTTTGATCAGATCGCCCATAGCGTTGACGCATACCATATTCAAGTGCTTTGTGGAGTAGGCGTCCTTGAATTGCTGACGGTGGAATTCCTGTCTTGCCTTATGCCTTTTCAGCGCTTCCACCACCATGGGAACCATGGGGATGGTACGCCGTGAGGTTTCGTTCTTCATCTCGTCGCTGATGATGATCTGGCTTTTTCCGTCCACCAGGATCTCAACCACCTTCTGATGAATGTGGATCTCGTTTTTCTCAAAGTCTACGTTATCCCACGTGACACCGAGTGCTTCGCTTCGTCTGACACCGCAGTAAGCGGCGAGGATGATGGGGATATACAAGGGATCGTCCTCAGCCAAGGACTCCAGCGTTTTGACCTCCTCTACCGAGTAGTAGGAGGCTTTATATTTTTTCGCCTTGGGTCTGTCCACGCGCATCAGAGGATTGAATTCAAAAATCTCCTGCTTGATCGCGTACTGGAACGCGGCATGCAGGAGATTATGATAGTGCAGAACGGTGCATTCGCTGTCGCCTTTGTTGCGAAGCCAATCGTAGAATTCGTTGACCAGCTTGGGCTTGCAATCGGCGAGAGTGACCTTCTCGCCGAAGAACAGCTTGATGTGACCGTTGATGTTCCGCTTGTAAGCAGAATGAGTGGAGGACTGAATCTTCTTTTGACTGTGGTTCTTGTCTGCCCATTCGTTGAGAAATTCGATCAACGGATAGCAGGAGGGGTCTGTCCACCCCTCGCGCAATCTGTATTCTTCTTCCTCAAAGGCACGCATCATCTCACGCTTACGCTTCTCAATGACCGATTTCTTTGCATCGACAGGAAGACCCATGGCCTTCCACTTGGGTTTGGTTTTCTTCTGAATGGGATCGTAGTGAGAGTAGACAAGGTAGAGTCTGCCGTCCTTAGGTTGGATGCTCGCATTCAGAATAAATTCTGTTTTGGATACTATCATAAGCTCATCTCCTTTTCGTTTTCGGTATCACACACAATACCACACTTATCTTGACAAGTCCAGTCCTCGGGGTTCGAAGTTACACTTTCAACACAATTATTTTTGCGAGAAGGCTGGTTTGCACCGGTAAGATAATCGATAACGGCGGTCTTGGCAATGCGGTACTCTCTGCCGATCATGACAGAATAAACGTCCCCTTTGCGGAGGATCTTGGAGGCGAGTTTGGTGCTTACGTTAAGAGCGTCAGCGAACTGCTCAAGGCTCATAGCGTCGGGATAGGTTTCAAAAAGAGTGTATACGTTAGATTTTTTCATAGGGTAATTACCTCGTTTCATAATTATTTTTACATAGAAAGAACAGGTCCTGTCTGTCCGTCGCCGTTGTTTTCTTCGATTGCTTCTTCAGCGCCGTGACCTTTATCGTCATGACGGTGGTGCAATTCCAACGCGACTCCGATAGCAGAACCCACTACTGCACCTGCATTAGAGGCTGCAAGGCGTGCCTTTTCTTCGGCTTCAATTTCCTCGGGTGTTTTGTTTTTATCGTCCTCGTAGTATCTCAGCCCAGCGGAAGCCACCCGTAGCAGACTGAGAGTGCCAACACCAGAAGGGTTGGGAGAGAGAACGCGAGAAACCGAACCCACCACAGGACATCTTCTCGAATCGCCCGGCGTTCGATTCTTTCCGAGAGCATCTCGCTCGCTTTCCCAACCTGTTGTGTGTACATCCGATCCATTTTCTCCAGCGTTTTCTTCACTGAAGCGTTGGTTTCCTCTGCTGTTTTCTTCATCGCCGACAGATATTTTTCTGCCGTTTCGGTCATCAGCTCCTCGGTCAGAGCCTGTCCGTCTATCAGATTTTCCAGCCGACGGATCATGACCGACAGCCGTTCCCAATCCTCCAGCGTCATCTGTACCATCGGAATGGGCTCGGGCGGCGGTGTCGGTTGTGTTTCGTTGAGCTTCATCAGCTCGTCGAAGGAGAGATCTCTGTCTGATCTCAAACTCATAAGTCATTACCTCCTTGAGATATTTTTCTTCGGACAGCTTATCGTCGTTGCACTTTCGGTACTTGCCGTCCTTGTATTTGTCTTCCCGAAAGCAGGTGTAGGTGATGTTTTTTCGTCCGTCCTCCCAGCGTACACCGTAGCCGAGACGGAACATGTTCTCAATGAATTCCTCGCGAGTATAGCTCCACTCCATCGCAATCTTGATGTTGTTTCGCAGACGGAACTTCCAGCTGTTGCCGCGCTTTGCCGGGTAATACTCACGGTTTCCAAGAGAGGAAGCGCCGTCTTTTTTCTCATACGGAGGCAGAGTTGAGAGCCCGTGCTCCATACAAATGCGGTCGTTTACCTTCCGCAAATGCTTCAGCGTGCTTGGGGTCTGCCTCAGCTTTAGTCCGGTTTCATGGCTCACGGAATTGATTATGATGTGGTTGTGCAGGTGCTTTCTGTCAACGTGAGTGGCGACCAAGACCTCGTGGCCTGCCCACTCCTTCGCCAGCTCCATGCCGATGCGGTTTGCTTCCTCGGGCGTGAGGTCATCATCGGGATGAAAGGCTTGAACGTAGTGATAGAAATAGATGCCGTTCTCCTTACCGTAGAGCACCTTGGTCGCCATAAATTCATCGAAAACAAATTCGGGATTGCAGTCAAGACCCGAGACGGCGCAGAGCCTGTCTTCCTCTCCGTAGTTGGTTTTGTGAG
>JAGBRZ010000236.1 GCA_017632155.1 Clostridia bacterium
GCGGAGCGTCGTACAATATCGTTTTCGACCTCGGTTTGTTTAGCGGTGGGCAGTTCTTCAGAATACGAAACTATAAAGATAATAGCGAAAAATGGTGTAGATTCCATTGCGATTTTTCTTATGAGTCAAGAGACATAAAAATTCCGACAGAGCAATGTGAGCTTGGAAAGTGCCTTATGACAACAAAAGGTCTTATGTGGTGTGTTAAACGCTATACAGACGATGAGATCGTTTTACAGGGATGCGGTGACGATGAATATACCTATCGCCGTACCGATAAAAGAACAGAGCAGTTTTCAACCATATAAAATATAAAGGTTCGAAATTGTTGGGGTAACACAACAAAAGAAGCAGGTACGCAATCGCGTGCCTGCTTCTTTTGTTCACTTGTCTTTGTTTGACTTCAATCAACAAGATCGTGCAGTAAACACGAACCGAGCGTAGCGAGGTGACTGGCAATGTTTGCGTAAGCAAACTTGCGGTTGAGCGCAGCGAAACCTTTAATCCTATGATGTCGCTGGTTCACTCCTACGGAGCCCACTCGCCGTCGCGTGTCGTTGTCGATCGCCTACGTTTACTCGGCTCTGACAACTCGCGCTTTGGGCTCCACCGCTTGAGAAAACGATATTCAACCATTTTGTCTGCGCTAACCCAGCAGGGGGAGCCAAACAAAAACCACCCAAGGGGTGTCTTCCATAAAGCAGGTTTTGCCTGCCGAAAACACAAAAGGAGTACGAGCAAATTTGTTCGTACTCCTTTTCACACTTCTTGCCCTGCAGGGTAAGTGTGTTACACCTTATAGGCGTAATGTCGGGCGGTAATGAGCCTCCCTTGTGTAAAGGGAGGTGGCTCGCGTAAGCGAGACGGAGGGATTGTAAAAGCAAAATTCTACTGAAAACAATCCCTCAGTCAACTTCGTTGACAGCTCCCTTTACACAAGGGAGCCTTTGGTTTGTGCGTCTCGAAAGTCCATCTACTTTTCCTGACAAGCACTGCTTTTGTGGACACAAAAGCGAAGCCCCGCACAAGGCGGGGCGAGGATAGTTTATTTCGAATATTGATTCAATTTCTCAACAATTGAAATAAAACGGGAATCTTGACGGATGCAATCATATCGAGGATGCTGCATTTTTTTAAGAATATGATAGCATTCTGTGTGTTCTGTACACTCGTGAAAATCTTTGCTCGGTTCAGGATAAATCAATTTATCGATAAGAATTGATGTAAAATATTTACCGTGATCATCGATATACGCTTTATCGTGTTCAACGGCGTGATAACACATTTTCTCAAGAGATTCAAGAGTTTCCTCATTTTTGGCTTGTGCAATCTGATAGGTGGAGATCAACCAATAGTTTCGTGAAAGCCGTATATGATAAAACATAAGGTTATCTCCGTATATCATCTTATACAAACGATTGGAAATGGTAAGCATTTCAATTTTTTTATTCCAAGTAGATGGATCGTCCGGCAAATCTTCATGTAGTACAAGATTGTGGATAGACAATCCCAAGCCATCGGTAAATTTATCAATCTCGTCTTGAATGTAGAATTCTGTATTTCCATCACCTATTCCGCAAGCGAGAGCAGTTTCTCGACAGTATTTCATCGGCGAGAGCAATTCTAAAGCGCTTCTCGCTTTTTTTGTTTCTCCCAATTCGTTATATATGCTGCTTAAAGTGAAAATTGCTTCATAACGTATGTCTTCATCATGGCAGTCGTCAATTACCGATAAACAGAGGGTTTCAGATTCATGAATCAGGGATTTCTCGTGTGTATTGCTCCATTCGTCCGACAAACAGGCGGCAAGATAAACTTTGATTTTGGAATCGTTAGGAAATTTAACAAACGCATCGCGTGCGAAAGAAAGCTTTTCTTGATGCGTTCCCACTTCTGCCAAACGGCGCAATTCTTTTTTGATATTTGCAAGTTCTTCTTCTCGCTCCGACAGCTTATATCCAAGAAGCTCATCCGTGCTGACCGAGAAAAAGTCTGCCAACGGAGGAAGAAGTTCTATGTCGGGATAACCACCTTCGGATTCCCAACGAGATATCGCTTGAGGCGTAACGCCTATAGCGGTGGCAAGGGTATCCTGTGTGATATTATTTTCTTGGCGAAGTTTTTTTATAATCGCACCTATTTTAATGTTCATATCGTACCTCCAAAATAAATTTTGTAAGCTTACGATTTTATTATAGCATAATTTTTCTTTTTTTCAATTATCAATTCGTTGTTAAATAGATAAAGCAGTACTTTACATTCGTTAATGCAAAATACTGCTTTATCGCAGGTACACCAATCGGGTGGTTTTTTGTTTGGCTCCCTTTGTTGATCTTCGATCAACAACATAATTAACACTCACGAGTTCACAAGACTGAGCTACGAAGCGGTAGTCGACCGAGCAAATTTCGGAAGTAAGCATGAGGAGCATGATTGACATAGCGTGGCGTTTGTGCTATAATAGATTCAAGAAAAGAGGTGGTATGATGCCGAGATTTCAAGGTATCATTGAAAATGAAAAATACACGATTGGCTGTACGGGTCAGACGGTTTGGGTATGGGACAAGAACGATACTGTTCTTACAAAATTCAAGGATTTGATCTATGCGGATCGTGCGGCGATTTCTCCTTGCGGGGATATTTTCGTCGTGAAAAGTGTGGCAGGAAGACTTGCTGTATATTCACTCGAAACCCTGTCCTTGCGCCAAAAAATTCGGTTTTCCCGTGTGAACGTTTCTCAGGATGACGGATTTTGCTTTTCTCCCGATGGAAAATATTTTTTGAACGTGGAGCGGCAAGAAGACGATCTTCATTCGGCAATTTCAATTTATAACACCTCGGATTTTTCGTTGGTGTCACGGACGCTTCTGGGGGAAGATCTGATGATTTCCCACATACAAGAGGTTGAGGGAGAATATTACGTTCTTGGATTTGACTTTGTGGCAAAATACAAAAACAATGAAATTTGTGATATCAGAAGAGTCACTTCTGCCGAACAAGAATTTTATTGGGAGCATCTGAATCAAACGATGTTTGGTATGATGCTTGATGATGGGCAAGAAATCAAAGCGGTACATACGCTTCGGGATTTGTGGGAGTACCGTAAGTAATATACAAGGAGAATTTGATGAGAAAAGATTTTCATATTCATCCGTCGGTGTTGCAGGCGCCCGAAGGATTTGACTCCTTCGTTCAGAAGGCGCTAGGCAAAAATATCGGGGAAATTTGCATTACCGATCACATGCCGATTTCGCGTTCGACGGCGCCCGACCGACTTCCTTACGGAAGCGTGCGCGAATACTGCGCTCTTGTTCGGGAGCTTGCGAAGCGGTATGCGGATCGTATCGTGATTCGGTGCGGTATCGAGGTCGATTTTCACCCGTCGGCGCTCGATGAGATCGAAGCGGTGTTCGACGAGGGCGACTTTGATTTCGTGCTCGGCTCGTCGCATCTGCATCTTTTTGTCGATGAATATGAAAAGCTTACCTTTAACGATTTTGCGTCGCTTTCGCTCGAAAATTCGCTTCGCGCGCTCGAATACGGACGTTTTTCGGCATTGGCTCACCTGGATATGTACCGTTGGGCGTTTGCGCGTCCGAGGAGATTTCCGATGATCGATGACGGGTATTCCATCGAGCGTCACGAGGATCTGATTCGTGAGATTCTCTCTTCGGCGGCGTCAAGCGGCACCTATCTTGAGATCAATCCGCATCTTGCCGCGCCACATCACGATCTTTTTTACACCTATCCGCAGAATGAGATCGTTTCGTGGGCATTGGAGCGCGGTGTTCGTTTTTCTTACGGCTCGGACGCACATTCGTCCGAAGCCGTCGGCGTGCTCTTAGACGAGCTGGAAGAGCATCCGATTTACGGGGAAGCTTTGGCTTTGTGGGAAAAAGAATAACTTGGAAAAAGCAGACGACAAGGTCTGCTTTTTCATTATCTTTTCTTTCGTTGGTTTGTATCAGCAAGATCGTGCAGCAAACGGAAACCGAGCGAAGCGAGGTGACTGGCAACGTTTGCATTTTGGCAATGCCAAAGGCAAACTTGCGGTTGAGCAAAGCGAAACCTTTTCATCCTATGATGTCGCTGGTTCACTTCTATATTGACTTTTTTCTCGAAATGATATATAATTTATTATAGAAATTTTGAAGAAGTACGATATGAACGAAACAATGAATATACGTTAGAAAGATTAGAAGGGAAGATGACAGTGGTTATGACAGATATTCGAAAATATTATCTTGGGATTGATCTTGGAGGCACCTTTATCAAGGGAGGAATTGTGGACGGCGAGGGAAATATCCTTCTTCGTGATAAAGTTCCCACCGAAAGTGAAAAGGGCGTGGATGGCGTTGCGGATCATATCGTAGCACTTTGCCGTAGTTTGATGGAGAAAGCCAATCTTTCGGTTTCGGATTTTGTAGGCATTGGTTTGGGCGTTCCGGGAACGGTTGACAGCGAACGGGGAGAGGTGGTTGACGCCAACAATCTCGGTTGGGAGAATGTTTCGATTGCCGACCGCTTGTCCGAAATGATTGGACTTCCTGTAAAGATTGCCAACGATGCCAGCCTTGCCGCACTCGGAGAAGCGAACTTCGGATGTGGAAAGGAGTATCGCAATTCCGTGATGATCACACTCGGCACGGGTGTGGGCGGCGGCATTTTGCTTGACGGAAAGCTGTTTGAGGGAAATCGTTCGGCAGGAGCTGAGCTCGGACATACGGTCATTGCGGCAGGCGGAGAGCCGTGTACCTGCGGACGGCGCGGATGCCTGGAGGCGTATGCCTCTGCCACGGCGCTGATTCGCGACACGAAGCGCGCCATGGAAAAGAATCCCGAAAGCAAGCTTTGGGAGATTGGGGCACTTGACGCGGTCACGGGAAAAACAGCGTTTGACTATTGTGAGCAAGATAAAACTGCGCGAGAAGTGGTTGATCGCTATATCGAAATGCTCGGCGTCGGAATTGTCAATATTGCAAACCTCATTCGACCCGAGGTCGTCATTCTTGGTGGTGGTGTATGCGCGGAGGGGGAGCAATTGCTCCGTCCCTTGCGAGAGATGCTCAAGCGCGAGATTTATGGGGGCGAGAAAGGTCCTGCGATGGAAATTGTAACGGCACAGCTCGGAAACGATGCGGGACTCTTAGGCGCGGCGGCACTTTTTATGTAAAAATCGGACGTGTAATAATAAAAGATTGGCGTACCTGCGATAAAGCCGGTACGCCAATCGTGTTTTTTGTTTTATGAATGTTTAGACCTTATTGATTTCGTCAATCAAAATCTTGCGGAGGGTTTGCGGATCGCAGTTGCCCTTGAGTTCCTTCATACATTTTCCGAAGAGTGCCATCAGCGCCTTTTCTTTGCCGCTCTTGAAGTCGGCAACCGACTTAGGATCTGCGGCAACGACTGCCTTGACGACTTCCTCTGCCTTACCCGTGTCGTTCGACATGACAAATCCGTTGGCTTCCGCGTATGCGTTGGGTTCGATCGTGGGATCGTCGAACATTGCGGCGAGGATCTTCTTGGCGTTAGCACGTCCAACTTTCCCGCCCGTGACGAGCAGAATGAGCGAACCGAGCGCCTTTCCGTCGAGCGTGAGCTGATCGTAGGTCATCTTTCTCGCGTTGAGAATGGTCATAACCTCGGAGAGAATCCAGTTTGCCGATTCCTTTGCATTCTTCGTGACCTCATACGCGCCCTCAAAGCATTCGCAAAGCGCGATGCTCTTGGTGAGGAGCTCTGCGTCGTAGTCGCTCAGCGCATATTCCTCGGTGTAGCGTGCACGCTTGACCTCGGGGAATTCGGGGAGAGAGCTCTGGATTTCGTCAAACCAAGCGTCGTCGATGACGACGGGCATTACGTTGGGGTCGGGGAAGTAGCGGTAATCACCCGCGGTTTCCTTGGTTCTCATCGCGTAGCTCTTACCCTTGATGTCATCCCAACGGCGGGTCTCCTGACGGAGCACCTCGGTGCCGTTTTCGATGGCGTCGATGTGTCTTGCCGTTTCGTACTCGATGGCGCGCTTGATGGCTTCGATCGAGTTCATATTCTTCATTTCCGCGCGAACGCCGAGCTTGTCGCTTCCTTCGGGGCGAACCGAAAGGTTGACGTCGCAACGCATTGTTCCGTGTGCCATTTCGCACTCTGCGACCTTCGCATAGCGGAGCAGGGTCTTGAGGCGCTCGAGGTATGCTTCGACCTCTTCGGCGCTCGACAGATCGGGTTGGCTGACGATCTCGATGAGGGGAACGCTCGTACGGTTGAAGTCGACGTGCGTGGTATCCTCACGGATATCGTGGACGAGCTTTCCTGCGTCCTCTTCCATGTGGATCTGCTTGATTCTTACCTGCTTTTTGCCCTTCGAGGTTTCGATCTCGACAAGTCCGTTGACGGCAACGGGAGCGAACCACTGCGTCGTCTGATAAGCGGCGGGCAGGTCGGGGTAGTAGTAGCTCTTCTTATCGAAGGTGGTAACTCGGTTGATATCACAGTTCAGCATCAAACCCGCTTTCATACCGAAATCGACCACGCGCTTATTGACGACGGGGAGCATTCCCGGCATACCGCAGCACGCGGGGCAGACGTGGGAGTTGGGGTCAGCACCAAAGGAGTGCGCCGAGCAGGAGCAGAAGATCTTGGACTTGGTAGCAAGCTCAACGTGAACCTCAAGTCCGATGACGGTTTCGTATCTCATCTCAGTTTGCCTCCTTCGTCAGAATCTTTGCCATGTCAAGCAGAGCGTTCTCGGAGAATGCCTTGCCGACGAGCTGTACGCCCGAGGCAACGACAGCGGGAAGTCCCGTGATCGAAGCGGGGGCGGTGTAGAGGTTTTCCTCAAATGCGATATGCTTGTTTTCTGCCACCGTTGCTTCGGTGTAGGAGAGGGTCGAGCTTGCGGGAAGCAGAATTGCATCCACTTCGCCGAAGAGCTTCGTAAACTCCTCGCAGATCACGCGGCGCGTGCGCAGGCACTTGTCGTAAACCTTCATATAATTTTCGGTCGAAAGGGTTTCCGAGCCGAAGAGAATTGCGGTCTTGAGCAGTTCGCCGAACGCTTCGGTACGGCTGTTGGTATAGAGTTCGTCAATGCCCGAGAAATTCTCGGCGCGGTAGCCATATTTGACACCGTCGTAACGAGAGACGTTGTTGCAAAGCTCGGCACTCATCAGTACGTTCCAAGCAGGACGTGCGGCGGTGAGAATTTCGTTCTCAATCTCAACGACCTCAATGCCGTTTGCGGAAAGCACCTGAACAGCCTCTGCAATCTTTGCCGAAACTGCATCGTCTGCGCAGAAATTCTTTACGAGAGCTACGCGGCGAATCGGCGCTGCCTGTGCGACCGATGCGCAAGCCTCGTCCGAAAGGCTGGTTCCGTCCTTTGCATCGTGACCGGCGATTGCATCGAGCAGATCGCGGCAGTCCGCGGCAGTTTTTGCGAGTACGCTGACCGTCTCGCCCGAGCAAGCCACGGGAACAGTGCCATAGCGCGAAACTCTTCCGTAGGTCGGCTTGACGCTGACAAGACCCGTCTGTGCGGCGGCACGGCGGGGAGAACCGTTGACGTCAAGGCAGAGTGCGGCAGTAGCATCACCCGAGGCGATCATTTCTGCGGCGGCGTTTTTGATCACGCCGTCGGCGGTCAGTGCGCCGCGGTACGAGGTCTCACCGAGAAGGTCGATGGCAAACTCGCCCACGTCGGCTTTTCCCGCGAAGGCATAGCCTGCGGCTTTAGCACGGGTGAGCGCCTCTGCTTCGAGCAAGCTCATATAGCCGTCCAGCATCTTCGAGCCTGCGGTGGTGGGGGCATCGGTCGTCAGAAGCATATCGTCAACAATGACGGTTTTGTTCATTTCGTTCATTCTGTTCGTCCCCCCTTCTTATTCTACAACCTTGGGAACGCACCAGTATCCCTCGTCGGTTTCGGGTGCGCCCGCCTGAAGATCTTCACGCGCAAACTTCTGATCGACCACGTCCTCGCGAACGACGGTCAGAATGGGCATCACGTGCACCATTCTCTCGACCTCTGCGGTGTCAATCTTATCCAGTGCGGACAGATCGGCGGATCTGTTCTCAAAGAAAGCCAGAACGCTTTCTTTTTCTTCTTCGGTCAGACGGAGCTGGTTGAGCAGCTCAAGTCTGCGAAGAATTTCTCTATCCATTATCATCATATAAAACTCCTTCGTTTGAGAGCTTGGTTAATCTCTGACCTTGATATGAACCTCACGGAGCTGCTGCTCGGTGACCTCACCGGGCGCGCCCATCATCAGATCCTGCGCGTTTCCGTTGAGCGGGAATGCGATGACGTCACGAATGGTATCCTCTTCTGCAATCAGCATAATCATACGGTCAACGCCGGGTGCCATACCTGCGTGAGGCGGTGCACCGTAGGAGAACGCCGTGTAGAGAGCACCGAACTTCGCCTTGAGGTCTTCCTCGCCGTAGCCTGCGATCTCGAACGCCTTTCTCATGATCTCGGGGTTGTGGTTACGAACTGCACCCGACGAAAGCTCAACGCCGTTACATACGATATCGTACTGATATGCGAAGATCTCAAGCGGATCCTTGTTGAGGAGTGCGTCCATACCGCCCTGAGGCATCGAGAAGGGGTTGTGCGTAAAGTCGATCTTGCCCGTTTCTTCATTGAGCTCGTACATCGGGAAATCAACGATGAAGCAGAATTCGAAGGAATCCTTCTTAATAAGTCCCAGCTCGTTTCCGATCCAGGTTCTCATCTCGCCTGCAAGCTTGTTGATGACAGATGCGCTGTCACTGATGAAGAAGAGCGAGTCGCCTTCCTTGATACCGCAAAGCTCGCAGAGCTCTGCCTTCTGCTCGTCGGTCAGGAACTTCGCAATCGGTCCCTTGAATTCGCCCTCCTCGAGCGTGATATATCCGCAACCGAACTTCATACCGATGCTTCTCGAATAAGCATCGATCGCCTTTTCAAATGCCTTCTTACCGTCGCCCTCGCCGTCCTTCTTGACAAGGTAGTTCGCAACGATACCGCGAACGAGCTTGTTCTTGAAGGGAATCGTGCGTCCGTTGATGGTGAGGAACTCGTGCTTTGCAAAGAAGTCGGTCAGATCCTCGATGATGAGCGGGTTGCGAAGGTCGGGCTTATCCGAGCCGTACTTGAGCATTGCGTCGGCAAAGGTGATACGGCGGAAGGGGGGCTTCGAAACCTTCTTGTCGGTAAATTTCGTAAAGGTGTTGAAAACAACCGTTTCTGCAACCGCGAAAACGTCCTCCTGCGTTGCAAAGGACATCTCGAAGTCGAGCTGATAGAACTCTCCGGGGGAGCGGTCCTGACGAGCGTCCTCGTCACGGAAGCAGGGTGCGATCTGGAAATAGCGGTCAAAGCCCGAAACCATCAGAAGCTGCTTGAACTGCTGAGGAGCCTGGGGAAGGGCGTAGAATTTGCCCTTGTGCTTACGGCTGGGCACGAGATAGTCGCGTGCGCCCTCGGGAGAGGAAGCGGTCAGAATGGGGGTTTGGATCTCAAGGAAGCCGAGCTCCTCCATCTGCGCGCGAAGGTAGCTGACGATCTTTGCGCGGAGCACGATGTTGTCGTGAATTTTGCGGTTACGCAGGTCGAGATAGCGGTACTTCAGACGTACCTCTTCACGCGTCAGAGTTGACGCGTCGATCTCGAAGGGAAGTCCGAGCTGGCAGGGACCGAGAACCTCAATCTTTGCCGCCTTGACCTCGATCTCACCGGTGGCAAGCTTTGCGTTAAAGGTTTCTTCGTCACGGCGCATAACCTCGCCCTCGATGAGAACGACGGTTTCCTTGGAAATGCCCGAGAGCATTGCGTCGTCCGAGAAAACGATCTGCGTGATGCCGTAGTGGTCGCGCAGGTCGACGAAGAGAACGCCGCCGTGGTCGCGAACCGTTTCGATCCAGCCCGTCAGAGTTACACTCTGACCGATATGCTCCGTGCGGAGCTCGTTACAAGTATGAGTTCTTAACATAGTTTCCATCCTCCAAAACAAATTTATGAAAAATATTTTTTGATACGTTGCAAGGGAAAAAGAAAAGCCTTTCGTCCCGACTATGGGACGAAAGGCAAGCTTCCGCGATACCACCCAAATTGACCGCAAATGCGATCCACTCAATTTCCTCTTGCGCGAGGCACGTGCGGTTCTACTGACCGAAAACGGTGTTCTTCCGCAAGCTCCGAAGTGTTTTTTCCGCAAATCGCGCTACCGTGTTTCCAGCACCCACGGCTCTCTGTCAGCAAAAAAATGCAGTACTCTCTTCATCATCGCTAATAATATAATGATATAAATCGTAATTATTATACCACGGTTTTTATAAATTGTCAAGAAAATCGCGAAAAAAATTACAAAATAAATTCTCCGCAGAGCTCTTCTTTGAGAAAGTCTTCGAGGTCGTCGCCTGAAAGTGAGAGTGCAAGGCCGACAAGGAGCTTTGCGTAGGTCATCTCAGGGGTCATTCGAGAGATCGCCACAGCCCCTGCACGTAAAACTTCACCCGTCGTTTCGTAGGCGTAGGTGTGTTTGTCGCAGGGAGAGAGAAATACGGGGATTTTCTGCTCCCGACAGCGGCGGAGCAGGGAGAGCAGAGAGGAGTTTCCGTCGGGGAAGGTTGCTACCGTGCCCGAATGATAAACGCCGTGGAGCACAGCGCGTACGTGCTCGAGTGAAAAATGAGAGTAGTCAAGTCCCACGTACGGCTCGATACGAAGCACCGAGTGTGTGAGCTCACCAAGATCTCCAAGCAGGGGGGCACTTGGAGCCATCGGACAAAACTCGGCGGAAGAGAGGGGCGTCATATCAACGCTGAAAAAGTCATCCGAGAAGTTTTCGCATTGGCGCAAATGCGCGCCGAGGTGTAGATAGGTCACACCGTCCGAGTTGCGGTAAACTGCATAGACGCTCGGAGCCAAGCCTCCTTCAATCAGCGCCACAGCTGCACGGAAGTTTTCGTTTCCGTTGGTTTTGGAGTGAGTGAGAGGGAGCTGTGCCGAAACGAGCAAAACGGGAATCTTTGCCCCCGATAGGACGAGAGAGAGCAGACTTGCGGTGTAGGCGAGCGTGTCGGTGCCGTGCAGAACGATGATCCCGTCGTAAGGAGAGCGTTCCGAAAGATCAAGGGTGCGGAATTCGTTAAGGAGCGTATTCCAGTGCGATACAGTCATATTTTCGCTGAGAATATTGAGGGTAAAACGAGTGTCAAAGGAAACGCTGTCACCAAAGCACTCTTTGTATTTTTGAACGATCAAAGCTTCGGCTCGGTGAGTGTCTGATGCTCGTTCACCGTCACCGCGGTCAAACGAGCAAATCGTTCCGCCCGTGAGAATCAAAAGAATTTTATGTGTTGCCATGGTGCCCTCCTTTCCGTTCAATCTTTAATCTTCTTTCATTATTATAGCATAACGGAAACTTTGTTGTCAATACGAAGATATGCAAAGAAATCGGCAGGGAAGCGAGTTCGGGGACTCATATTCGGTGCGAACAAGCCGTATAGATAAGTAAGGGGACTTTTAGGTTTTTTCTCGCTGCTTTTTGATGAAATCACCAACTTTTTGCGCTCTTTTTGTGCAAAACGTAAAAAAGAGCAAAATATCGCAAGTTTTTTTTATTTTACTTGACATTTTTGCGAAGGTGTGATAAACTTTAATGTAGAGTAAAATGTACACATAGTGCATCCTATCGGCAAACGCTTTTTGGGGAACGTTCGTCGGTAGAAAAACGAAAAGAAATATTTTAATGAAAGGAAATATCATTATTATGAGAACAAGAACCCAAAAAATCATTTCTCTTGTTTTGGTGCTGATGATGCTCGTGTCGATGGTTCCTATGGGAATCTTCACCGCGAATGCAGCAGTCAGTGCCGAGTTGAAGGCAGGCTTGGCGAATATCGCAAATACCCCTGAGTTTGTCATCAATAGCGTCGAGGACTGGAACTATTTTGCAGAAACCACGGCAACAATGGCTGAAAAATTTGCGAACAAAACCATTCGTCTTAACACAAATATTGAGTCAGCAACGCTGAAAACATTGTTTGGAAATTCCGCAAACACGTGTGGAATTGGTGCCACTGTTGATTTTTCGGGTTATACGCTGAAAAATATTACGGTAGACGGTCCTGCGCTGTTGTTCCATCGTGCTGATGCCGTAACGGTAAAAAACATCGATATTGATGGACTTATCGTTGCTAACAGTGACTTTGCTAAGGTTGGTGGCTTAGGCGCTTGGACTGGTCCTTGGGGTACCCAAACCTTTGAAAACATTACGATGAAAAACGTCGATATCAAGTACACTGGTACGACATCAGCAAGTGCCGTTGTTGGAGGTCTCTTGGGTAGCCACACAAATAATGCAACGACGACTTCTAACTTCAAAAACATCAACATTGATGGTAAGGTTTCGTCGAACAGTCCCAACGGTGGACAGTATTCTGGCTTAGGCGGACTTATTGGTTATATAACGAGCCGCGGTACTTGTAACTATGAAAACATTTACTGTGCAGTTGATGTAACCGATATTAGGTCTTCGACTTCGGCAGTCCCGGATTCGGACGGTACTGCTGGGGTTGGTGGATTTATCGGAAAGAGTACGCAAGATGGAATGGAGACTAACTACACATGCAAACAGATTTTTACAAACTGCATATACGCAGGAACGTTGACCTCTTGTGTGGTAACGGGCGGCTTTATTGGCTATGACCGTTCTACGAATGAAAATTCAACGAAGACGACGAATTTTTATAATTGTATTGCTGCGACAAAGTGGAATCATACCTATGCGGGTGGTCATGATTATACCGGCGTGTTTCTCGTGAGCCGTGGAGGTATCGCTACGAACTGGCGTGATTGTTATACAACTACGGCACCGGTTGCGGGTACGAAGAATGCGGCTACACCCTATAACTACTTTTTCGGAATTTCCGGACTGACGCTGAATAATTCTTCGAGCATTGCAGGGAATGGAGGCGATCAAAATACTCAGATCACCGATATCGGCACTGTTTCGACCGAGATCATAGAATATATGCTCACCAAAGATGAAAATGGCTTTATCACCTCGGTTCATGAACCCGAAGGCTTGGGATACGACTTGCTCAATTACGATGCCACCAAAATCTTTACGGTTACCAGTGTAGACGATTGGAAGTTGCTTGCTGCTTCGGGTAAGAATTTCTCGGGTAAGACCGTTCAGCTCGGCAATAATATCGATGCCGCAGGTGCAACTCTTCCGCCTTTGGCTCCTCTTGCAGTAAATAACTCTTCGGTTACTCTCGACGGTGCAGGCTATACCATCAAGAACGTTGGTACAGCAGAGAATCCTCAGACTCGTCCATTGGTTTCCGAAAAATATTCCAGTGGTACAGTAAAGGATATCACCTTTGAAAACATTGTAATGAAATCAACAACCGATAATATTGGTATCGTTACAAATTGCTTGAATTCTTGGGGTGTGGATACGTTTACAAATATTAAGGTCACGAATTGTAATATTACATCTACCTCGGGAGCTGCAGGTGCTTTGATTGGCTATCAAGCTCGTAACAGTAGCGAAGGATCTTCCGTGACGTTGAATGTTTCCAATGTGGTTGTGGATGCCGACACTACGGTAAGCGGTGCAAAGAGAGCCGGTGGAATTCTCGGCTCCAGCACTGGTGCGCTTGGTTCATTCAATTTTGATAAAATTTACGTTGCTGCTACGGTTCAGACCACGGAATGGAGTCCTATTGAAGGAGAAACTTATAATAACGCCGGTTTCGTAGGCGGTATTGTTGGATATATTGAAACTTCTAATTCTGTGAAGAGTGCATCTTTTGAAAACTGTGTGATCAAAGCCAACCTTCACGTTGAGGGAGGCGGTGGCTGGGGAGGTCGTTGCTACGGTCTTGCCGGTCGCGTAAGCGGCGTGAGTGAGCTGACTGTTTCGAATGTTATCATCGAATTAAAAGGTTTTACCAACATGGTGATGTGCGGTACCCTGTTGGCAGGTAGCGGAGCTACCAAGGCTGTATTTGAAAACATTTACACGGTAGGTAGTCCTTCGTCAGATTATTGGAATGAAAGTACGGGTGGTACGATCAACGGAACGAGCGTTACAAACGCTAACCAAACACTTGGTGATATTATTGCAACCACCTCTGCAAAAGCCTCAAAACTTTATAGAACCGATGCAAACGGTTTTGTTACCTACGTTTACGACCACATTGATGCTGATGGAATTCAGTTCAGTGCAGTTTCGGGCGGCAAGTATGCAGTTCGTTTCATCGCAATGTCTCAGTTGGCACAGGCAGATAACGTAAATATGGTGATCATTGCTACGTGTAAGGATGCCGATGGCAACGTTGTCAAGAAACTGAAATTTGATAGCGAAAAGACTGATAACGGCAAGTGCAATCTGTACGATGCTCTGACTGCGTATGATGCTTACGGAATCGGCTTGCGCAAGACCGCAGTTGAATATGGTGCAGAGAAGCTGGCAGGCTTTACGATTTACGATATTCCCGTATCGAGTGATGATCTTGCATATGCAACGGTTACCTTTGAGGTGACGACGTCCTATAAGGACAGTTATGATCATACGGTATACGGTGCGAACGTAATGACTGTTACTTTCGACGCAAACGGCGCACTTGTAAAATGATAAAGGAGGTTACGAAAGATGAAAATGTATAGTGAAGCAAAGATTGAATTGATCTCTCTGTCCGTAGCTGACGTTATCACGGCTTCGGGCGGTGGCGAATATTCCGGCTGGGGCGAAGGCGAAAACGTGACTGAGCCTAACTGAGCTCATTGATTGACTTGAAATCAAAATACAAGGCGGTCTGCTACGGCAGACCGCCTTGTTCTTATGTTGAGAGTGGCTTTTGTGTTTTAACAGCTTCGCATGAGTCGCAGATAAAATTCGGTTGCGCGGCAGAGCGTTTCGATGCGAATGCTTTCGTTGTTTCCGTGGATGGTCGCCCGTTCTTCACTTGTGAGATCCATTGCGGAGAATCGGTATACTCGGTCGGAAATTCTTCCCCAATGGCGGGAGTCGGAGCATTGCACCATCAGATAGGGAGAAACGATACATCCCTTCCACGTCGACGCGACGGCGGATGCGACCTTGTCCCATCCATCGCAATCGGTGCGCGAAATTCGGCTTGGGTTCATTCCGTGGAGCAGGGTGATTTCGACCTTTTCGTCGGCTACCGTCTTTTTGAGATATTCGAGCGACGTTTCAATCGTGTCGTGCGGATTGAGTCTCATATTGGAGCCCATCGATGCTCTCGGCGGAATGACGTTCGGTGCGGACGAGCCCTGCATTTGCGTAAACGCCGTGGTCGTTCTCATCAGCGCATTCATTTCGCCGCCGCCCTTTTTACAGATCATATTGAGCACGGGAAGAAATACCTTGAGATTGGAGAAAATGACTCGGTAAACGAAGCTCGAATGTCGTCCGAGCGTGTCGAACATTTCGGCAACGGGGGGCGTGAGCTTGAGCTCGAAGGGGTGAGAGAGCACGTTTGTGCAGGCCTTTGCAAGTCGATCGACGGGCGCGTTCGGCTTTGGTGCAGATGCGTGTCCGCCACCCGAGCTGACCGCATATTCGACGTTCATCAGTCCCTTTTCGGCAATTCCGATCAGACCGCAGGGCGCGCTCACTCCGGGGAAGACTCCCTCGACGACGGCACCGCCCTCGTCGAGCACGAATGCGGGTTCAATTCCGTTTTCTTCAAAGTAATCGACGATATGCACAGCCCCCTTGCCGTTGACCTCTTCGCCGCCCGAAAATGCGAAGTAAATATCGTGCTCGGGAGTAAATCCCTCGGAAATCAGCTGATCTGCCGAAAGGAGGATCGAGCCGAAGGTGACCTTGGTGTCAAGCGTACCTCTGCCCCAGATTCGTCCGTCCTTGATGACAGCGGCGAAGGGATCGACCGCCCACGCGTCGGCATTGACGGGAACCACGTCGTAGTGTGCCATCAGCACGGCGGGAGAGCCTTCTTCCTTGCCTTTCCAACGGAAGAGAAGTCCGCGGTCGGGCATTCTTGTCATTTTGCAGGTCTTTGCTACGTTCGGGTAAAGTGTAGGGAGAAGTGCAATCAGCTTTTCAAATTCGGCATCGTCTTCCATCGAAGAATCGGTATAAGAAACTGTCTTGCACCGTACAAGCGCACAGAGCGCCTCTGTGGCGCGTTCTTTGTCGACGGGCTCTTCGTGCTCGGAGATTGTCGGTTGCGCTTTTGGCGTAAATTTGACGGCTCTGAGCAGGAGAATTGCGACGAATACGACAAGTGCTACGGGAATGAGAAAAAGAAGATACCACATAGATCAAAGAATTCCTTTCTTATAGAGAATTCTTGCGACCGCTACCGTGAAGAGAACTCCGACGGGAACCATAATTCCGACGGTCGATGCGTTGAGCGCGGGAACGAAGATAAAGAGTGCGAGCATTAGAATGATCGGAGCGATCGAGAGCTTGAGGTTCTTGGAAACGAAGACGACCGCAAGTCCGCCGAAGAGGGCAGGCAGGATCATATCAAAGGCAGGCTCCAGCACGGGGGATTCGAGCAGAGGAGTCAAGGGAACGATGCAGATGACACCGACGACGATGATGAGCGTCGTAACGATGCTCGATACGGCAATCGCGATGGTGGAGATGACCTCTCCCTCTTCGTCCGAGGCTTTCACGCCCGCGCGCTCCATTGCGTCGATGGCGCAGGGGAGCTTGAGGTTCGAGATGTTACCCGTGACGAAGGAGAGGTAAGTACCTCCCGCTCCGAGCATCGGGACGTAGGTGAAGATTTCCACAATTCCGACCGCCCAATACATCGGTGCGGTGGCGAGAATGCCCTTGATGAGGATTTCGGTATTCGGAAGGACTCCGAAGATCAGCGAGAGGAGCAGAGGGAAGCAGAGAAGGACCGTGCCTACGACGATGCCCCAAATTCTTCCCGAGCGGTGGACGCTTTCCATATATGTAAGATTTTGCTTTTTCATATCAGTTACCTCCGAGAAGCATCGTAAAGGGGATTGCGGACGCCATGCCGAGGATCAGACTCATCGGAAGCGCGTAGTCGGTCAGCCAGCGGATGTTTGCCTTGGTGGCAATCGTTCCGCAGATCGCCATGACGACAGCGGATACTGCCATCACGCAAACGGGGATCAGTCCCGAGGTGTCACCGCTGAAAACAAGTCCGACGTCGCAGAAAACGTAGCCGAGGAAGGCGGAGATCATACCGAGGAACATTGCGTTGTTGAAAATCTCGCCCCATTTTTTGTCCTTCATTCCAACTTTGGAAAGACCGCTTTGAATGCGCTTTGTGACGAAGGGAACGAAAACGAGTCCTGCGGCAATACCGACCGTCATAACCCACGCAATCGTGATGAAGATCGAGGGGTCGGTGATGGTGGTCGAGGCGCTCATTCCTGCCGCTTCAAGCGCGTTGCCTGCCGCGACGGTTTCGTAGGTGATCGATCCGATGACCGAAAGACGAAGCCACGGGAGTGCCACGCCAAGGCTCTTGGAGAGAGCGACGACGCCGACGAGAACGGCAACGGCGGGGGCAATCGTAAAGATGGCGGCGGACGAGATGGTTTTCTTCACGGTGTCCTTTGCGATGCCGAGCTGCTTTGCTCGCTTCATCGCACGGAAGAGGAAGAAGAAGGACTGCGCGAGCACGAGCAGGATGATCGCGCCGACGATGATGTAAAGAATTGGATGATTGACGTTGAATTTCACTTTGTTACCTCACTTTTTTCGGCATCCTTTTTGCCAAGCTTTGCAAAATATCGGAAGGTCATCGGCCAGAGCACGCCGCCGACGATGACCATCAGGAAATAGCGCACCAGACGCGCCCACGAATCTGCGGGAAGGATCGCGTCGAGCGGGAAGCGCATCAGCTCCTTGACGGCAAGTACGAGTCCGATGCCGCCGACCGCCTTCAGAATTTGTGCCCACCAGACGGCGCGTGTGTCAAATTTCGTCCACTTGAGATCCACCGTGTAGACGAAGATCAGTCCGAAGACGCAACCCGTCAGCGTAAAGCCGTTCTTCTGCGCCGACTCGAGATTGTGAATGTTTTCGGGCAGATAGGCGCTTGCGGGGAACTCGTAAAGACAGATGAAGGCAAGATACGCGAGCATCAGTCCTACGAGCGTAAAGATGATCGTGTACATCAGCTTCGGGGAGTGCTCCGCCTTGCGGAAGAGCGGCGCTCCGACGAAGATCATAATGAGAGCAATTCCGATCGATACGAGAACGTCAGCGGGCGTGTGAACGCCGAGATACATTCTCGAGAGGGGAACGAGAACGCAAAGTGCAATCATTGCGATGCGGAGCCAGCGCTGCTTGTTCCAGAGCGCCAGACCGCCGAAAAGACCGACCGAGGTCTGCGTGTGTCCGCTGGGGAAGGAGTAGCCCGACGCCGCCTCTCGCGCCGATTCCACGATCGGGAAATTCGGATCTCTTACCCACGGACGGGGGATGCGGAAGAGCATTTTTAAAAATTGGTTGAGGAGCGTACCGACAAAGCCGACCGAGAGAAGATAATAGCCCTGATACTTACTGATGCACCAGAAGACGATCATTCCCACCGCCATAAAGACGGTTTCTTCTCCGCAAAGCGTGATCACCGAAAAGATCGCGTCGAGCACGGGATTGCGAAGCTCCTGTAAAAAATACAAAAACGGCATAAAAATCCCTTTCTTTTTTATTTTTATTATTCTTTATTATAACATAGTTTTTGTGTTTTTGCAATCGAATCGACAGAAAATACTTGATTTTTGGGATAAAGTGTGATAAACTATAAAAGCAAATGATTTTGGAAAGGAGAGGGTAAGATGGCGGAGAAACATACGGGATCGCGTACCATCGCGCAAAACCGTAAGGCGTGGCACGAATATTTCGTGGACGAGAAGTACGAAGCGGGAATTGCTCTCTTCGGAACCGAGGTCAAGAGCGTGAGGAACGGAGCGGTTAATCTCAAGGATGCCTACTGCTCGATCAAAAACGGAGAGCTTTTCGTGTTGGGAATGCATATCAGCCCCTACGAGAAGGGAAATATCTTCAACAGAGAGCCAAGACGCGAACGAAAGCTCCTGATGCATAAGAGGGAGATTATGAAGCTGACGGGCCTTGTGGCGCAAAAGGGATATACGCTTGTGCCGCTGTCGTTGTATTTCTCGGGCAAGAACGTCAAGGTCGAGATCGGACTTTGCCGAGGTAAGAAGCTGTACGATAAGCGAGATGCTGCGGCAGAGAAGGACGCAAGCAGAGAAATGGATCGACGGATGCGAGATCAGTCCAAATACGATTAAACCTCTTCACGTTTCACTATTATTTTTTGCTTCAATTTGGGCCCGTAAAGGTTTCGACGGGGATTTTGAGGTATCATAAGCGGGTAGAGCCGGGCAATCTCTCCAAAGGCCTAACTTAAAATTAAACGCTAACAATAAAACTGTAGCAATGGCTGCCTAAGGGCAGTGCCGCGGCAATCATGTCGCCCGTTCCTCCGAGGAGTTTCGCGGCCTCGGACTGAGCGTCAAATGAGCGAAGCCCGTGCACCGATGGTTCGCCATTGAGTCGGTCACGCAAAAAATGGCTACCCAACGAAGAAGTCTGTCCGTTGACGGCTTTTGAGGGGAATTCTAAATAACGGACTGCACCCGGAGAAGGTGATATCAAGAGGTTTTCGGACAGGGGTTCGATTCCCCTCGGGTCCACCAGAACAAGCAAATCCGAACTGTTTCGTTACGACGGAACTGTTCGGATTTGTTTTTTACTTTGATTATCCATATTGAAACACACCGCCGAGAGCGACCAAACGGTTACTCTCGGCGGTGGTGTTATATATTTATTTTTCGAATACGAGAATGCTACCTAATTTTTCATCCATCAGTCGCTTGTAAAATTTGAATCCAATGGCTCTTAAGTGCTCTTCTACACCTTCAGCAGATGTGTACATTCTTATTTGCTTTGCCCAATATATCATTTCTTCTTCGGAGAAACCGTATTGTTCAAATCTTGCATACGCTTGCATTTTATTAGTGTTCAAACAATGCAAAACGATTTTACCTCCAGGCATTAATACCCTATATGCCTCTTCTATGATCGTAGGAATTTCTCGGCATTCTTCTAATCCTGCATTACTACAAACCGATGTAAACATACAATCATCAAAAGGCAATTTCCATAACGATGTAGCAATACCTAAACCATTTATGTTATAATATTTAGCAAGGGCATCCGCGTTTTTTGCACAGACAAAATCTATATCAACACCCATATAATAATCGCGAGGTGTCATTTTACTCATTACAGTATTTGTTCCGCCACCTGCACCTATCGTGAGTTCAAGAATACGATTCTCTTGTTGATGTAGGATATTATCCGTGTAGAAATTCCAAAATGAAGGATTATTTTCTTGCCATTTTGACGCTTGTTTGGCTTTTTGTTCTCCATTATCGATTTTAGAACTTATAGAAATAGCCTTAATCATCGAATTTGCATCAATATCATCACTAAGCTCATTTCTGCCCGAAATCCAAAAAGGCAGTCCGACCTTTGCATAGTTTTCTAATCGACAAATGAATTCTTCTTTATTTGGGATAACTGATTTGAAAAACGATTCTTGATTCTTATGATAATTTTCAAAGTCGTGTGGATAAAATCTATCGCAATTCTGCTTTGTAAATGTCTTTAAGGCATCAATATCATCCCAAAACAAAACTTCATCCAATGCATTCAAAATCATCTGACAGCACTCCTTTTTTGATTTCGTAAATTATAGCATATTAATTTTGCAAATACAAGACTTGATTTTTTGCTGATTTTGTGGTATAATATATGTGTAAATATTTCACCGTCGAGAGTAACCAAACGGTCGCTCTCGGCGGTGTCTTTCTTACACTTGCTTTTTGACAATGCAGTTTTCAAGCATTCTTAAATGCCGTATCAAATATATTTACTTGCTTGCAAGTTAAACAGCTCGGCATATTTGCCGTTTTGCTTCAGTAGGTCAAAATGCGAGCCTTGTTCGATAATGTGTCCGTCACCGATAACGAGAATCTTATCGGCGAGAGTGGTGTTTGAAAGACGGTGCGAGATTGTGACCGAGCTTTTGCCTTCGCTCAAATGATAGAGTTGTTCAAATATTCTGTCCTCTGAGATTGGGTCAAGCGCGGCAGAGGGTTCATCGAGTATCATATATTCACTATCCTTGAAGTATGCACGGGCAAGTCCTACAAGCTGCCATTGACCGCCCAAAAGGTCTTTGCCGTTGTCTGCATAGTAACGACCGAGAACGCTGTCAAAGCCGTTCTCCCAATTTTTAATGACCTCACTTGCGCCGCTGATGTCGCAAGCCTTTTTCAATTTTTCATCATTGAACCGCTCGTTAAAGTCGGATAGTGCAATAATCTCACGGAGAGGCAAGCAGTAGGTGACATAATCTTGGAATAGGACACCGAACACCTTACGAACAGCGTAAATATCGTACTCCTTCAGATCTACGCCGTCGAGCTTGATGCATCCCTCCTCGGGATCGTAAAAGCGGAACATCAGCTTTATAATCGTAGATTTACCTGCACCGTTAAGTCCTATCAGACCGATCTTTTCGTGAGGTTCAATAGTAAAGGAGCAATCCTTCAGCATGTACTGCTCTGCATTGGGATAGCGGAAGGATACATTACAGAATTCAATCTCCGGATTGTTCGACGGCTTCAGTGTTCCGCTCTTTTCCACCTCGGGTTCAATATCCATAAACTCTTGAAGCTCGATCAGACGGGTGTTATCGTTAAGAAATTTATTAACCTTATTCATCAACAATTGAGATTGGCTTCGTAAGCGCGATACCATACTAAGATTGTATTGCAGATCACCGATACCGATGTGCTTATTTATAACATCGAACACCGATACCGTCAGCACCAAGAATTCGCTGGATACGTTCACGATCATAATCAGCGTATTGATGATGTTGTGCTTGATATCCTCTGTTTTATTGATTTTATAAAGCTTCTGCCACGTTTCCTTATACTTACCGATAAAGTAAGAGCCGATATTATTCAGCTTAACCTCAAACTGAACATTGTCGTTGAAGAATACATCACGGTAATAATCCTTTTTGCGATTATCGCGGAGCTGTTCTTTTTCCATTTGAAGCTTGCGCTCGGTACGCTTTTTATTGTAAAGCATAAATGGAATCAAAAGCACGAGCGTAACAAGACCGAGCCACCATTTGTATGTGCAAACAATAATAAGTGTTGCTACCACATTGATAAACGCGGAAATGATGTCAAAGACAAGCCACGACATATTCATCATCGTGAGAAAATTATTTCTCGCGTGTCTGACCTTATCGCCCATTTTTGCAGAATCGAAGAAAGACAGATCCATCCGCGAGGTCTTATCCATCATCACGGCATCAATGTAAAACTTCAATTCGTCACTATATCGGTCTTGAACGTAATTATCAAATTGGTCTATCAAGTAGGTAGCTAATTGCAGGGCGAGGTAAATAGTTAAACATACGATTACGGTATGCTTACTATTTCCAAAATCTACAACGCCGTTAAGCACTTCTTTCCACAGCCATAGATTCACAAGCGGTATTAGCGTTGTGAACATCAGAATTACAAGCTTCATGGAAAAATAGAATTTTGAGGCAAGGAAACAGGTCTTAATGCCGAACCATACGTTTTTGAAAAGTCCGGAAAAGAAAGTCTTTATTTTATTCATATCAATCGCCCTCCTTTACCGTGTACTTTTCGCGCTGGAGGTTATAAAGCTTGGCATATAGACCGTCAAGCGCAACAAGCTCGTCGTGAGTGCCTTGCTCCGTAATCTTTCCTCCGTCAAGAACGATGATCTTATTAGACATACGGGCACTTGAAATACGGTGAGAAATCATAATACCCGTTTTGCCATCGGATATGGATTCAAAGTTCTTAAATATCCGATCTTCCGCCTCGGCGTCAAGTGCTGCCGAGGGCTCGTCAAAAATGATAATGGGAGCATTTTTGAAATACGCTCGGGAAAGCGCGATCTTTTGCCATTGGCCTTTAGAAAGCTCCGTACCGTTATCCGCAAATTGGCGAGTCATAAAAGAATCAAGTCCGTTTTCGAGCTTTGGCTGAATATCTTCATATACACCGCTTTGCATCAGTACCCCTTCAATTTCATTGCTATTATCCATACGTTCAAGCGAGGAAAGCGCAATGTTTTCTCGCAAGGTCAGCGGATACTGCACAAAGCTTTGGAACAGTGCAGAAAACAACTTTCGAACATCACGCATATCGTAGTCGGACATTGGATAGCCGTTGATCAGAATTTGCCCGGACTCGATCTCATAAAGACCAAGCATCAATTTGATGATCGTGGATTTTCCCGAGCCGTTAATACCAACAATGGATAGCTTATCACCCTTGTTGAGCGTAAAAGAAACTCCGGTCAACACGTATTTATCGGTATGCGGATATTTGAAGCATACGTTATCGAAAGCGAGGCTTTCAAAGGCTTCAAGCTTTCGTGTGCCACCCGTTTGTTCCGTCTTTATTGCGAAGAATTCAAACAACTTGCCCATCAAATCAGATATGCGACTTACTACATCGGTAGTCATCCAAGTAGCGCGCCAAAAAGAATTTGAAACGCTATGCGCAAACCCGATATAGAGCGCAACATCACCGATGCCAATTGCTCCGTTTACCGCCTTATAGATTACGTATGCAATAAATACGATCTCTCCGCTCCTGCGAAACAGTTCAATACCAAGCGAACCGTGAAGCACCTTTTTGTCAAGCGCTTTGTTGGCTTTGATATAGTCCTTCTTTTCCTCGTCATAACGCGCCTTGATAGCATCGGTAAGATCGTACATTCTCACGTCTTTTGCAGGCCAAGCATCCGTGAGCATCCAACGATAGTAATGGAATTTGCGAACGTCGGGGGCTGTTTTTTCACGCAGCTCTTCCGATTTGCGGGCGTAATATTCGTTGAATATAATGCTTGGTATCGTAAATGCCAAGAACATCAGCGAAAATCCAAGGGAGAATACTGCGAGTGTCGTAAATGCAACAACGAAGGTATAAAGAGAAGATATAATATCGGTAAGTCGAAATATCAAAAACACGGATGTAAATTCCATATACCTTACTTCGTCGATCTGATCCTTTCCCTTGGAGGAATCAAGAACATCCATAGGCAGTTCCGAGAGCTTTTCCACTAATCGACATTGGTACAAGTGTCGTGCCTTTTGGTCAATGGTGCTTTTGACCAAGTCCTTTGCCGATGTAATTCCTTGATTTACTACCAAAGAAAGACCGTATATGATAACCACCGCAAGCACCTTTTCTATTTCAGGTGTTGCTACGGTTAATGCATCCAAAACGTATTTCAGCAAAAATGCAGACAACAACGGAAAAGACGTTGTAATCAACATCAATGCGAAATACAGAAAAATCATGAATTTGCTTGACTCAAAGATCAGATTCCAAGAGTAAGCAAAAGATTTAGAAGCCAATTTCAATCTATTCATTCGCATCACCTCTCTCTAAAACCGATAGATTTCAAGCGATACAGGATAGCAAGAATATCTTCTGGACGAACATATTCAATGACGCCCGATGTTCCTCTAAATCCTGTTTGGTGAATCATATCAAATCCTAACGATTCAATTTTCCTATACAACCGCAAGACCGATTCCCTTAAATTACCGCCTTTATACTGTTCAATTACCGTCAAATAGTAAATGAAAGAACATATAAAATCAAGTTGACCACGTGTAACGTGCTGTATAATTTCGGGAATATTTACTGTTTCATTGCCGAATTTAAGTGTTGAGTCATCTTTGATTTCGATGTTTCTTGCAAGACAAACTCTTCTGAGATCACCGAATTCAACAGCACGCGATAGTGGTGAAAAAGCGGACTCCGAATTTTTATGATCCTTGGAATAATCCTTATATTCAGAAACGGTAAAGTTTTCAACTAAAATGACCCTGTCTGCAATGCGGAAATATTCTCCCGAAGCTCCGACAACGATGATAGAGGAAATGCCGTGCCTTTCATAAAACATACGGGCATTATCGATAAAAGGCGAGGTAGAAGCATTTTTTATAACCGAACGCATCTTTTCGTCTTTGTACATAAAGTTATTCGCACTTCGGTCTTCGTCGAACAGCATTAAATGACATCCTGCCTCCATTGCTTCGGTTACCGCCGCAGCTTGTGATGTCGAACCGCTGGCATTGTCTGTAGAAAAGCTTTGCGGAAGAATTGACTTAACAGGCAATGCTCGCAGAAAGAAGGAGATGTCGGTGTTTTTGATGCTTCTTCCATCCTCTGCTTGAATGGTCATAGCACTTTCATTTGTTATGACGTATTCACGACCGTCACCGAGAACGTGATTGTAAACACCTTCCTTCAAAGCCTCCAAGATCGTGCTTTTTCCGTGATATGCATCACCGGTAATCAAGGTTATACCCTCGGGGATAGCCATTCCGCTGATGTTGTCCCCACTCGGCAACGCAATATTTATCTGCATTGATTTTGGAGAAGTAAACGGAACAGCCCCCTTGCTATCCTTATAGTCTGTTTTGCCTTTTCGAGGAAGTACAGATCCGTTGGCGACAAAAGATACATACCCATTGTTTTTCAAATAGCGGCGTATGTACTCTTGATTTTGCCATAATTCTACTGCTTGCCAAAGAGCATTTGCATCAAAGTTTGAAACAAAGTCTTCAACTAATGTGGGCAAATTCTTCGTCAATAGAAGCTTCAATGCCTTTTCGGAAATTATTCCTTTTTTGCGGCTGTTGAAAGAGTCCTTTTGAGCTTGTGCAGACAGAGCCAAAACGCTTCCGCTTTGTGCTTTGATTCCAAGCTCGGGATCCGCGCATCGTCCCGTGTTATAAGCCGTATTGTTAAAAGGCAGTTTTATTGTTAACGAAATAGTTATTGTTTCGTCGTTTAATTGCACTACGGAATTCGACAACACTCGTGTTCCAAACTTGTAAACAAGAAACAGCCCCTTTTGAACATTACTTTCCGACTGTTGCATTGCATCGTTAGCCATATGGGCGGCAAGCGAAAACTCACGCATAATAAAGGACATTATTGCGGTTTTATCGTTGTGAGCAAATCTGTGATTTTCAAAGATCCGCCCACAAGGTATCTCTATCGATACCGTTGCAAATTTGAATTGTCCGCCATAGACATTCCGAATATGATAGACAATTCCGTTTCGCTCATATCTTCCGTACAGCTTTGTATATGAAGATACGGCTTTTCCATCAAGAGATTTAATAATTTCGTTTAATTTTTGCATAAAAATACCTCCGAGAAATGATTTGAGATGTGTTGCCTTATGGGCATAGATATAGAACACATTGTCAAACCATTTTTCGAAGGAAAAACAAAAACGGTATATCGTCAGATATACCGTAAAATATTAGCCGATTATATTCAAGCACGCTTAAAAAGCGTCATGCTGCACTCGGCGACACATGGCATCCGACAATGTATTCAATTGCAGTTTTCATAATGGTCGCCTCCTTTGGCATGAATTTGTATTAACTACGATATTAGTATATCACATTTTCTATTAAATGTCAATCAGCAATGAAAAGTTTTTTATCAACCGTTGGTTAAATCTTGGCAAGGCATATCGAAAAAATCATCAGTTTTGCATCCCAGTATCCTCGCAAGATGCGGCAGAAAGATAATATCGGGATAGCAGATGTTCTGCTCCCACTTGCATACCGCTTGCGCAGAGACACCGATCAGCTTGCCGAATTCTTTTAGCGAAAGATTGTTTTCGCTGCGGTACGCCTTGATTTTGTCCGCAATCGTAATGTGATAGGTGGGCATAGTCATGTCTCATCACCCCTGTCAGTTTTAAAAACCAATCCTCTCATACGATTGACACAACAAAAAGCATCAATTGGACGAATTTCTTCATAAAAACGTTGTGCTGTTTCGGGGATAAGAGAAGAGGTATCATTATCTGTCAACATTTTTGCAGTATATTCCTCAACTTTTTCAAGCAGTTCTGCATTGTCAGCGTCCTTATCGGTTAATAAACGTTCCATAACGCAGGCGAGCGTATTGAGCTGATTTCCGGAAATCAAAGCTGTCAAAAGCGTAATATCTGCACTATATTCATCAAGAATAATCTTCTTCTCGTTTTCGGTTTCAACGCTTCGAAAATACAGAAATGGTTTTGACGTTTCCTTTGGCACGATGCGGCGCGACTCTACCCAGTTGGCAGAAATTTCATTGTTCGTTATCTGGGGAAGGTCAAGCTTTTGTATGTCTTCCGTAATGATATGCGGCAAATAACCTTCCATTAAGATTACTGTATCCGCATAGGCAAGGTATTCGCTTGAGCCACCAATAACAAGGATAGTAGAAACATCTTTTTCGCCGTATAGCTCACGCACTCTGTCGGTGAATGGAATGATGGGCTCGTTCTTGACAACAAGACGCATATTCTTGTCGCGAATCATAAAGTTTGTTGCGCTTTTATCCTCATCTATAAGCAATAATCTACACTTTCCGCAAACTGCCTCAATGATATTCGCCGCTTGCGAAACACTTCCGCTGGCGTGCAAAGTAGAAAACCTTTGAAGCTCTGAGCGACCGGGTAAATATCTAAAAAACGGTGAAAGATCAAGTTCTGAAACGGGTCTTCCGTCCTCGGCATACATTTTGAGAGCACTGCTATCTGTCAAAACAAACTCACGCCCATCTCCGGGGATATGATTGTAAATACCCATTTCAATGGCATCGAGCAATGTTGATTTGCCCGAATAACCACCGCCCGTAATCACTGTAATACCTTTCTTGATACCCATACCAACCAGCTGTATTCCGTCAGAAATCGGAATGATGACCTCCATTTCTTTTGGAGCTATGAACGCTATTGCGTTTTTCATCGGTGCAGAGGTTCCGTTTTCACGAGGTAAAATGCTTCCATTTGCGATAAACGAACACAAATCATGATCACTCATATATTTGCGTATTTCACGCTGATAAGCATAGGTCTTAATATAAAGGTTCAGTTCATCACGGTCAAAGTCATTCAGCGCGGTTTCAATATGCTCTAAAATATCTCTTATTGCACGGATAGCCGCTTTTGCGTTTACTGATAGTGCGTTTACAAGCGGAATATTGAAATTCACTCGCAGCACATATACATTTTCTTTTGCATTGTATTGGATTCCGCTACGGCGAACCATATATTCGCCGGCATATTGAGCTTCGAATTGTGCCTTTTCACGAACATTTTTGTCGGTGTTCAAATAAGAATTGCTTAATTCGTTTATCATCGGAGATATTAATCGAAGAATATATGTCTCACATGGCAGTGTATCCGACAACACAATATCACCGATTATCTCTGATGGAATTTGAACATAAAGAAGCAATTTCTCACTTGAACGGTAACTTGTTCCTCCAAACCAAAACTTTAATTTGGAATATGAGAAAATGAGTGGAGGCTCATCTTCAGAGCGAGTATTGTAAAGCCAATGCAAATCGCTCTTGTTATGTCCTTGCATAGGTAAAATAATTCTTTTAAATCTTTGCATAAAAATATCGTCCTTCTTTCTTTTCTTGGATTGTAACCAAAGTTACAGAACGAGGGACGATTCTATATAAAACAAAAAGCGCACCCATATCGGATGCGCAACAAAGCAACAGTTAAAAACCGAATTACAAAACGCAAAATTCGGCAATCAACATAGCATCAGATATGTCCTTATACAGAATCGTCATATACGATTTTTTCATGTTGATCACCTCTCTTTTTGAAATTGTAATTTGATTACTGTAATAGTATACCATATTTTCTTCAGATTGTCAATTAGGCTTGGGAAAGTTTTCGTCAACTGTTGGTTTACGCTAAAAATACAACCGAGAGCGACTTAACGGTTACTCTCGGCGGCTAACTTACATTACTCTTGAATAGTTGCACCTTCCAACAATGCGAGCTTTTTATAATTGGGATCTATATACCAATCCGAATTCATTGGCTGCAACTCAAAAACTCCTGCATCTATATTTTCTTTGGTAATTGTAAAAATCGGTTTCCCCAATTCGTAAAAGAAATTCAATTCATATTTACACCATATTGAATTTTTTGAGTTTTCGGATTCCACGAAAACAAGCGCATTTGATTGCTCCATCCGTCGCTCAATAACTTTAAGTGTTGCTTCGCACACCAAATGACGCTTGAGATAATCGACATCGTTGATCCAATCACAAAAAACATTCTTTTTCAACTGGTTTTCCGCAACGATCAAAGCTTGTACGGCAACACGGTCTTTGCTACTATGAGAAATAAAATAATCATATTCTTTTAGCAATTGTTCTTTAGCATTATCGATACGATATTCAAGCTCTTGTGGTGTTTCGGGAATATCATACGTTTCATACGGATATACATTTTTGAGATATTGTCTCCGCTTTTTGTTTTTTGTATGGACTGGCATATATTTTAGTTTTCTTGCTCTGGGATTGTAATTAAATGCTTGTAAATGGTAAAATGCAAGCCACCTCAATTGATTATTTAGTTCTGTATCGTTTAACTTGAAAAAGAAATTAATAACCACGGGGCTATAATATTTTTTCAACTCCAACATTATGTACATTCTATCTTTTTGAGAGGTGTTTTTTCTTTCATAAATCCCAATAAGCTTATCAATAAAATCAGGCGTAACTTGTTGTGTTTTGGCTTTAGCGGTAGCAATTTTCTTATCGACCCTATCGATTTTTGGCTTTCTCTTAGTGTACAGAGCAAGTCGCTCCAATTCTTGTGTATCCGCCGAAAAAGTTGAGCGCCAAAGCGCTCTATATTCGTCTGTTAATAATTTTTGATATAAAGACACCCTATCAAGTAATTTTAGAGCCGAAGGCATATTATGGCGCGTTCTACCAGTATGTTTTTTTATATGTTCATCCTTCTTTTTATAATACAAATGTTTATATTCAACAGATTGCCACTCATGTGGGTAAAATTCCTTCAGCAAGGCTATTATTTCTGCTTGCCCATATTCGTATGGCAATATAGGTTGAATAGTTTTTATTTGTTGAGACCACATTGAAATTATATCTTTGATTTCATGGTCGGATATATGTTTTGTTACGCCTGGCATATTAATTCCTTTCATTTTAACTCGTAGTATTTTAAGGATAAAAACACCGCCGAACGCACAGACAGTTAAGCTGTTTTCGGCGGTGTATGTTTACAGCAGAAATCCGGCAGCAACAAGCAATACAATGACAGGCACATACAACAGGGCCTCAGTTTTTGACCACATAATATGAACAAGACAGTATTTGCATCCGTCATATCTATTGAGGGGCATTTCAAACGGTTTTATTTGAGCGCATTTTTCGGGATTGATGAGGTCGTTGTATATTCCTCTGAATTTTCTTTCCTGTTGCAAATAGAATGAATCCAAGAACCAGAAAATTAGGACAGGCACAATTGCAATATAAATAAACATGTTTATACCGTTACCGGTTTCGGGGCTAATCGACCCTGCATAAAGTGCCAACAATGCCGAAACAATAGTAAGCATCCATCCTTTCATTTGAAACGAGCATTGATTCATTCTGGCTATATTAGACTGAATAAACTCCAAATGCTTTACTTGGTTATCATTGAATTCCATAGTTATTCCTCCTTACACCTCTTTGGTGATATCATATTGATCAATCTTGCTTTGAATATCGTAAGCTTTTTGGATGTAGCTTTCGGGATCCTTTACAAAATTCTCCCACTTGACAGAAGTGATGTAACTACTGTCGCCGTGATAGATTTTTGAGTTGTTACTACACACATTAGAATCCGGCTCCTTGATATTAAACATATTACTACGCAATATCTTGAACAGAATATCGGTCTTTAAGGTTGTACATTTTGATGCACAGCAAGCATTATCATAGGTATAGTAACTATAGCTTCCTTGCCTGTCGGGAAGAACTATTGCAAGCGTAGCATTGCTGAAGCTTGAAACCATTCTTCCGCTTCTGTTTTTCCGAGAGACTTCTTTCAGTGAATATGAAATTTCCCAGGGTATCCACTGATCCCGATCCGCTTTCCATGTTTCTCTCATTCCAGGGGATATCATCACGATGGTAAGAGTACTATCATAGATTCTATCCTTCAATTTTTCCCAGATTGTATCATCAGAAAGCTTGGACAAATCTTCGCCGTCGTCCTCGCCTTTATAGATGTGATCCGAAGTTTCAGAAATATAGTCAGCAAGCTTATCTACGTAGGTACGGACAGTGTCCGCAGGGTAGTAATTACCACTTATATTCTTAACATCGGAGTCAGCGTACTTATAAGAAACGAATATTTTGTGTCCCATGCACACCTCCGCCTTGATAAATATCTTTGCTTATATTATATCATAAAACAGAGTAAAAGTACAGCCTATTGTTCAAACTTTCTCCAAAAAGTTACAATTTCCTCTGGGTCAAAATTTGAAAAATCAAATTCCACATTTTTCACAGAAACCGTATTATAGACCTTTTCACGTTCTTTCAAAGTTATCAGTTGAGTTTTAAAATGAATAGCTTCTATTAAACACTCCTGATTAGATCGAATCAAGAGTTTAGCTTTTTTGGGAATTTTAATATTATCTGATTGCACAAACATTCCCCCTTCGTAAATATATATTATATTTTTTCATTTTTGTTTGGGAACGATACGCAATTGTTTTGCGTTAAGTTTCGTTTCGCTTTCCACTCCTCAAATATCTTTTTACCTTCTTCAGACTCGTAAAATGCTATGATGTCGGGCATCAAGCATCGAGCTACCTCGGTAATAATATGCGGAGGTAGCTGTGGCAGATGGCTCTCTCCGCGCGTATCACGGAAGACGAAGTCTATCCGTAGGAGAAGGCGTTTGAACCAACCTGCGTTAATATATTCCTCACGCAGAAACCATGTGGCGAGGATTTCTTGTTCTTTCCTCAGCCGTTCCGCTTCTTCTTGACGCTGTTTACGCTGAACTCCTTCCCAATCCTCAATATTCTCACCGTCACGAAGCACAGTGCGGTTATCATGAAGCAATGCGTTGACTCGCTTCCAAAACTTTTTCCAAGTCATATCATCATCCTTTCTCACATCGTAATTTCAAATCCTTCGTCCTCGCCATCGTCAACATCATCTGTTGGCGTAGTTTTCTTTTCGGTAAAGCCGATGGCAAAGCCTACAGTGCCACCGACAAGAACGCCGACAGCAGAGCCAGCGTTTCTCGCTTCTCTCTGCCGTTTTTCTTCCTCGGATTCCTCGCCGTCCTCAAATAGATCGGTCAGATTCCCAAGCCCACGTGCACCCATAAGAGCAGTACTAACAGCATCGGAACTGCCGTGAGTGCAAGACGTAGCCACCACAGTGCCTCGTCCCGACGAATTCTTCTGTCGATAACTTCTGAAGCTCTCTCGCTCGCTTTCCCAACCTGTGCGGTAGCTTCCTTCGTCACCTTGTGCAAAGCCGTTTCCGTTGCCTCTTTCTGCGCCTCTGCC
>JAGBRZ010000237.1 GCA_017632155.1 Clostridia bacterium
CTTATTAACGTACTTAAGAAGAAAAAGAAGAACGCTCTTGAGGTACTCTTCCCTATCCTCTCTATCGTGGTCGGTCTGATGCTCGCATTCGGCAACGCACTTGATATTATGATCGTCGTCGTTGGTGTTCTGCTCGCTATTGATGGCGTTATCGGTCTTATCGGTTCAGTAAAAAAATAAGATTATAAATCAAGGGGCGAAAGAACGCGATGTGAAGATTGCCCCGCAAAAGCAAAAACAACAGACACCCAATGGCGTACCTGCGATAGAGCAGGTACGCCATTGGTGTTTGTATTGGTTTGGATGCGAGAATGAATTGTAGTAAAATCAAAATCTAATTTTGGAGGATACTACAATGAAAAAGAACTTTGAATCTCTTTATGAAAAACTCGGAGGAACCTACCACGAGGAAAACGGACATCTAATACCCGATATGGCACTTCCCGAACAGAGCAACTATGAAATCGGAAAATATGAAACCCTTCACCTCGACTTTATTATGAAACACCGCAGAGGAACATACACTACCTTGCTGACCGAAGGACGTTTGAACGACTGCCTCCACAACATTGACGAGCAGGCACACGAACAGATTGACTTACTTATCACACAGATGGCTGAGCGAATGGGTGTAACCGAAGATCTCAAAGCCGCCAATCCAATGCGTTGGGTGCAGATGATAAACAACCTTAAATCAAGCGCCGAGGAAATCGTGCTGAAGGAGGTAGTCTACAAATGAAATCGATTATCAATGAACTTTGGCACGGAAACATAATCCCTCAAGAGGACAGCAGAAATAACACGAAGGAAATGAAAGAACTCCTCAGCTATATGTCACGCCATCACGAGGACTTGGAGAAAAGCTTTACCGATGATCAGAAAGAGATATTTGAGAAATTCCACGATTGTTGGAGCGAGTATATGAGCCTTGGCGAAGCAGCCATTTTTGAATACGCTTTCAAACTTGGTATGCAGATTGCATTAGAAACCTTTATTCAGTAAATTTTCAAGCCCTCGTTCCAAAATGGAGCGAGGGCTATTTTCAGCTTATGTAGATAATTTCTTCCTCATCGTTCTTCTGACGCGATTGATGTGCCTTTCAAAGTCGCCGTTATCAATAAGCTCGGTGAGCACGTACTGCATAAACGTAGGAACTGTGCAGGAGTAGAAGCCGAGCTTATCTTCGTAAACCTCGACAAGATGCTTTGGCAGCACCATATAACCGATACGCAACGAGGGGGATATGGTTTTTGAAAACGTGTTCAAATATATTACGTTATCTTTGATAGATAGTGCAAAAAGCGTTTCGGTTGGTTTAGTAGATACCGAGAACTCGGATTCAAAATCGTCCTCGATAATATATCGCTTTTTCTCATTTGCCCATCTCAGATATTCGTGCCGCTTGGATGCCGTTGCCGTAACGCCACTTGGATAACTTCGGTATGGTGTGGTATGAAGAACATCGGCTTTTGATGAGTTGAGAGCAGAGCTGTCAATGCCCGTGGGGGTTAATGAAAGAGATTCGTAATTGATTTCGGAAGCTCTATATACCTGCTCGATCTTTTTGTACGAGGGAAACTCAATAGCAAACGTCTTATCTCTCCCTAAAAGCTCAACGATAAGTCCGTAAAGATATTCCGAGCCGGAGCCGATAATGATCTGTTCGGTAGATACCTCGATGCCGCGATTTCGCGCGAGATAACGCTTAATAGCTTCGCGGAGTTCGGTGCAACCGAGGTTGGGCGACTTTTCAAGCAGCAGATCTCCGTGGTCGGTCAGCACCCTTCGCATCGTCTTACTCAATACGGAAAGAGGAAACTCGTGAAAGTCGCTTGATGTATGATAGGATGTGTGGTATGTATGTGCGGTTTGGTGGTAGAAGCAAATCCGTCGTTCTGACGGAAGATCACGACAAATCCGCTTCGCTCCCTTGCTTCTGTGTATCCCTCGTCACACAGAAGCGCATAGGCGTGTTCAACCGTTATTGTGCTGACACCCGTTTCCTCTGCAAGACTTCTTTTCGATGGGAGCTTACTGTTGTACGGATATAACCCATTTACAATATCGTCACGTATCTGCGTATAGAGTTGCAGATATACGGGGCGTTTATTTTTGTCAATTATATACTTCATCTGGCTATATAAAATACTCCTTGATTGGTAATTGTTATATGGTCAGATATATTATATACTATTATCACCGAAATGTAAAGGTGGTAACATAAAAAGGCACTCAAGAACAAAAAGAATTGTAATAACGGCACTTATGGCGGCTATGGTATGCGTAGCGACAATGATAATCAAAATTCCTTCCCCGATGAAGGGATATCTGAATATAGGTGATTGCATCGTATTATTGTGCGGATGGCTCTTAGCACCCGGTTACGGTTTTGTAGCGGCAGGTCTTGTCTCTGCACTTGCAGA
>JAGBRZ010000032.1 GCA_017632155.1 Clostridia bacterium
GAAACGAGAACGGGCTCTTCCATACCTGCGATGGGCAGACCGAAGCAGCCGCCGAAGCCGCCGACGTCGTCAAGGCAGCCCTCGTTTTTGGTGCGTGCGATATGTTTTTTCATAAGCTCGACAGCGCGATAGCCGGCGGTAATATCAACGCCCGCTGCTGCGTAGCTTTCGGATTTGGAGTTGGAGTGTAACATAGTTGTTTGTCCTTTCGGAGGATTTTGATTGCTCACTTGGCTGTTTGTCGTTGAAAGTGGACAGTGAACAGTGGACAGTGAACAGTGAAGGAGAATTTCCTCGCGTTGCTCGGAAATTTCCGATTTTAATTCAAAAGCTCGAAAGCTTTTGAAGATTTTTAAGAAACTTTTCTTGAAAAGTTTCTTAAACGGAGCACGAGGCGGAGCCTCGGACTAATGCAAATTTGCCGAAGGCAAATATTTCAGCCTCTCGCTTACTGCTTCAAAATTCTGAAGCTTTGCTTCTGAATTTTGGACAGAGTCAATACTTCCCGAATTTAGGGAAGTGTTGCGCTCTGTCACCCTCGCGCTCGAAGAGCGCGGAATAGCTACAGAGTTTCCATTTTCCTGCAGGTGCATACAGTTAATTGCACGCCCGCACGGAGATTTTGCCGATATCCGTATAATTTTGTATCTGCAAATCGGGACCCACCCCCCTCGCTCCCGTCTCGCTGCGGCTCGGTCACGCCGCGGGTCTGACAGTCCACCGGACTGTCATTCAATACCGCGTCGCCGCTTCGCTACCCCTGAACGGGGCGGGGGAAGTCAAAGAGTGCGAACCTTGTTGTTCAGCGTTCTGAACGTCGTTTTTTGGTGCCTTCGGCACGCGATATGCCTTCGGCACGATATGTTCGCCTGCGGCGAACGTGTATTAATAGAAAAATTTTTGCTTTGCAAAAATTTTTCTTCTGCGTGTTATGCAAACGGCGGGGAGTAGGCACGCGAGGGGAAGCAGAAGGATGATTACGGTCTTTTCGGTCACCGTGTCGCCGGTGTCGGGAGAATCGACCGCGGTCCACTCGAAATTGCTGTCAAAAGAGAGCAGCATATCGAAAAATGCACAATCCGAGATCCGCCATCCGTCGGCGGTGTTCTCAAATTTGCATTCGACCCAGGCATCGTATACGGGGAAGTCCAGATCCTCTACAGAAAGGTCGGTTATACCAACATATACTTTTGCCCTTGCGGTTTTGCTGTTTGATTCGATCAGTTCAACTTTGATCTCATCAATCTCTCCGTAATAGAAGGGATATCGCTGAGGAATGGGAAACACCATATACAAAGTCCCTTGTTCGTCCTCGATAAAGCGGGGTTCGCCTGGGAAGAAAAAGTTTGCAGACCAATATTTCTCAGCCTCTCGGGGTGCGTATATGGTATTTATGTGCTCTCGGAACCCTTCAAGAGAACCGCCGATCAGTTTGTTCGGGTCGATGCTTGAATAATAATTGATGTGTTTATCCATACTGCCGAATATCCAGGTAACGCAGGTTATGTCATGGACGTTTATGGCGCTGCGAACCAGCTTTGCGGCTTCGGCATCGGTAATTGATGCGCTTTCTGCGCTCAAATTCAGAGCAGCAGAAGTGCAAAGGATACATAATGCTATCAAGCAGATGCAAATTCTTTTCATAGTGTTGCTCCTTATTTAATTATAATATGGTAGTTTTACTTCAACTAAAAGGGGGTGAAGGAGCGCAAACCTTCCGGCGGAAGGTTTGACTCCTTCCGAACAGCCGACGGGGCGTCGTCTGTTCGAAGCGCGGGGAGTTTCGAGCTCTGCGGAGCTCGACTTAAGGAACTTTTTGAAAAAAGTTCCTTAAGAAACCTCAAAAACTTTCCGCTGTTTTAGTTGGGTGGGGTATTTAGCTGCGTCCGTTCCAGCAATAGGTGCAAAGCTTCTCGCGGTCGATTCCGATCGACTCGACGATGCCGTCGAGGGTCTGGAAGTCGAGGGATGCGAAGTTGAGCTTCTTGCAGAGTGTTTCACGGAGTGCCTTGCCGCGCTCGGTGGAGCCGTCGGAGTATTCGTCGATGTGGTTGATACCCTCTTCGCCCTCAAGCTCAAAGATGATGCGGCGCGCGATGAGCTCGTCCGCGCTTCTCGAGGGGGAGAAGTGCAGGTACTTGCATCCGTACATAATGGGCGGGCACGCGCTTCTCATATGGACGGAAGCCGCGCCGTTGTCATAAAGGAACTCAACGGTCTCGCGAAGCTGTGTTCCGCGGACGATCGAGTCATCAACGAAGAGAAGATTCTTGCCCGTGATAAGCTCGCTGACGGGGATCAGCTTCATCTTTGCAACCTTCGCGCGGTTGACCTGCGAGGGTGTGGTGAAGGATCGCGGCCAGGTGGGAGTGTACTTGATGAAGGGGCGCGCAAAGGGAATGTGGCTCTCGTTTGCATAGCCGATCGCGTGGGGTGTGCCCGAATCGGGAACGCCGCAAACGTAGTCGATGCCCTCGGTCTTGCCCTCAGCGACCTCGCGCTTTGCCATGATCGAGCCGTTGCGGCAACGCATGCACTCAACGTTTACGTTTTCGTAATCCGAGGTTGGGTAGCCGTAATAGGACCAAAGGAAGGCGCAGATCTTCATCTCTTTTCCGGGCTCGCTGAGAACAGTCACGCCGTCCGCGGTGATCTCAACGATCTCACCGGGGCCAAGCTCGCGAAGATCGGAGTATCCGAGCTTCTTGTAGGCAAAGTCCTCAAAGGCAACGCAGTATCCGTCCTCGCAAACGCCGAGCTCAACGGGAAGTCTGCCAAGGCGGTCGCGTGCGGCAATAATGGTTCCGCTGTCGGTGAGGATGAGGATGGTTGCCGAGCCGTCGATGCGGCTTTGAGCGTATTTGATGCCCTCGGCAAAAGAGGATTTTGTATTGATGATCGCGGCGATAAGCTCGGTCGAGTTGACCGCGCCGCCCGTCATAGCGTTTATATGTCCCGAATTCGACATAACCTCGTCAAGCAGCTCGTCGGAATTGTTGATCATTGCGACCGTGCAGATCGCGTAGGTGCCGAGATTCGAGCGAATGAGAAGGGGCTGGGGGTCCGAATCGCTGATACAGCCGATCGCGGAGTTTCCGCTGACCTCCTCAAAGATATTTTCAAATTTGGTTCTGAAGGGTGAGTTTGCAATGCTGTGGATCTGTCTTTGCAGACCGACCTCGGTGTTATAAGCGGCAATTCCTCCGCACCGAGTACCGAGGTGAGAATGGTAGTCGGTGCCGAAGAATACGTCGGATATAGCTTCCGAGTGCTTTGCACACCCGAAAAATCCGCCCAATTTTTACCTCGCTTATGCGAAGAAGAGCTTCGAGAGGGTCATAGGATCGATGTACTCGCCGTCCTTGTAAACTCTCATGTTGCCCGATGCGATCTCGTCGATGAGGATAACCTCGCCGTTTGCATCATAGCCGTACTCGAACTTGATATCGTAGAGAACGAGGCCGCGCTCTGCGAGATCGTCAGCGATGATCTTGGTGATCTTGCGGGTCATGTCAGCCATATCGTCGTACTGCTTGTCGGACATAACGCCGAGAAC
>JAGBRZ010000238.1 GCA_017632155.1 Clostridia bacterium
ATTCACCGTCGCCTCAGGTGGAGCGCTCGTGCTCGGAAGTAGCTTTGGCGCGGATGCAATACTCGTTGATTCAAGAACCTATCCTGCACGAGAAACCTCTGAGCCTGAGGGGGATAGGGTAATGCGCGGAGCACGGGACGGATTTGTTGAGACACTTATATTTAATACTGCGCTGATACGCAGGAGAGTAAGAAATCCTGCGTTATCAATGAAATATTTTAAGATAGGCAGGGATTCGGGAACTGATGTCGTGGTCTGCTATATGTCGGACAGAGCCGATAAAAAATATGTCGAGTGGCTCTCGAAAAGACTTTCCGAGATAAAGACCGATTCATTGACAATGGGGCACGAATCCTTAAAGGAATGCTTGATAAAACAAAAATGGTACAATCCCTTCCCGAAAATACGGACGACCGAGCGTCCCGATGCGGCGGCGGCTCAGCTTTTGGAGGGAAGCGTGCTTATCATCGTTGATAACAGTCCGCAGGTGATGGTTCTGCCGTCGACGATATTTGACTTTATGCAGGAGTCTAACGATTATTATTTCCCACCGCTTACAGGAACCTATATACGCATAGTTCGTTATGTGGTGTTTTTCTTGACATTGGTGCTGACTCCGACATGGGTGTTGCTTTTAGAGCATCCGGATATTATTCCCGAGTGGCTGAAATTCGTAGTTCCGCAAGAGACGGGGAAATTGCCGATACTCGCTCAGCTTTTGCTTGTCGAGTTTATTATAGATGCACTAAGGCTCGCTTCGCTGAATACGCCGAATATGCTGAATAATTCTTTGTCGGTCGTGGGAGGACTCATACTTGGAGATTTTGCCGTTAGCATAGGATGGCTGATTCCTGAAGTAATACTTTATATGGCGTTTGCCGCAATAGCAAATTTTACGCAACGAAGCTACGAGCTTGGCTATGCGATAAAATTTATGAGAATACTTCTCTTGGTGCTGACATCGCTCTTTGGTATATGGGGATATGCGGGAGGATTTGTCTTAATAATCGTTTTGGTTGCGACGAATTCGACGGTAAATGGAAAAAGAAATTACTTGTATCCGCTGATTCCGTTTAAGCCAAAAGCGCTAAAAACGCTTATTTTTAGAACGAAAAAGAAGGATTTTTATTAAAAAATCGTAAAAACTCGAAAAAAATATAAAAAGAGACGCTAAAAAGAACGTGTAGCGCCTCTTTTTTTGTGAAAAAACGGGATTTTTTGTGCATAATACATAAAAATATGCTGGAAAAATTCTGAAAGTTTGTTAGAAAAAATATTGCTAAAGAGAGAAAAATATGATAAAATATATAAGCTTGATATGCGTTGAAGCGAGAGGTTGCTATCGGGATGACGTCCGATAGGTAATTTTCGCGGAGTATGTCCGATAAACGGGCGAAGGCATAGCCGCAAAACCCTAATATTGCTGTGGTTTTACTAAACTGTCTACCGAAGATTTCGGTCGTGGTGCTTTGACTGAGATCTCGGGTTTTTAAATGGCAGTAAAAGAAAACGCACGGCACGGTTTTGAGGAATGCGCCCCTGATGCGATTTGCAGATCGCGTACTTTATATAATATACGCGTATGCGAATAGGCAAATACTTAATAGGAGGAACAAACAGGTGGCAGTCAAAGAAAAGATCAGAGTAAGACTCAAGAGTTACGACCACACTCTCATTGATGCGGCAGCGGAAAAGATCGTTGAAGTAGCAAAGAGAAACGGCGCAACGGTTTCCGGTCCTATCCCGCTTCCTACCGACAAAGAAGTAGTTACTATTCTTCGTGCGGTACACAAGTACAAGGATAGCCGTGAGCAGTTCGAGATGCGTACGCACAAGAGACTCATCGACATCATCAAACCCTCTCAGAAGGTTGTTGAGGCACTCATGAGCGTAGAGCTTCCCGCAGGCGTTGAAATCGAAGTAAAAGTCTAATCAAGCACTTCGGAATCAACAAACAAAGATAACAGCCGATGCAAAAAATGCAGATCGGTAACTTTGTAAATCATGTTGGCTGTGAAATTTTAGCGCAGTCAACCAATAATTTACAGGAGGAAAACAAAAATGAAAAAAGGTATTATCGGTAAGAAGATCGGTATGACACAGATCTTCGACGAGGTCGGAAACGTAATTCCGGTCACCGTAATCCAGGCAGGTCCTTGTGTGGTAACACAGAAGAAGACCGTTGAGACTGATGGCTATGATGCCGTTCAGTTAGGCTTTGGTTCCGTTAAGGAAAAGCACCTCACCAAGGCAGAAGTAGGACACTTCAAGAAAGCGAACGTAGAGTTCAAGAAGCACCTCAAGGAGTTCAGACTTGACGATGTTTCCGCAATCAATGTTGGCGACGTCATTTCAGCCGATACCTTCGCCGCAGGCGAAAAGGTCGACGTAACGGGAATGACCAAGGGACGTGGATACACGGGATGCGTTAAGAGATGGAACCACAGAATTCTTCGTATGACGCACGGTACAGGTCCTATTCACCGTCAGCCCGGTTCTATGGGCTCTATCGACCCCGCAAGAATCTTCAAGAATCACAAGATGCCGGGTCAGTACGGTAACGAGCAGGTAACCGTATTAAATCTCAAAGTTGTTAAGATCGATGCAGAAAAGAATTTGATCGCCGTTAAGGGCGCTATTCCCGGCGCTAAGGACGGATTCGTATTCGTTCGCAATTCGGTTAAAGCATAAGCGGAAGGAGGAAATTAACAATGTCAAAGCCAGAAATTAAAGTTGTTGATATGGCGGGAAATGATGTTGGAGTTATGGAACTCGCTGAAAGCATCTTCGCTGTAGAAGTAAACAAGGCAGTCCTCCACGCTGCAGTAAGAGCGTATCTCATGAATCAGAGACAGGGTACGCAATCCGCTCTTACTCGTACCGAGGTTTCCGGAGGCGGTAAGAAGCCTTGGAGACAGAAGGGTACAGGTAGAGCACGTCAGGGTTCAACCCGTTCACCCCAATGGACTCACGGTGGTATCGCACTCGGCCCCAAGCCCAGACTTTACAAGGTTGCTCTCAATAAGAAAACAAAGAGAATTGCACTCTACAGCGCACTTTCTTCTAAGACAGCTGCTAACGATCTTATCGTGGTAGATGCAATCGTTGCTCAGGAATACAAGACAAGAACAATGGTAGAAATGCTCAAGGCTATCGGAGCAGAGGGCAAGACACTCGTAGTTCTCA
>JAGBRZ010000239.1 GCA_017632155.1 Clostridia bacterium
CCGCGCTCGTTCTAAAATCTTTTGAAGATTTTTAAGAAACTTTTCTTGAAAAGTTTCTTAAACGGAGTATGAGGCGGAGCCTCATTTCAATGCGAGAGCTTCAGCTCTCGCCATCTTGCTTCAAAAATACGAAGTTTACTTCGGATTTTTGGACAGAGTCAATACTTCCCGAATGTAGGGAAGTGCAGCTCTGGCGGTTTTCCGAAGGAAAATGGAGGCGGGAGCCGACAAGACAGAGTTGCAACTTGCCGCAGGCAAGTACGCGCTCTGTCACCCTGCGCCCGAAGGGCGCGAAAACATTACTCAAGTACCGCCTTAATCTGCTCATGTAATTCAATCCTCAATTCCGCGCATCTCACGGCGCAGCGTTCGCGTGCGGGCTTCAGTTTTTCTTGAACTTGTTCTATCTGTGGGATAAGGCGATCTATTTCTGTCTTCCATTCGGCTATATCGTCGGGATGGTTTCCGACTTCAATTTTTGTTTCGAAATCGATATGCGAACCTACAAGACTTGCATCAATCCTTTTGATCTGGCGGCAAAGTGTTTCGACGATTGGTTGAGCATTGGATAAATGGACTTTAATATCGACATTTAGATATAGGGGGTGTTTTGAAGAATATTTCAAGCTCTGAGCACATATATCGGCTTCTGAGAAATATTTTCCGGCTTCTTTGGCATTTTTCAGCGCCTCGCGGCTGATCTCAAGAGCCTCGTCGAGTTTTGCGAGCTTTGCCTCGAGTCTTGTGAGTGTATCGAAGGTGTCGAGTGCGGCTCTGCTTGCAGATGAGTCGGATGCTTTGATCTCGTCGAGAATCTGCGGAAGCAGTCTGCCGTAGCGCAGGTCACATCCTCGGACCGTGCGGAGCTCGCATTCGTACTGATTTATTTCTTCGTTGAGTTTTGAAAGCTCGTTTTGCAAATCAGAGTATTTTCCTTCCGCATCGAAAGCTTCCGCTTTTTCTTTTTCAAGCTTCTTATCCTTTTGACCGATTGCGGCATAGAAAACCGAAGATATTGACAGTTTTTCGAGCTTTTCAACATCTCTTTGTTCTTTTTGCAAAGCTGTACTGAGGTCGTTTAATACGGCTTGGAGTTCATCGCGTTTGGCATACAGGGTTGCAAGTATCGGATCAATTCGGTTTTTTATTGCTAACTCTTCGCAAAGCTTGTAGAATTTATCGTATAACGGGTGCATTTTTATACCTCCGTAGGATTCTTGATTACATTATATCATAAATCTGTTGATTTGTAAATAAAAATGTGCTATAATAAAGCCAAAGAATCCAAGGAGCAAAAAACAATGATCAAAAACGTAGTACTTGACATCGGAAACGTGCTTGTTTCCTTTTATCCCGATATTTACATCTCGCAGTTTATCACCAAGAAAGGCGAGATTGACTATTATAATCATATCTGCTTCAAAAGCGCGGAGTGGAAGTGCGGTGATCTCGGTACAAAGACTCGCGGGGAGATCATTGATGCTGTCTGCGAAAAATATCCTGAGGACGCAGAGAATGTCCGTATGATAATGAAAGACTGCGACGATATGCTTCGCATTTCAAAGAAAAACACCGAGGTCGTCAAAAAATTGAAGGCGGCGGGCGTCGGTGTGTATTATCTTTCGAATACCAACGACCACGCATTTGAGTTTATGACGTCCACTTATGAGGTCTTTTCCTATATGGACGGCGGAATTGCATCGTATCTTGATGGGGTAATCAAGCCGAGCGCGGATATTTTTGAACTTTTCCTCTCGCGTTACGGCAAAATTGCGGAGGAATGCGTGTTTGTTGACGATATGCCGACAAACGTAGCCGGCGCGAAGACAGTGGGACTCCACGGTATCGTGCTCAAAAATATCGAAGACCTCGAGGACGAGCTTTGCAGATATCCGGAGCTTGCTGAAATACTGAAAAAATAAGATAACAAAAGCGAACCTCGCCGTCGGCGGGGTTCGCTTTTGTTCAAACCTCCTGCAGGGGCGCAGTCGGTTTGAAGCACATTGGAGTATTCCGCCCTCTGCGGAGGGCGGCTCAAGGCTCTGCCTTGAGAATCCGCGAACTTTGAAAAGTTCGATCAAACTTTTAGTCTGTTTTGTTGGGTGGTTAGTTCTTGATCTGCTGAAGGACGAGGCTTTCGCCGGCGTACTGTTTGCGGAGGGCGGGTTTTTCGATCTTTCCGGTAGGATTACGCGGTACTTTTGAGAAGACGACCTTTCTCGGGCGCTTGTAGCGGGGAAGCTCAAG
>JAGBRZ010000240.1 GCA_017632155.1 Clostridia bacterium
AAGCTCTGCAGTGCCGAAAATACTTATCTGGCGACGGATCGGGAAAATAGGTCATTGCCGACATATTATAAGGGAAACAACACACTTGTTTCCCTTGTAATCGTTAAACTCAATATTCCTCCTTAGCTCAGTCGGTAGAGCGAACAGCGCTCGTTACAACTGAACTTTCGGTCCGATTTTATCGCTCCGGAGAGGAATAGAGTAACAAAATTCAATAATCCTCCTTAGCTCAGTCGGTAGAGCACCTGACTGTTAATCAGGTTGTCGCTGGTTCGAGCCCAGCAGGGGGAGCCAAATGAAAAGGTCTGCGAGTCTATATAGCGAGTCCATTGTTGGCTTGGTAGACTTGTGGGCCTCTTTTGCATATTCTAAAGAAGGATGTGAAAATCGATAGTGCAGACATCTGAGAATTTCGAGGCAAAAAATGAACTATTGCTGACTGAGATAGACCAATATCATGCGGTAGTTAAGGATTTTTCTCATCAAAGCACATCAATTAAAAAACTATCCATTACCATTTATGTCAGCTTTTTGACCTTGTATTATACGGTTGGTTTTGGGGATATGCCTTCAATGGTATTCTTTATTATTGGATTGGCAATTCCTATCTTTTGCTATATTTATGAAATTTATATTGATAATATTAGACAGAAGACTAGGGTGAAAATGAATGATAAGATTGTAGAATATGAATCCTATAATAGTATTGTTTCTGAACGTAAAAGAATTATATTGCTGGTAAAAATCTTTTTTATAAAATTTCCTACTAAGCGATGTGGATCTTGTTGTTTGTGTCAATGTAGTAAGAAATGCGATAATGCTGATTTCTTATATGTCAATGTGTTTCATGGTATGTACGTCATTTATTTGATAGAAGTGATAATTACGATTGTGGCAGGAGTATTATAATTCAATGAAAAAAATATTCTTTTCTTATACTTTTCGTGATAAAACCATTAATAAGGATTTTTTCTTGTTACTTCGTCGATGGAGTGAAGAGCAAGGGTGTTCTTGCTATATTGATTATTTGGATAATGACTATGATAAAGATGGTTTCCAAGCGAAATTAGTAAAAGAATTGCAAGATAGTAATTTGTTTTTTGTTTTGGATTCAGAAGAGTATCATTTCTCTGAGTGGGCTCGGAAGGAGTTAGAGGAAGCAAAAGCCAATAAATTAGAAATTGTAACGATTTTGTCCGCTGAATTGGAATCATATATTCAAAATGGCGGAACGCTTGACCAATTACTTAACCATGGTTGATTTTATAGTTTGTTATTTTTTATTTCTAAGGCAAAAATCCTGCACGAAAGTGCGGGATTTTTACTTTGGACTCTAATATTCCCACCGGTTCTAATGGGTGCAAAAAACGTGAGTAGCGAACAATTTAAATGGCGATCTGCCAGCAAACCAAAGTTAAAATATATTATTAATTAAAGAATCTCCAAGTAGAATGAAGGTGTTTGGGCGTCGTATTACAAAATAAAATGAGGTTTAAGAATGAAAAGATAACGAGATAAGAATCACAGCCCACAGCAAAACAGATGTCACTATAACATAGTCTTCGCGCCCAAGTATAGAAGAAAAAAATATGTGTCGTTGATAAAAGACATAGGTGAAATCCTGAGAAAAATGTGCGAGCAAAAGGAGTAGAGATCATATAGACAGCGGTGTACTCGGATAACATACATATGCTAGTAAGTATCCCGCCACATATAAGTGTATCACAATTTATGGGATATCTCAAGGGGCAAAGTAGCTTATGATCTTTGTTCGGCATGCAAATTTGAAATATAAGTATGGTTCGAGATATTTCTGGTGTCGAGGACATTACGTAGATACGGTCGGAAAGAATAGAAAAGTGATAGCGGAATATATAAAGAATCAACTTGAAGAGGATTTTGCCGCAGATCAAACCAGCATAAAAGAATATACCGATCCGTTTACGGATAGCAAGAATAATTTGGCCAAAATAGACAGCCGAACGTGAACGGCTGCCTGTAATTGTAATGCGATGTCAAACCTCTATACCCATTTTAGGGTTTAAGCCTGTATTTGCCCTTTATATGGGACTGTGTAAGACACCGGTTAAATAGGTGGTCTTGGATAGGAGCAAATTTATTCACCAATTTTTTTGCAACTTATTTCGGGCTTAAAGGACTTGAACTTTCCTATTCATTGCATCTTTGATACTTTTACAACTTTTTGATATAATATAGACAGAATGAAGGAAAGCGAGGACTTACAGATGAAAAACGGATATGCCACGATTCGCAAACTTAAACTCACCACCTTTGAACTCCGAGTTGCAATCGATGCTCTCAACGCAAAGAGACTTAAACAGAAGGCAGGCGGAATCGACAACAGAGCAACCTCCAATCTTATACTTCACTTGCTTGATGTTCTTGAAGCTTAATTACATACGGCAAAAGTAAAGCCGACTTTATGACCACTAATGAAGTGGAAATAAGGTCGGCTTTTTTCTTTTCCGAAAAAAATACAAAGGAGGTAAAAATGTATTTAGAACCAAACAACCCAAGTCTCTCTTTTGCTGAATTCCTTGAAGCCGCAGTACGAGATAAGGCAAAGAAACTACCATTTCCATACATCTTAGAGGTGTGCAAATGCCGCTATTGTTCTTTCTGCCAGAACGGTAAGTGCGCGCTTAAAAGATGTTGTTGTATGAGTGAGAGAGTTAAAGCAAGAACTTGTACTTTTGCAGAACTTTTGAAAGACTGCTTTGTAAATTTCAAGGATAGTGTATTTCAATATCGTTTACGTATAGCTTGTGAAAGAGCTGCTGAGGTCGAAACATGTTTCCTTGATGCAGGACACAAGAAACGTTTTTATGAAGGTGCATCATATTTGCGTAAGAAGGATCCAAAATTTGTTGCGCAGTTATATCTTTTATCTGCATCGGAACTTTTGTGGATCAAAGCAAAGCGTGTTATGTGTGCTCCCGGATTTATTGACTACGGCAGTCTTGATCTCAAACATACCGATACTAACGATTATCTCTATTTCTGCACAGCAATGGATATTTGTTACGGCGGATCTCATATAGATATCTATGAGCTCAGTTATGATGAGATTATAGATTTCGATGCTTTTCGTGTGATCTGTAATTCGGTAACTATCTGTTTGTACGGTATGGATGCGGTAAAGGTAGCTGAAAAGAGCAAGCGACGTAAGAAGAAAGGAAAGCCAATTACCGATGACCGAAGTTAAGGATGACGTCAAGCGAGAAAAGGTACGTATAATTCCAATTCATCTTATTGATGATTTCCCCGAACATCCATTTCAGGTGAAGGATGATGACAGTATGGCGCAGCTTGTAAGTAGTATTGAAATGAACGGTATACTCAATCCCGTTATTCTTCGCAGAAAGGAAGGTGATAGGTATGAGATTATCGCGGGTCATAGGCGAAAATACGCTTGTAGTAAGCTGGATATAAGACATATCCCGGCTATTGTTCGTGAATTAAGCCGAGACGAAGCAGTAATCGAAATGGTTGATTCTAATCTTCAGCGAGAGCATATTCTTCCGTCAGAAAAAGCGAGAGCGTATAAGATGAAGATGGATGCTATGAAACAACAGGGAAAAAGGAACGATTTAACTTCTGCACCATTGGTGCAGAAGTTACCCGAGAACACCACAAGGGCTGCAATAGCTGCAGAAAACGGTGAAAGCCATGAGCAAGTGCGGAGATATATTCGTCTTAATGAACTGACTCCAGAATTGCTTGAATTTGTTGATCAAGGAAAAATTGGTATGCGTCCCGCAGTGGAACTTTCTTACTTACAGGAAGACGAAATGAGAGATTTGGTGGACCTCATTGACGATGAGGACGTCTTTCCGTCACATGCTCAAACCATAAGAATGAAAGCTTTAAGCAAGGAAGGCAAGCTGGATGCCGATGCCATACGAGAAATTATGCATGAAGAGAAGCCAAATCAAAAACCACGTATAAAAATCCCGATGGAGAGAATAGAAAGATTTTTTCCTTCGGGAACTTCACAGCAACAGATGGAAGATATCATTGTGAAAGCACTTGCTATGTACCATCAAAGGCAGAGAGCAAATCGAGATGCGCGATGAAACAATTTAATACCGAAATCACGGGGTAAAGAAGATGAGCATATCATCTAAACTTTACCCCGTTTTTTTATTCAAAAAACAGAAAGGAGATGGTGCATATGATTGTAGTCAACTGACTCCTAAAAGAAAATCACAAATAAGGAGGTAAAACGTGAAAAAGTTTTTCGCAAGAGTAAAAGCTGTGCTTGAAGGTAAACTCGGAGAAATGTATATAGATACAGCGGTAAAGATGATTATTGCCGTTGTGATCGGAGCATTGCTCCTCTCAGGACTCTATCTTATCTTCAACGACATGATTCTTCCGGGTCTTGCAGAACGAATCCAGGATATGTTCGGTTCTTCCGGTGGAGGCGGAAATAATGGTGGCGGAGGCATCATACTTCTCTAATTCCTAAACCGCTAAAATTCAAAATATAACAACTTAATCAAAGAAAGAATGAGGTAATTCAAAATGAAAAAGTTTTTCAACAAGATTCAGAACAAGGTAAACTCGCTCGCAATCAGAGCTAAGACCACTCTCGATAACGTAAAGGCTGAGGGTTACATCGACACCGGTGTTAAGATCATCATCGGCGTTGTTGTCGGCGCAGTTATTCTCGGCGGTTTCTACGCTCTCTTCGACGATGTAATTCTCCCCACCCTCGAGACCCGTATCAGCGGTATGTTCGATTACGCGGGTTAATCAGAAATCAATCAACAATCACTATCAAAATGAAAGAATGAGGTAATTCAAAATGAAGAATTTTATCAACAAGATCAAGGCTAAGGCAAACTCTCTCGCAATCCGTGCAAAGACTACCCTCGACAACGCAAGAGCCGAAGGCTATATCGACACCGGCGTTAAGATCATCATCGGCGTTGTCGTCGGCGCGGTCATTCTCGGCGGTTTTTACGCACTCTTCAAGGGTGTTATCCTCCCCAGGCTCAACACCGAAATCGGCAATATGTTCAACTACGCAGGCTAATCAATAAAAACAAAAAAGAAAGAGGTAATAAAAAATGAAAAATTTTATCAATAAGATCAAGGCAAAGGCAAACTCCCTCGCGATTCACGCAAAGACCACCCTCGACAACGTAAGAGCAGAAGGTTATATCGACACCGGCGTTAAGATCATCATTGCTGTTGTTGTCGGTGCAGTCATTCTCGGCGGTTTCTACGCGCTCTTCAAGACCGTTATCATTCCTCGTCTCAACACAGAGATTCTGGAAATGTTCAATTACGCAGGCTAAAGGCGCGCAAAGTGTGCGGTAAATAGAAAATAAATTGCCGCCCCCTAAATAACAAATGACATGGAGGACGGAGCTCCCCGTCCTCCTGATATATAAGGAGGACAAATGGAATTTATATCATTCGCAATACATTTTGCGGCTCTCGTCTTTCTAACTGTTATCATAGGCGGACTAATGAATTATTTTATGAATAAGAAAGGTTTCGCCTACAATCCATATCTCACATACCTTTTATTCCCGGCAGTTGTCGTTGCACTCTATCTTGTTGGTGGCTTTTCGATGTGGACAGTAAAGGGTATTGTGTTCTTTCTCATATTGCTATATGCATCTGTGCAGGACTTGTCGGAGCACCAAGCTGATGATTTCCTTTGGGTTATGCTGTTGATTTTATCCCTCGTAAATATCAAGGACGTCGGTATAGTTTCAATGATATTCGGTGCACTTGCCGTTTTCTTGCCACAGTTCATTGTAGTAATGTTTTTCAAAACCAAAGGACAAGGCGGGGCAGATTTCAAGTTTTCAACTTCTGCTGCTTTGTGCCTTGGTTTCTATGGTGGCGTGATTGGCTATATGATCGGTCTTGTATTTGCAATCGTTTTCCAAACGATATACAACAAGATCAAGAAGCAGTCAAATAATGAAGCCTTTCCGCTTTTGCCATTTATATCTACCGGTCTGATGATCGGATATTTCATTTAATTAGGAGGAAAAAGAAAATTGAGTTTTGGAAATTATGGCGCAAAGCCTATTAAAACACCCAAAGCACCTAAAGCTCCCGGTAAGAAGCCTTTTTCGTCAAGAACGGTCATTGGAGTTGTCTGTATCGTACTCGCGCTTCTTATCACCTTTGGAGTTGCTCCCTTGGTGAACAGATTTACCGATCAGAAGGTGGATATTGTAAGACTCAAAGCAGATGTGCATAGAGGTCAGATTATCACCGCAGATCACCTTGAAATTGTTAAAGTCGGTTCATATAATCTCCCCAATAACGTAATCAAGGATCGAAAAGAAGTTGTCGGTAAGTATGCCGCGACAGACCTTTATACGGGAGATTATCTCTTTGCAAGTAAGATTTCTACAGACAGCAGAAGTGCCGATGATGTGCTTCTTGGACTTGATGGTGTAAAAGTCGTTGTTTCAGTAAATGTCGCTAACTTCGCCGCGGGTCTCTCGGATAAGCTGGAAAACGGAGATATTGTTTCCGTTATTATCTATGATAAAGATCAGTACACTTCATATATTCCTGCAGAATTGAAATACGTTAGGGTTATTACCACTACCACTAATGACGGTATCGACAAGGACGAGCTTGTGGAGGGCGGTAAATCTGCAACCGTCACACTCCTCGTTACTCCCGAGCAGGCAGAACTTCTGGCACACTATGATTCTGTAACTACCATTCATTTCTCGCTTGTGTACCGTGGTGACACAGATAAAGCTGATGCATATATAAAGGTGCAGGACGATTATCTGAAGAATAACCCCATCGACAACACACCGAAGGAAGAAAGCGAGGAGAACGATGGGTAAGCTGATAGCAGTATGGGGTTCGCCGGGTAGCGGTAAGACCACTTTCTCGGTAAAACTCGCGGAAGCTCTCTACAATCGCTCCCGTGGTAAAAGTGCTGTTATCGTTGTGTTTACCGACATTGTGATACCTACCATTCCCGTAATTTTTCCCAACTTCCGTTCCGAGGACGTATTCTCGGTTGGAAATATCCTCTCGAAACCTGACTTCTTTGCCGATGACGTCGTTTCCAATATGGTAATGACAAAGGACAGAATGAACCTCGGGTATCTCGGATATAAGGATAGCGAGAATTGCCATTCTTTCCCCGAATATACAGATAATAAAGCCAAGTCCCTTTACGACATTCTTGTTGGTCTCGCAGATTACGTCATCGTAGATTGTATGTCTATGCCCGATTCCAACTTTCTCACAAGTGTGGCGCTCGAGAATGCTGATCAGACGATTCGCCTTGCTACTCCCGACCTCAAGTGCCTGAGCTTTCTGATGTCGCAACTTAAAACTTTCACATCCCGTGGGTATCTCCGAGAAAACGATGTATCGGTTATGAATATCCCACGGCATGAGTTTAATCTCGCCGCTGCAGATGCACGACTGCATCTCGGAAAAATTGACTTTACCATTCCGTACTGTTCATCCATTACAGAACAGTATATGGAGGGAAGCCTGTATGAACCAATGAAGGAAAAGAAGTTCATGCAGATGATCAAGGGCATTTCTGAAAGGGTGGTGTAAGATATGGCACAGATCGAATTATCTACGCTTGTAGGCCTCGCTCAGAGCCATATTGCGAAGAACTACGCGACAGCACTTATAGATAAGAGCAAGACCGCCGAATTGAAATCATATATCGGGAAGTATCTTTATGATACGGGGTACACGGTAGATGGTTATGACACCAAAGGCTTGATAGAACGCCTTTTTACCGAAATGGCTGAGTATTCAATCCTCACCAAGCACCTTGCAGATCCCGATCTTGAGGAGATCAATATCAACGGTTGGGATGACGTGGCACTCACTCACCTTGACGGTCGTATTGAAAAGGCAGAGGAGCATTTCTTCTCTCCGCAACACGCCATCGACGTTGTAAAGAAGCTACTTCACCATTCGGGTATGATTATCGACAATGCAGCTCCCATCGCGCAGGGGCATCTTCCCAACAACACCCGTATTACCGCGCTGAAAGAACCCATTGTGGATGCCGACAGAGGTATTGCGGTCTCTATTCGTATGCTTCACCCCGCGAGAGTAGACAGACAGAATCTTATTGATACCGATTCTCTCACCGACGAGATGCTTTCGTTCCTTGAGACATGTCTTCGTTATGGTGTTTCATTTGTTGTAGCAGGTAGAACAAGTTCGGGTAAGACAACGCTTCTGAACTCGCTTCTTACCTCTATCCCCGACAGTAAACGTATCTATACGATTGAAAGCGGTGCGAGAGAGCTCTCCCTTGTTAAGAGAGATGAGCAGGGCAGAGTCATCAATAATGTGGTGCATACTCTCTCCCGTCCTTCGGATAAGGACATCTACGACATTACCCAAGAGGACTTGGTTATGGCTGCACTCCGTTTTGACCCCGATGTGATCTGCGTGGGAGAGATGCGAGATGCGGAAGCACATTCCGCAGTCGAAGCAAGTTCCACCGATCATACCGTTGTAACGACCGTTCACGGAGGCGGTGGCAGATATGCTCATCGCCGTATTGCTTTCCTTTCGCAGAGAAGATTTCCTATAGACATGAAGATCTCAATGCAGCAGGCGGCACTGGCTTTCCCGGTGGTCGTGTTTGCACATAAATTGGAAGACAATACCCGTAAGGTAATGGATATTTCCGAGTGCATCGTTCACGATGACGGAGAGCTTGAGTACAGAACGCTCTACCGTTACAAGATTCGCAGTAACGAGTACGTGGACGGTCAATTTCACATCGTCGGCGAGTTTATCCAAGAAAACAGCCCCTCGGAGTATTTACGTGCAAAGCTGATGCGAGGCGGTATTCCGCAGGAGCTCTTAGCACGTTTTGAGAGAAAGGAGGAAAGCGTATGACAGCGCTGTATATTATTAGCTTCCTTTTGCTTGCTGCCGCTGCAGTATCACTTTTGAATCTGACTCCCGAACAGATCAATAAGGACATTGATGAGATGTTCGATAAACAGCAGACCCTCAAGGAGCAAGCGTTAACTGCAAGAGGTAAGAAAAGGAAGAGCAGAATTATTCTAGAACTTGAACGCATAAGAAGAGCACTACAGGAAACCGGCAAGGAAAAGCATTTCTCAGTTGCGTGCACGTTGGCTCTGCTTCTTATGGTGGCAGGTTGTATCGTGGCGATAGCAATAGATAATATGTTCCTTATCCCCGTTCTCGCGGTGGCTTTTGCTCTCATACCGTTTGCTTACCTTACCAGAACGATCGCAATTTATGAAACTCAGGTTCGAGGAGAGCTCGAAACAGCACTTTCTCTCATTACGACATCCTATATCCGAAACGACAATCTTGTAAACGCAGTGAATGAGAATCTTTCACAGTTAAAGCCACCCATTAAAAGCATATTTGAAAGCTTTCTTGCTGAAGCAACGGTAATATCTCCGGATATCCGTCAGGCTATTTATCACCTTAAAGAAAAGATAAAGAACAGTATCTATGAGGAATGGTGCGATGCACTGATCTCTTGTCAGAACGACAGAACCATTAAGGATACTCTTATGCCTGTTGTATCTAAACTTACCGACGTGCGTCTTGTCAATAACGCACTTAAAACAATGCTCGCCGAAGCAAGACGCGAGTATTGGATAATGGTGATGATGGTATTGGGTAACGTACCGCTTCTTTACTGTCTTAATAAGGATTGGTACAATGCGCTGATGCATACCGTGTTCGGTAAGATCGTGCTTGCTATCTGCGGCGTGGTTATTATCTTTACCGCTATCCGAATGAACAAGATCACGAAACCCATTGAGTACAAACGCTAAAAGGAGAAAGACACAATGATTATTTTACAGATCCTGATCGGTCTCTTTGCGGCAGTAGGTGTCGGTTGTATTCTTGCTGATCTGATGAAGGTACCCACGTCGAAAGCCTCCAAGGCAGCTAATAACCTTGGCAAAAAGGGTGACAAGAAAACAAGTATCATCGAAATCTACCTCAAGGAGTTTGCAACGAAACTCTCCGAGAAGATAAAGCTCAATGAATACAAGAAGGCACAGCTTGAAGCAGATCTTCGTACTGCTGGTATGAATATCACGCCCGAGATGTACGTTTCCAATGCTATCGTTAAAGCAGTTGCTATCGGACTTCTTGCTATCCCCGCGTTCCTCATTTTCAAGCTCCTCGGTCTCTTTATTGCATTTGTTGCCGTTGTCGTGTATTTTTCTGAATCCAAGAAGGTAACAAAGATGATTGCAGAGAAGAGAAAGAAGATTGAGTACGAATTGCCCAGATTTGTCGGTTCTATAGAAAAGACAATGAAACACCAGAAGGGAGTTATCTATGCTCTTGAAGCATTCAAGGACACTACTTGTCCCGAACTCAAGGAGGAACTTGAGATCACTATTGCGGATATGAGCTCGGGTAACGAAGAAGTGGCACTTACAAGACTTGAAAGCCGCGTGGGCAGTACTATGATGAGTGACGTAACGAGAGGTCTCATTGGCGTAGTTCGCGGTGACGATATGGGCGTATATTGGGGAACGACTGCTATGAAGTTTGCGGATTACCAGCGAGAACAGCTCAAGGCGCAGGCAAACTCCGTTCCCCGTAAGGTCCGCAAACTCTCTATGGCACTTCTTTTCTGCTTTATCCTTATCTATGTAGCGGTACTCGGACAGGTACTTCTGAGCTCGATGGGAACGCTCTTTTAAGGAGGTGGTATAGTGTTAAAAACACTCAAAAACAAAAAAGCAGAAGGCTATATCGACGTAGCGGTGGCGGTTCTCGTCATCGCTCTTGTTTTAGTCTTGATTTTCAGCATCTGGTCTATGGTCACTCTCAAGCAGGATATGGCGTATATGACGGGAGAACTTTTGGAGATTGCGACGGTAACGGGACAAATCGGTCCCGAGGTTGAAGCAAGATTTGCCGAGCTTTGCGACGAGGTGGGATTTACACCTATCGTAGCGTTTTCAGCAACATACTTTGACTATGCTTCGGGTAAGGTTCAGCTTGGCGACGTTATCTCTGTTACGCTAACTACAGAAATGATCCTTCCGGGATTCGGCGGGTTTGAATTGCCCTTCGACGTTTCCGTTACACAATCGGGTCTCTCCCGTATGTATTGGAAATGAGGCGAGAGCGAATGAGAAAACATTTGGGAAATAAAAAGGGATTCAGCTACGTTCTCACCTGCATTTGTATTCTTGTCGTGATGATGCTTGTAGCGATTGCAATGCAATACGCATTTGTGTATCACATCGCAAGAGAGCAGAAGAATGAAACACAGCTCAAGCTCGACAGTTATGTAACGAGATATGCCGTAAGTAAATATGATGCCTTGAAGCAAGGTGAACCTTGGGAGAACTATATCGACCGCAGAGATCTTGTGAACGGTGCGTATACGCTAATGGGATTTCCCCTTAACTTTACCCTTGAATATCGCGAACCCGTGGAGGCTGACGGGAAATACGTTATGCTGCGACCAACGATCAATGCTTTAGAAGGAGATGCGTTCGGTGTACTTGTGGATTATAAGATCAGAATTCCGTTTGTGATCTTTAATCGCACGGTAACGGATATAACTCTTCCCATCACCATCGTATCTCAATTCAAACAAAAATAAAAAAGGAGAAATGAAATGAGCAGAAACAAAAAAACGGTCTGTATTGCTATTTGCTCTGTTGTAGCTCTGATACTTGTAGGTGTCATTGCTCAGAGCACCCTTCGCCGTGGGAGTAAGACCCCTACCGATGAGACAGAGAATACTGTCACCGATACAACAGAATCCCCTAATAGCGGTGCAGAATCAACAGTTCCCAATATACCGGATATCAAACCCGATGATACTAGTAAGAGCGATCAAAAGCCTATAGTTCCCGGGGACGTAACCTTAGATGTTCTGAAAGGAGATGAAACCAACAAAAGAAGTGATTCTCCCATAATCGAAGGTGAAGTCGTTATAATTCCCGGAGCGAAAGGAGAAAACGAATGAAGAAGCATTTTTCAAGACTCATCGCGTTAATACTTGTCGTAGCAACGCTTGCCGGTTTGCTTGCCATTACGGCATCAGCTGCAGGCAGTTGCCCTATGACTTGCTATATCTATTACAAGGATGAAGACGGAAATCAGGTTGCCTCAACAAAGTCGTGGACGATGAACTCAGCAGATACGACCGCGCAAGCAACAAAGTATTACTCGCCGTCAGTTTCCGGCTACGTATTGAAATACAGCAGTGATTCATACGTGACCTACGCGATGATGGATAAGAGCTTTCCTCCGTCACATTACGTGCGAAACGGTTCGGCGACATATACCGTCTATTACGTTAAGATGGCAAGCTCTACGATCAATTATCTGTTTGAAGACCGAAGCGGTACTGCTGCTCCTTCAAAAACAGTATCGGGTAAGCAGGGCTCAAGCTATACAGTAACGTCACCCGCTGTTACGGGATATACTCCCAACCGTTCTTCGGTAACCGGCACATATGGTGGCGGCGATCAAACAGTTTACTATTTTGAGAAAACGTATACGGTCTCATACGATGCAAACGGAGGTAGCGGAGCACCGTCTTCGCAGACAAAGTGGCATACCTCTAATATTACGCTTTCTTCGACGAAACCTACCCGCACGGGATATGATTTCCTTGGATGGTCAACTTCAAGTACTGCAACAAGTGCATCTTACAGCGCGGGAGGTACTTATTCAAGAAACGGTGATACAACACTTTACGCTGTATGGAAAGCAAAGACTTACACTCTTTCATATAATGCCAACGGCGGTAGCGGTGCCCCTGCAAGTCAGACAAAGTATTACAACGTAAATCTTACAATTACTTCGTCAAGACCTACAAGAAGCGGATACACCTTTCTCGGATGGGGATTATCTTCGACTTCGCTCAGCCCCGCTTTTTATCCCGGAGATCTTTATGTTTTAAATTCGGGAAGAACATTATATGCTGTTTGGGAAAGTAATGCCCCTTCAACCTATACCGTATCATATAACGCCAACGGCGGTTCGGGTGCACCCGCGAGCCAGACAAAGACTTACGGAGTGACATTGACTCTTTCTTCGAGCCGTCCTACAAGAAGCGGATATTCCTTCCTCGGATGGTCTACTTCAAGTTCCGCATCAAGCGCATCATATAGCGCGGGCGGTTCTTATACAGCTAATGCATCAGCAACTTTGTATGCGGTGTGGTCTTGCAATCATCCGTCAACAACACGAAAATTTGTTACAAATTGTGATTGGGAAGACAGATGTGTTAATTGCGGACATGTTATGTCTTCGGGTACTACTCATAGCTCATATAACTACGGCAACTGGGAATATTACTCGACAACACAGCATAGAAGAACCAAAAACTGTATTTACGGAGATTATTCTACGTTTGAATATGCCTCGCATTCCAAAACCACTAAATATGCAAAATATAACAGCGCGCAGCATAAATACTACAGTTTTTGCTCTGGTTGTTCCTCAAATGTAGGTTCAGAATCTTATGAAGCTCATACCTTGACAAGTACAACCTCTGGCGGTAAAACCGTATCTATGTGCAGTAAATGCGGTTACAGTACCGAAACTGTACAGAATTATACTGTTTCATATAATGCCAATGGCGGTTCGGGAGCTCCCGCAAGTCAGACAAAGACACACGGAGTAACGCTTACGCTGTCTTCCACAAGACCCACAAGAAGCGGATACTCCTTCCTCGGTTGGTCAACGTCAAGTACTGCTTCAAGTGCATCGTATAGTGCAGGAGGATCATATACCTCAAATTCCGCTGCTACCTTGTATGCTGTCTGGTCATGTAATCACGCATCAACAAGGACAGAAAACGTGACCGAGTGCGATTGGAAAACAGTTTGTACTACTTGCGGCAAGACAATGACCACGGGTACAACGCATCGATCGTATGTTTACGGTGCGTGGGAGTACTATTCGGAAAGCCAGCACAGAAGAACCAAAAACTGCTCCTATGGAGATTATTCCGGATATGATTACGCTTCACATTCGGTAAGCACCGCATACGAAACGTACAGCAGTTCACAGCATAAATATTTCAGTTATTGCAGTACCTGTTCTTCTGTTATAGGCAGTAAAACCAATGAATCGCACAGTTTCACAAGTACTACTTCAAATGGAACAACAATTTCTGTATGTTCAAAATGCGGATATAGCAAAGAGAACGTACAAACCTATTTGGTTGTATATAGTTCGAATGGCGGTACCGGTGCTCCTCTGACACAAACCAAAACTCACGGAGTTACTCTTACGCTGTCTTCAGTAAAGCCTACAAGAAACGGATATTCATTCCTCGGTTGGTCATCTTCAAATTCGGCAACCACCGCAACCTACAGTGCGGGCGGTACGTATTCAGCTAATGCTTCGATCACCCTTTATGCCGTATGGTCTTGCAGTCATGCGTCTGTTTCCACGAACTATAAAACAAATTGTGATTGGGAAAATGTTTGTACTAATTGTGGCAAGGTAATATCTAGCGGTACAACCCACGGTCCGTATAGCTACAGTGCTTGGACTTACTATTCTGTAAATCAGCACAGAAGAACCAAATCCTGCAACTACGGAGATTATTCCTCATATGAGTATGCTTCGCATTCTACAAGCATTAAGTATGAGCAATACAGCAGCACACAGCATAAGTACTATTCTTACTGTTCCGTTTGTTCCTCTATGATAGGTACTGAAAGCTATGAATCGCATAGCTTTACAAGTACTACCTCGAACGGTAAGACTGTATCGGTTTGCAGTTATTGCGGATATACCAAGGAGACTGCGCTGACCTATACAGTATCATATAATGCCAACGGCGGTTCGGGCGCGCCCGCAAGTCAAACAAAGACTCACGGTGTAACACTGACACTTTCTTCAACCAAACCTACGCGAGCCGGATATAATTTCATCGGTTGGGGAACCTCAAGTTCCTCTGCCTCTGCATCATATTCGGCGGGTGGCAGTTATACCAATAATGCCTCAATCACGATTTATGCTATTTGGAGCTGTCCGCATTCTTCTGTAACACAAAACTATATCTCGGGATGTAATTGGCAGAGAGTATGCAATACCTGCGGAGCTATCCTTTCCACGGGAACTACCCACGGCCCATATACCTATTCGGCGTGGACGTATCATTCAGCAACGCAGCATGTAAGAAATAAGAACTGTGAGAACGGAGATTATTCCGAGGCACAGTATCAGAATCATACACTTTCAGCGAGATATGATCAGTACAGTGCCTCACAGCATAAGTATTACTCTTATTGCTCCGAATGCGGCAGTACGGTGGGAAACTCTTACACGGAATCGCACTCACTTACTGCGGCAGAAAGCGGAGGAAACATTATCTACACGTGCTCCAAGTGCAACTATTCATATTCCGTAAAGAAGACGTATTCCGTCACCTTTAATGCAAACGGTGGTATAAATGCTCCCGATAGACAGACGAAGACACATGGGCAGACATTAACTCTTTCCATGGTAATACCGCTGAGGGAAGGTTATGATTTCAAAGGATGGTCAACATCAAGTACTGCAACAAGTGCAACTTATTCCGCAGGCGGCAGTTATACCTCTAATTCAAGCGTAACACTCTATGCGGTATGGCAAAAGACGATCTTTACAGTATCGTATAATGCAAATGGCGGAAGCGGAGCACCCGCGTCACAGACAAAGACAATCGGACAGAGTGTAACTATTTCCTCCGTACAGCCTACAAGAACGAATCACGCATTTATGGGTTGGGCAACGTCGAGTACGGCAACTTCTCCCGAATACTATGGAGGTGTGCGTTATTCCGCAGATGAGTCTGTAACCCTTTATGCAGTATGGATCGAGCGAAACTATGATTTCTCGGTATCGAATTTAACCGTCACCCCGAGTGAGGTTTATCAGTATGAAAAAGTCGGAATTACCTTCAAGGCAGATAATTGGGATAAGAATTTGCCCTATGACAATATTCCGGTTGAAGTGCTTTTGAACGGCTCTGTGGTCTATTCCACAACAGTAGATTTTGTAAAGTACGGAGTGCAGAATTTTACTTTAGATCTTAACGTAGGCGCGCTTATCGGGCTGCAGACTATTGTAGCACGAGTGAATTGGGCAGATCATTCAAACGAAACAAGAACGGGTAATAACTCTGTTTCCGCATCCTTTAATGTCAAGAAACTTCTTGAGACTTCATCAGAAGGTATCGCCGTTATTGGCGAATACATTGAAGGATTTGAAGTAGTAACGAGCTTCTACGCTGTAAACGAAGCATCTGATGACATTATTCCGAGCGACGGTGTTTCCTTTGATTTCGTAGTTTACTCTATGCAAGGCAACTCTATGAGTGTAGTTAGTCAGCAGACTTGGAGCAACGTGGTCATACCTGCAGGCGGTAGGAATCTTGTATATTTCAAGTGGAAAGTACCCGAAGGAAGTGCGGGTACTACCTATTTCTGCAAAGGAACTATTAATGCAGCAAAGGCAAATAAAGAAACCAACGTAGCGAATAACTCCACGGAATTTGCAGTTCTCGCACAGAGTATTGGCAGTTCGCAGACTCCAAACACTCGATTTGAGTCGAGTGCTCCTTCAAGCTATAACTCCTCCATTACAGCTCCGAACGCAAAGGCGGGGAGTGCTACTTGGAATATGTGGGTATATGAAAACGGAGCAATCGTATTGAAACAGTACGGCGTAAGCGTCTCTGCGGCAGATCCTAATCTGCTTCCGAGTTCTGCTTGTCTTACCGCAGAAAAGGTGGGCAACACTTGGAAAATTAAGTCTGGTTACGGAGTGACTTTCTCATGGAACCCGAATCTTACGGCGAAGTACGGGTGTAGTATGCCTTCCTCAAATGCATATACCGAGGCACAGTACGTTTATGCAGCGTTCCCCGAGTTTTCATACAATACTGCAAGTTATAAGTATAGAACGCTTGAGCAGGTAAATGGCAATTATCAGTTCGTTGCAAATCCCGATGCTGACGGTAATGCAAGAGTACACTTCATTCCCGTATACGTTGAGGATGGAGATTATGTAGTATCCGCAACTGCGACACATATCTGGACTCCTGCAGGTATGATCTCGGCTGTCAGAAACGTAAAGGTCGTTATAGACGGAACTATATATGACGATTGGTATCAGAGCTAAGGAGAGAATATGGAAGACAAAGAGATAATAAGCGGATATATTATTCAGACATATATCTGGATAGGACATGATCGCGTATGCTTCGGTATTGCCGAAGATCATAGAAGAGAATATCCGTATATGATGTGTGTTTATGAATCCGAGGGGCGTATGTTCCCTATCTGCGAAACGCTCCATTGCTTTGATAATTATCCCGAAGCACTTTGCGCTTATGCTAACAAGATTAGTGAGTGTGCAAAAATGCTTGAGGAACGCAGAGCTTCAATAGTTGGAGTACAGGATCCTTCTTGTTTGAAGGAAAAGGATGTAGAAGTGGTTTCGTGGGATCAGAGCATAAGAGGAAGGGTGGTGGCGGTTAAAGAAAGTTCACTTATGCACGGATACCGTGATATTTCACACCAACTATACTTTGTTTATAGTGGTTTCGGTGTTGAAGCTAATTCACGTGGCAGAGCGTGCTACGGATGGAATCTTTACACCGGAGAAAAGTGCAGAATAGAGCGTCCCGATGTAATGGGAATTGTTCCCGAAAACAAACTTCCCGAATTTGCAAAGCAAATGCTTGAGACCGTAAAAGAAAAAGTCCCAAAAGAAAAGAACTATGAAGTGAGGTGATTTTTATCTATGGAAAACAAAGATACAATAAGAGTTGTTTACGTAGAACCGTATAAAACTGCAAGAGTTATAGAACTCGGAACAGAATTGGAGGATATGCAAAAAGCTGTCGGCGGTGATATAGAGCCGTTCTATCCTTTTGAAGAGGCGGTTGGAATTGTTTGCAACGATGAAGGCAAAATTAACGGAATGCCCGCTAACCGCGCCGTATATGATGAAAACGGTGAGATACTGGACATCATATGCGGTCCGTTTTTTATCTGTGACTGTTCCGGTGAAAGCTTTGGCAGCCTTTCCGATGAGCAGATCGAACGCTACAAAAATAAATATCTTAATCCCGAGCGTTTCTTTATGAGTAATAATAAAATCGTTGCGATGACTTATACGCCTCGGGAAACAACTAAACCTAACAGAGAGGAGCGATAATATGGCAGACCTTAACAGCTCTAATCTGAAAATACTGTCGAAGCTCGTCCAGAACGGGTTTACCACAGAAAAGCAGATCTTGAATATGGGAATCGGAGATCTCATACGTATTCCCAAAATATCTGCGTCTGAGATCCGCGGTATCAACGAGTTTCAGAAAGCTATCAAGGCAGGAAATACTCTGTCCTTTTTTGTTGAGGAGGACAAGGCGCAGACTCCTTTTCCCGACTCTCAGGAGATAGAAATCAATGAAACTTGAGAGCCTTGCATTGTGGGATGAAAAAAGCCTTTTTACCGAGCAAGGCGAGATGGAGAAGGGATTTATCGGATGGCTTAAAGGTAGCTTTGACGAGGACAGATTAATACTCTCGGATATGGTTATGTCGGGAGATAATAATCTCCCTATGATCCGATATGAGCTTGAGTCGCTTAGTATATTTCTTACAAACGAGGATGCAGAATATATGCTTCGGTCTGTTCCCGACCTTAATGGCTTTTGCAGAGATAAGCTGCACGACCACATCCCTTATTCCTTTAACCGCGAATGTTGGGGATTCAGAGTACTGACAGAGGACTATGCTTGGTATATCTCACTGACTCCTTGGAATCCTGCGCGTGTTGTAACGATATATTGCTACGACCGTAAGACACTTATGAGTAGCCTTGCAAAAATCAAGGGACTTCCCGAATACTGTCACGGTGTACTGAAATATACCGGAGAACGGATCCTTATTCGTTTCGGTGCAGATATATACGACAGCTTTCCTCAGTATGGCAGTAACACGGTAGAAAACAGAGAATATGCCAATGAGCAGAATTCGGTGTTGGGGCTTACTGTTGAGCAAGTCGCTGCTATGGAAAATGGTGTAATCTACGGTTGGGATACGCCTATGTCAAATCCCGTAAACTATGATGAAAGTGGACATTTCTATATCCCTACAGCGGAAGTAAAAGGTTGGAGGAGATAGAATGGTACTTGAATCTATCAAAATGAAAGAGGAAAAAGACCTTTTCTACAAAAATAAAGATGAAGAAAGAGAACTTGGATGTATAGGCTATTTCCGAGGAGATTTTGGAGGCGGGGGCAGAGAGTATTCTTCTTGCTGGTTTCCCCATAATTTTGATGAACTGAACAATGAAAAATTCAAAGTCATCATTGGCGCCATCATAGAAAAGCTGCGTCAGCCGTGCGGGATTCTTTTTGACCGTGAGAGTATGATAGCATACTGCAGAACTCAGCCGCATTGCAAAATATCTTCGCCCTACGTTCAGCAATGGGGATTTCGCATTCTTATGCAAGATTACGCGCTTTATATCCTCTGTAAGCCCTCACCCGGTGACAACGAATTCTATATCTTTTGCTATGACAAAGAAATGCTTATGAACAAGCTCGCCAAGGATAGAGGACTTCCGAGATATTCCTACGCTTATTTGCCTACAACGCAGGAAGAGATTCGTATAGATATTGCCGAAAGCGGCTATACATCTATTCGTAAGCAAGGAAACAGCATAGCAGCAAATGAAATGAACCGAGAGCTTGGTATCTCTCCCGCGCAAGCGGAAGCTATGAAGGTTGGTTCTATGTTTGGATGGGATGTACCCGGTGCCGATCCTAAAAACTATGATGACAACGGAAGATCTATAAGGAAAAAGAATGCAAGGGAGGAACGCTGATGAGTGACTATGTGTACAGGAACCAATACGGTATACTCTCCGTTCTTGATAGAGCCACCATAGATAAGCCGAAAGAGATTCGTTTTATTTATCCGGATTATCAGGAGAAGTTCCGTATTCCCGATGGTGAGCAAGTCATTGTGACCTATCCTTCGGGAGAGAAAAAGGCTTTCGTCTGTAAGTATCTTGATGAAACTCATGCACTTATCGGACGTCGAGCTTACCATATATGCGAGTACGCGGAACGCCTCGAAAAGCTTGGTGCGCACGTATATCCTTTTCCCGAAAAGCGAATCATCTGGCAGGACATTGATCTTGATTTGAAAGATTGGGAAGGGCTCGTGGAAGAGTACCCCGAGTATAGTGAACAGAAGTTGACCGAAATAATGTACGAGATCAATAATGATTATCTTGATGATGAGAGGTGTAATCTCAACATTCAATGCAATACCGACATTATTGTGTTCGGCAGCATCGGTCAATGGAACGGAAGAGTTCACAGATATAAGCTCATAGAATCGGGTAAGATCTCGGATTGTCTTTATACCAATTGCGATATGGCAGAATGGTACGTTGACCGCGACGGAGATCTGTGCTCGACACAGATTCACCACGACGGAAGAAACTATTTGTATTATCGCAAGTTCAAGGACGGTATTTCATCCGAAGAGCGTGATGATTTCCTTGAAAAGTTTTGCAAAGGAGAAACAACGCAGGAGGATATTGACCGAGCAACCGACAAGCTCGGTGGAATAATCGCAGAAGTCTACGGTTGGGATCTGCCTACCGAAAAGAAAGAGCGGGTATCTGCAAGAGACGCCCGTTAAAAACTAAAAAGGAGAATAAACAATGCCGAGAAAAATTGACTTGATAACCGAACTGTATAAGCGGACGATTAAAGATATCACCTCGGACTCGGTGGCGTGGAGAGCCTTTTTGCACTCGGCAGCGTATCAGTATAAATACCCGTTTGCCGATCAGGTTCTCATACACGCCCAGCGTCCGTTTGCTACAGCTTGCGCAGAAACACAGTTGTGGAACAATCATTTCGGTCGTTGGGTAAACCGAGGAGCAACGGGTATTGCTCTGATCGAAGGGCGCGGGAATAAGCATTATCTCAAATACGTTTTCGACGTAAGTGACACCCATCACCGCGACAACAAGCCTTTTGATATCTGGTCATTAAAACCCGAATATGAGGGTGACGTTATTGAAGCCCTACAGAATCGCTTTCTTGATGAAGAGACGCAGATCAAAAAGATAACAGAAGCAGTTATGTTATCCGCAATCAATCTTGCTTCGGATAATATAACGGATTATCTATATGAACTGTCTTGTGCAACAGAAGACAGCTTTCTCGAAGAGCTTGATGAAGATAATCTTCGTGTAAGATTGCTTTCGACAGTACAAGCAGGTGTAGCATATTCGGTACTTACCCGTCTCGGTTATACCGCTGATGATTACGTAGACAATGAAATGTTTGCGTGGGTACACGAATTTAATACGCCCGCTACCGTTAACATTCTCGGTAATGCCACAAGCGACATAACCGAGATCTGTTTACGTGAGATCGAAAGAACTGTCAAGAGTGTAGAGAGAATCATTAAAAGTGTTAATCGCACATTTGACGCTGAAAAAGAAATAGGGTATAATGATACCAAAGAATTAATAAATGCAAACGGAGGTAAAACCAATGACGTTGACTTACAGGATGCAGGACGGCGTAAGGATCCCGAATCTCGAACTGCCCGTGCAGACGAATTACTCAATCGGGAAGTACGGACAGATGAGGTTGAGCTTTATGAAGCAGCACCGGAAGGGAACGTACACGACGATACTGACCGAGGGCAGACTGAACAGCTATCTGCACGAGATCGACGAGACAGCGAAAGCACAGATCTCAGAGATCATATCCCGGATGGCACAGAACCTTGGAGTGACGGAGCAGATGAAGTCGGAGAATCAGATGAAGTGGGTTCAGATGATGAACTCGATCAAAGTCTCAGCAGAGGAAGAAGTGTTGACGTCCCTAATCTACGCATAAGCGACAACACTCTTCCGCAGATTGACGATCCCGAAGATCTCATCCAAATATTAAGACACGGTGACTACTTGCGGCACAGCAAGGAAGAAATCGTGTCTTTTTTATCTTCAAATAAAAACGAAGCTGAAAAGTCGGAGTATGTAAAGAGTGCATACCCGCCCTTACTGTTTGCTGAGTTTTACAAGCAAGGAACGGAAGAACATCTCGGCTACAGAGCCGATGACGATGGTCTGCTTCTTTATCTCGGCAATTTTCCGTCGAGAACTGCTGAAATGAGAATGGATTGGGCATTTGTCACACAGCTTATTGAAGCACTCATCTCCGACGAAAATTATCTTGACCAACCGGAAGTCAAAGAAGGTCAGCAGTTATCTCTTTTTGATGCATCTGTTCCGGATGAGCTGACCGAGATAGAAGCTGAATCCCTCAAGATGGATAACTCGTTAAGACAAATGCTTGTCCCACAAGAAGTTATCGATGACTTGTTGCGGCTCGGCGGATGTACCCGATGCAGCAATCAGCGCATTTATGAGTATTATCGCAGAGCGAAAGGCAGTGAAGAAACGATTCCATATCTGCGCCGAGAGTACCAAAGCGATAACGTCGGCATCACCGTTAACGGTAAGAACTATTCTGCAAAATGGGATGACGACGGTATTCGCATTTCGACAGGTGACAGAGTATCTGAATACAGTTCTGTGCTGATACCTTGGGAGGTTGTAGATAAGAGAGTCAGAGAACTGATGAATTTGGGGCAATATCTGTCGAAAGACGAAGCCGAAAAAGCCAAAGAGGTGTGGAGCAATCTTATCTCAGATAAGGTTCGCACCTTGCTTGGTGATGTGTTTGGCGAGATTCCCGATGATCAAAAGTTTTGGCTCAAAAAGTCATTGATGTATTACGAGGCAAGAGAATTATTTGCTAAGAATATGGATGACCCGGAAATAGGTGCTTACCAGGTAAGAGAACTGAAAGCGAGAATTCCTTTGCTTAAGGAATATCCTCCGCGCTATCGCCTTCGGGAAACAGCAGATCAGTATATTGACTTTTTGGAAATGCACCTGAGAGAGCCGATTGACTTTCCCGAAGCAGACCCATATATACTGCCACCAAAACAGTTTACAACTCAAGACAAATTCGATAGTGCCTTGATTGACCGAGGAACGGATACCAAGCTTAAGTTTTACTCTTTCTTTTTAAGGGAAAAGGACAAAACCAAGAGAGCAAAGTTTCTCCAAGATCATTTCGGAATTGGAGGTTCGGGCGGCGGTAGATTCAATGATGACCATAACTCCAAAGGTTGGGTAATCTATGGAGGACTTGGTAATAGAAATACGGGTATGCATTTAAAATGGCCACAGGTAGCACAGCGTGTAGATGAGCTTATCCGCAAAGGTGTATATTTGTCTGACAAGGACAAAGCCGAAATGGATAACTATGAGCGTGAGGATGTTGCTTGGAAAATCAAGAATTTCTATAATGACAAGATGCTTGATGTGCGCTATCCTTATGATGTGAATACCACAACGGATTTTTGGGTAGCGGTCAAGGATATTGCCAAGCAGATCACAAGTAAAGAACGCTTGCTTGAGATCATAGATATGATGCAAGAGGCTTTTGAAACTGTGAGCCCAGGAACGGAAAACTACGATAGAGACAAGAATTTGCTTAATATCGTCAAGTCTTATTCCGAAGGTAAATATAATCTTTTTCCGGGCTCTCCTTACCGAAAGAAAACACCGTTTGCCCCCGAGAAGCAAGCGGTAATGGAGGAACCTGTCAAAGAGGTAAGTGAGCCCATAGTTGAGGAAATGCCGGAAACAGAGTACAATCTTCAGCTTGGTGTGAGTGTTCACATCGGCAAAGATGAGTACGATATTGTATCAATATCTTCCGAAAAGGTCGAACTTTTCGACGGTTCGATCTTTCCTCTTGAGATGGATTTTGAGACCTTTATGAAGAGAATCCGCGAAAATCCTCTCAATGATGATCTGTTAAAAGAACCTAAGCCACCAAGGGTTGAATATAAGCAGGAGATACCAAAGAAAGCTCCGCCAAAGAATGTTCGTAAAAGCAAGCAGAGCACGCCAACAGTTGATTCAATTGTTGAAATGATTGAAAATGAATACAAAGCGTGGAATCATTACAACACAGAGGGTGGCTCTGATCCTTTCTGGGAAGATGGCGTTAATATGAATTTGATCAGAAATCATATTATTTATTACCGTCAACAGATCATTGAAATGACCGGTGGAGAGAATCTTCCGGAAATCATGGATCGCGAACTTCCTCCCGAGGTTCCGCAAAATTATGTTGCAAGAGCTGATGAAATCCGTGAGGCTGCAAGGAAAAGCCTTGAGATATACCAATCCAACGAGATTTATCAATGGTGTCTTGAACAGGCAAAACGAATCCCCGAGAAGCTGCTAAAGAAGACCACTATCCCGAATGTCTTGGGATATGTGTCGGGTCTTGAGTCGTATATCGAAGACGATAGCCTCGTGGATATGAGACGTCACAGAGATCCAAACAGATATCTTGATAGCTTTGACTCTTGTAAACGTGAGATTGAAAAACTCCTACCTCAAATTAAGAGTGATCAAATGATCGAGGATATCTTTGAATCTCTGATGAACGGGGAAGATGATCCCGAAGAAGAGAGCGTTACAAGCGGTGCTGAGAGAATATCTATCCCGATGAGTACGGATATTTGGGAGAGATACACGCAAACCAAGGCTCAATTCCCCGGCAGCCTGGCTCTTATAAGAGTTGGAGATTTCTACGAAATATTCGATCAGGATGCAGTTGAAGCTTCCGATGCCCTTGAACTTACACTTACGGGAAGATCAGTGCCGGAAAGACCAGCAAGAATTCCTATGTGCGGTCTTCCTTATCACGCGCTCGACAAGTATCTTAAAATCCTTCTTGATAAAGGATACAAGGTAGTTATTGCCGAAACAGACGATGATCTTACTCCCAACAAACAAGAACCTAAAAGCGAAAACAAAGCTGATGAGATATCGGAGGAACTGAAAGCCACAGATACTTCCGGCAACAGTTTTCCGGAATTCGTTGAAGCTCCCAAACCAAAAGTGACGCTTCCCGTATATAACTCACATCCGGATATCCCCGATAGTGAGAAGCATAATTACCGTATTACCGATAACGCGATAGGGACCGGCGGTGCGAAAGAGAAGTTCAAAAAGAACATAGAAGCTATAAAGCTTCTGCACACTCTTGAGCTTGAAGAACGCTTGGCAACTCCGCAGGAGCAGGAAGTTCTTGCTCAGTATTCGGGTTGGGGAGGACTTGCAGATGCTTTTGATGAGACAAAGGATAATTGGCAAGCGGAGTTCAAAGAGCTTTCCGGCGAGCTATCCGAGGAAGAATACAAAGCCGCCAAGGAATCGACCTTGACGGCATTTTATACACCTCCGGTTATTATTAAGGCGATGTATAAGGCTCTTGAGAATATGGGATTCAAGCGAGGAAACGTTCTTGAACCCTCTTGCGGTGTCGGAAATTTTATGGGTCTTATTCCCGAGGGAATGGATGCCAAGGTTTACGGTGTAGAGCTTGACAGTATTTCGGGACGAATTGCTCGTCAGCTTTATCAGAAGAACAGCATTACGATCGACGGATATGAGAATACACTTTTCCCCGACAGTTTCTTTGACGTTGCAATAGGTAACATACCTTTCGAGCAATTCAAGGTTCTCGATAAAAAATACGACAAGTATAATTTCCTAATCCACGACTATTTCTTTGCCAAAACAATAGATAAAGTTCGACCCGGTGGTGTCATTGCTTTCGTTACAAGCAGCGGAACTCTCGACAAAGAGAATCCGAGTGTGCGTAAATATATCGCACAGAGAGCCGACCTTCTCGGTGCTATAAGACTTCCCGACAATGCCTTCAGCGGTGCGGGAACAAGAGTTATGGCCGACATTATCTTTCTCCAAAAGCGAGACCGTCTCATCGAGGCAGAGCCCGAGTGGGTTCATCTCAGCAAGGATGAAAACGGAATAGTTATGAATCGTTATTTCGTGGACAACCCCGATATGATAATGGGCGAAATGCAGATGCGAAGCGGTCCTTTCGGTCCTGAGCCTACTTGCAGAGCGTATGAAGGAGAAGAGCTTGGAGAACTTCTCGAAGAAGCCGTAGACAATATTCACGCCGAGATAAGCGATATAGCTACGGAAGAACTGACAGAAGAAAATGACGGTACGGATGTTTTGCCTGCTGATCCGAATGTGAAAAACTATTCCTTTACCGTTGTTGACGGAAAGGTTTATTACAGACAGAACAGCATTATGTCTCCGGTTGAAACCTCACTTACGGGAGAGAACCGTATCAAGGGGCTTATAGGCATCCGTGATGCCGTGCGAGAGCTTATTGACGCGCAGGTTGAAGATTATCCGGAATATGAAATAAAACGGCTTCAGGACAAGCTTAACCGTCTGTACGATGCTTTCACGAAGAAGTACGGTCTGATCAACAGCCGAGGAAATTCAATAGCATTCAGCGACGATAACTCATATTTCCTCTTATGTTCGCTTGAGATTCTTGATGAAAACAAGGAGCTCAAAGCAAAAGCAGATATGTTTACCAAGCGGACAATAAAGCCGCAGGTAACGATAGAAAAGGTCGATACTGCAAGCGAAGCGTTGGCTGTATCTATCGGCGAACGTGCTCGTGTAGACATTGAATATATGGAGCAACTGACAGGAAAAAGCGAGGAAGAGCTTTATGAAGATCTCAAGGGTGTTATTTTTCTGAATCCTCTTTACGAAGAAGAAGGAAAGAACGAAGCAAAATACTTACCTGCAGATGAATATCTGTCGGGTAACGTAAGAGAAAAATTGCGTATTGCTGAGAGCAGCGCAAAGATAAATCCCGAGTCATTTACTATAAATGTTGAATCGCTTGAAAGAGTGCAGCCTACCGATCTTACGCCTACAGAAATAAGTGTTCAGCTCGGTACAACGTGGGTACCGCAGGAAGATGTGGAAGAGTTTATGTATGAACTTCTCGGTACTTCCTACTACGGTAAGCGTCATATCCACGTAAAATTCATTCCGCAACTTGCGGAGTGGTTGGTAACAGAAAAGTCGTTTGACTCGGGTAATGTCAAAGCCAATAGTGTATATGGAACAAACAGAATCAATGCCTATGAGATTATTGAGCAGACTCTTAATCTCAAAAACGTGCAGATCAACGATTATGTTGACGACGGACACGGCAATGTAAAGGCTGTGCTGAACAAAAAAGAAACTGCTATTGCGCAAGGAAAGCAAGAGCAGATCAGACGTGCATTTGAAGAATGGATATGGACCGATCCCGAAAGAAGAGAACGTTTATGCAAACTATATAACGAGAAATTCAATTCTATTCGTCCGCGAGAGTTCGACGGTAGCCACATTAAATTCTTTGGTATGAGCCCCGAGATTACGCTACGCAAGCATCAAATAGATGCCGTGGCGAGAATTATGTACGGCGGAAACAGCCTGCTTGCGCACGTTGTAGGCGCCGGAAAGACCTTTACAATGGTTGCCGCTGCTCAGGAAAGCAAGCGACTCGGACTTTGTAATAAGAGTATGTTCGTTGTTCCAAATCATCTTATTGAGCAGTGGGCAAGTGAATACTTGCAGCTCTATCCGTCAGCAAATATCCTTGTAGCCACAAAGAAGGATTTTGAAACAAAGAACCGTAAGAAGTTTTGCGCAAGAATTGCTACGGGTGATTACGACGCGGTTATTATAGGTCATTCACAGTTTGAGAAAATACCCGTGTCGGTTGAGCGACAGATCAGAACTCTTGAAAAGGAACAAGAGGAGATTTTATACAGTATCTCAAAGCTCAAGGCGGAACGCGGAGAGCATATTACAGTTAAACGCTTTGAAAAGACGAGAAAGCAGATCGAAGCCAAACTCAAGAAGCTGAATGATCAATCAAGGAAGGATGATGTTGTTACCTTTGAAGAGCTTGGAGTTGACCGTCTGTTTATTGATGAAGCTCATTACTACAAGAATCTTGCGGCACATTCCAAGATGCGTAACGTAGCCGGTATTTCACAGACAGAGGCGCAGAAGTCTTCAGACCTTTATATGAAATGTCGCTATCTTGATGAGATAACGGGTTACAAAGGAATAGTTTTTGCAACGGGTACTCCTATCTCAAACACGATGGTTGAGTTTTACACGCTGCAAAAATACTTGCAGTATGATGTTCTGCAGCATAACGATCTGCTTCATTTTGATGCTTGGGCATCGACTTACGGAGAGACTGTAACAGCCATAGAGCTTGCACCTGAGGGTTCGGGATACAGAGCAAAGACTCGATTTGCGCGATTTAACAACATTCCCGAGCTTATCTCAATGTTCAAGCAAGCTGCAGATATTCAGACCTCGGATATGCTAAATCTGCCCGTACCTAAGGCAAATTATCATATAGTAAAGGTTGAGCCGAGCGATATTCAGAAGCAACTCGTAGAATCTTTTGCAGAAAGAGCAGAGAAGATCCACAACGGAATGGTTGAATCGGACAAGGATAATATGCTTCTTGTCACCAATGACGGACGAAAAGCGGCACTTGATCAGCGACTTCTCAATCCTACGTTCCCCGATTTCGAGGGCAGTAAGGTTAACAGATGCGTACAGAACGTCTACGAAATTTGGGAGAGAACTGCTGAAAAGAGATCAGCGCAGCTTATTTTCTGCGATCTTTCCACACCAAAGAATGACGGCAACTTCAACGTTTACGACGATATTCGCAACAAGCTTATTGCACGCGGTATTTCATCCGAAGAGATTGCTTTCATTCACAATGCAGATACAGATACCAAAAAGAAAGAATTATTTGCAAAGGTACGCAGAGGACATGTCCGAGTACTTATTGGATCGACTACGAAGATGGGTGCGGGTACAAACGTGCAGGAAAGACTAATTGCGCTTCATGATCTTGATGTGCCGTGGAGACCATCAGACCTTGAACAGAGAGCGGGAAGAATCGTTCGACAGCTTAATACGAACCCCGAGGTCGATATTTACCGTTATGTTACGGAGGGCACGTTTGATGCTTATTCTTATCAGCTTTTGGAATCAAAGCAGAAGTTTATCTCTCAGATTATGACTTCAAAATCTCCCGTGCGAAGCGCAGAGGATGTTGACGAAACCGCTCTTTCTTATGCAGAAATAAAGGCTCTTGCAAGCGGCAATCCTTTAATAATGGAAAAAATGCAGCTTGATGCCGATGTTGCAAAGCTTAAACTTCAAAAAGCATCTCACTTAAGTCAGCGATATTCTCTTGAAACTGCACTTATTCGCAAGTATCCTTCAGAAATTGCTGACACGGAATCACGCATAAAAGGTCTTGAAACGGATATAGAAACGGCAAAGAAAAACACATTCCCGGGTGAGAACGGTTTCTCCCCGATGGTCATTATGGGCGTAACTTATACCGAAAAGGCGGATGCCGGCAATGCCATTCTTGATATTTGCAGTCGTATCACAAATCAGGAACCGAGGAAACTCGGAAGCTATCGCGGTTTTGATACCGATATAGGATTTGACAGTTTTGAACGTGAATTCTATATTAAGCTGCGCGGAGAGCTGACTTACACAGTTCCTCTTGGAAAAGATGCAAGCGGTATTATTATCCGACTTGATAACGCTATTGAGAAGTTGGGCACAAGAAAGCTTTCTTTGGAAGCTGAACTTTCTGAACTGCATAAGCAAGTTGAGAATGCTAAAGCGCAGATCGCAAAGCCTTTTCCGGATGAGGCTCTTCTTGAGGAGAAGTGCAGGAGGCTTGATGAGCTTAATGCGGAACTTAATCTTGATAAGAGGGAGAATGAGATGGTGGATGCTATAGATTTGTCTGAAGAGGAGAATAATAAAAGCCAAATGAGATTTTTCTCAGACGAGAGGTAATGCATGCGTGTTAATGATAACTTAAGCACAAGGAGGCTTCCGATCGAATAAAATACCATATTTACAAGATGAAAGTGTAATTAATTTGTGATCTGTCGAATATGTTTGGATAGAGAAAGAGTTTTATGAAGTTAAGGGCATACGATGAAGATGATTGAGATATATATTCATATCTAATCCTTTCTAAGCAGATTGCTAAATGGCATTACAAAGGGTGTATAACTACGATAAATTAATATAATATAGAGTACTGACGTTTTAGTCAGGTATTTTTTATATCAAAAAGCTTCATTTGAATAAAAAAATTAATAAAATCTATTGCAAAAACGCACAATGTGTGATATAATAGTAATGTGCGTACATTTATACGATTCGTTGATGTGGGCGTTGTATGCAATCCTCTGATCGACTGTAACAGTCATAGAAACGGTTGCGTTGTGAAATCACGAGCAGATGACGGATTGTTTTACGCGCAAGAAAGGAGATTTATATCATGAATAAAATAGGTGCCGGTCAGTGTGATGACATTCTAGATTCTTTTGCGAGCGATAGTTCCGGCTTGGAGGAGACAAGTAATGTTAGAGCTCGTGAAAGACGAGATTCACACATCTTTTTTTTCCGTGATTGGTACAATATCATGACTGCACGTGGTCTCCGTGAAGGCAGATACTTCCGTATCTATGAGAATTCTTTTTCGCGAAAAAGAAGCCGATTTGATGAAGCCGGACGCATATCTTTATGTGCGAAAAAACGAGCAAAATACGAATAAATAATCCCGCAGCTTTTAGGAGATTGTTTCGATATGGTGAACCCTATCAATAATCACCATTAAGCTTGCGGGTATTTCTATCGGAGGAGATATGGAAAAATCAGTTTACTATATACCAATTGAATCAAATATAAAAATCGGTATAGACACACCGAACATTCAAAACAGCCAGGAAACAATGACTCTTCAAGCTGTTTTACATGATATTAGTCTATCACATTGCATGGGAGAAGTTTTCGATAAAGTTAATGTTGATGAAACATCTTACCTTTCAAAAGATTTATCATATTTGATATTAGAAGGATCAATTATTCCCGAAGAAAAGTCTTGGGATTGCCTTTTTTTGTCTTATCCTTGTCATTTGAGAGAGTATTTGATTAGTAGAATCGATATGTCGAATGACATGAAGATGGATGCCGTTATGGAACAAATATCCAAAGAATATGATTATGTTATCGAGGAAATCGAAAGTCGTATGCGGGATTCTTTAAAGGATAACGAAACAAAAAGCTTTGTGGTGATGAAGAACTTATCATTTGGTGATATATGTCTCATATACCCAAGCGGAAAGTATGACTATGAATATATGTACCACAATGTTAATGCAATATTTACCGCTTTTATTGAAGGGCTTAAGCCAACTACTTTATTGGATTCTCCAACGGATTTGATTGAAACCAAATGTAAAAGTATAAAAAAAAGATTTGAAAGTAATTACCTGTTTGTTCGGAATTCCAATTACAACGAGTATGCAAAACTACTCAAAAAAATGGCGACGCTCAATGTAGGTAGTAATGATCGCCGAATGTATATGATAATGCTTGATGCTCTTTTGCTACGTACTATTTTGGATGAAACCTCTGCGAGATGGATTTATGAGTCAGGCGATTTAAAGTTTGAATCCGAAGAAAGTGTGTTGGATCTGTCTCAAGCATATGAAGTACGCAAGAACAGCTTCGATATATTTCTTGATCAGGCTCAAGCCTCGAGTCCATATTCGGATCAAATATGGTCATTGTTTTTTGTAACTAAAACATTACTATCTTCTTTAGTTGGTAGAACTATGCAAGAAATTGCTTCGGTTGATGATGTTTTAAGTAAAGAATCGGTTGCTAAAGAAGAAATAATAAAGAGACAAGGAATATATTCTAATTTTTTTGGATTTGTTCCTTACATTGGAACTAGATATAATGAGGTTACATCTTACTATCCCTCACATTTATCGCCTGACTATTGTTATGGATTCTTATCAATTCCGCGCAAGAATCGGTTTAATTTGTGGTCTTATTTCCCAGCTTATATTCACGAATTTTTTCATTATATTCCTCCAAGAGGACGAAAAGAGCGTAATGAAAAAATATTGCATTTAGCAATATACACCATAATGAATCCGCTTTATGTTGAAATGACAGAGGAAAGGCGTACTCAATACGAGACGATTGTACAAAGAATAGCAGAAATCATTGATAATTATAGACAAGATTTAATCGACATTCGAAATGATTATGTTTACGAAGGAAAAGTTCATTCGCAGGTTGATATCCAAAAAGTTGAAGATTATCGTGACACTATGAAATATAACGCAATTATGCATGACTTAATTAAAGTCTTAGATTTTGAAGGAATATGCATGAAAGCAATCGAGGATGTTCACAACTCGAATTCATTTGATCGAGACTTAGAAACTATTATTCAACAGATGCAATGGAAACAAGAGTGTCTGAATAGTTGGGATCAAGACGCAACAAGCTATATTGCGACATATTCATTTGCTTTGAGAGAAATACGTTCCGATATTTCTATGTGCCTTATGTTAAATATGGGATTGAAGGAATATATAGAACTCCTTGCCAATGAACCAGCATTTGCTGAATGTAGCGCACAGTGGGTTGCAGATTCAACCGTGCTGAGATTTGGGTTTGTTACTCGTTTATTGTATATGAAAGAATATATGGGATATCAAACATGGGGAGAAGTAAATTGGGATGAATTATGTGACAGAATGTTAAGCACAACATTGAAGCAGCAGTCATACAATGAGTCTTCACCGTATTTAAATACCATAGAATGCTGGAATAGATGTTGTAACGAGATAATCAACCAATTTAGCCATGAAGTAGCAATTACGGAATCTTTTTCTGAACATTTGAAAAACTTAAAGGAGTACATAGTAGCTTATCAAACTATTATGTCTGTGCCAAGCAATGAATGGTACTCGGTTTTTGAAAGAGCCTTATGTGCAGAAGAGTATTCGATTCACAGTCAGGACAAAGAATTAAGTTGCTTGATATCGAATTGGGGAAAACAGCTATCCGCATTTGAAACGTATGCCTTTCCTCGCCAATTGTACTATCTTTACAAAAAATACAATGAATTACAAAACGATATAGAACGTTATCAATTCGAGTATAGAAGCCGGTTGCTATTTAGAGACCTGTTGATGGCATTTCCAGATATTGATTTGGATCGCTGATATATAATTTAAGCGAACAGATATTGTTTATAAAATATAGAAAACTATTTGGTAAGATACTTGTCTTTTTCTGTGGAACGCAAAATACTAATGCTGCTGAGCCCTTTAACTTAGGGCTCAGTTTTTTTATACGGAAGCATTGAAAAAGTATATGTTATAATAATGCTATGTATGTATATTAATACTAACTAAGGCACTGTAATGTAAAATAAATTATAAAGCTATTGACTTTTAAACAAAATAAGGCTATAATGTATATGATAGTATTTTGCACCAAGGAGGTAGGTGACGATATATCTTGCATATATCTATTACCGAAGTTTATTATGTCAGGTAGAACAAAGTTGATTATCCCAAATCCGCCACAATATGATGTTAATGTTGACTCTGATTTAACCAATTCTATATTTATAGATATGTATAAAGGGGCAGCGGATAATGTTTCTGCGATTATTCAACAAAACAAAAAAGTGGTTGAAAATCGTTACGATGATTTAGGAATCAATACGACGATTGCCTTTGTTGGCGGTCGAGGAACGGGAAAGAGTTCCGCTATGCACAGTTTTAGATCTTTTTTGGAAACGTTTCCTCGTAATGGAGATGGTTCAAAATGGATAAGCAATCCTCAAGTTATAGATGATTTAAAAAATACTCAATTTTTTACTATCCCCACCATTGATTCGTCGCAAATAAGTAAAGATGAATCAATAATCGGACGTATGTCTGCTGCTATGTGTAAAGAATACAGAAAATTTCAAGCAAATCTAAATTATGAGCAAAAGCAAAATTTTATTAGTTGTGCTAAGGAAGTGAACGAAGTTGCTGTTATGGTTAGACACAGCGATGAGTGGTTTAAAACTGGTGATAAACTCTTAAAGGATACGGAACGTGTAGGAAATATGCGTGAAAGTGTATGTAATCTTGTGCAATCTTATCTTGCAATAGTAAGTTCTAAGAATACAGATGCTTCTCGTAATTCTTATTTGATTATTTCTATTGATGACTTGGATATGGGCATTGGCAATGCATATCCCATTATGGAAGAGATTCGCAAATATTTGTCGATTCCTAAAGTAATTGTATTGGTATCCATCGATAATGGTTTGTTGAATGCTGTTATGTATGCTTCCATAAAGAACTCTTTGAATATATCTGGTAAGGATAATTCCCATATACTATTGGCTAAAGATTTATCGTACAGATATTTAGAAAAATTATTTCCTGCTAATCGTCGGCATCATACTCCTGTTTTGAGTGCTCAACAATTGACAGATTGGCAAAGTGGATTTTTTCTTGATGACGAAACTGCAAATGGCGATAACAACAGAGAACGAGAATTATGGAACAAGTGGGGGATTCCAACAATCCCTTCCGTTAGAGACGCTGTTTTGCATTTGATTTGGCGCAAGACCATGCTTCTTCTTGTTTGTAATAGGGAAGGGGATCATCTTCTTATTCCACGAAATTTACGATCGCTATGTCATATGGTTGATTTCTTACGCAATATGCCGGATATTGCCTATGATGATGAAAACAACATAAGAGAATATAAAGAATTTGCAGACATATGTCCCGGTGACAAAGACGAACTTAGAGAAAAACTTAGACGCAATCTCGAAGTATTTGGTCAATATGTTGCTACCAACATAGGTTCTTATGGCGCTCCGAATATGAGTACGAGTAGCGAGATCAATATGGCTAGCGTTCTAGAGAAAATTATCCATCAAATACGTGGTATACCCGTAAGTCGTATGAATGCTCTGATCGTAAGCGATATTTTGTATAGTATTCACCAAATTGAAGACAAGAGCGATATTTACTGTCAAATCTTAAGCGAAAAAAGAGATATTGACTATGGTCCTTTGGCAAATAATAGAAAAAAACATTTTTGTTCAAAAAAGAATAACAAATCTTTGTATCATAATATACTGTATGCCGCTGTAAGATATCCTGATTCAATTAGCGTTGGTGATGTTATGTATGTATTAGGTATGATAGATACACGCTCAAAATGCACTTATATACGTTATTTGGTTGAGGTCATACGAACACTATGGAGTATTCGTATGACGGAGGAATTCTTTGTTAACGGAACGAAGAGAGTCAAAATCCAAGGTGATGAAGGTTCATTTGAAACATCTAACGGAGTCGATAGTTACACTGTCGGTATCACCAATGATTTTCGGTGTGCGGTAGGAGGTTTGTTTGTGAATCCTGATTACACTAAAAATTTTTTACCTAATATGGGGTGGTATATTTATGCTGAAGAATTAAAGAATGAAATTGGTGAACAACTCGCAAATTTATCATCAGTATATAAGAATGGCGATCATGAATTTTCAGAAAACTGGCGTTTGGTGAGAGACGGCGGACGACCCTATTATCGAATGGAATCAATAGCAAAAGGTGTTGCTCAAAATGAGAGTCGAGAAATAACTCACTGCAATCTATTTGCAATTTATACCAATCTTTTGACTTATAGAACGAGGGTGGTAAATAATGCGATTGTTGAATGGCAAAACAAGAACATAATTGCGCTTCCGTTTTATTCATTTGATTTTTTGTATAGATATTATGAGGTCATTCATGAGGCAATACGAGGTAATGAAAATGATAGTGCAAGTAAATTGCTTTTGGGAATAGTTAGATTGGGCAATCCGCAACAGTATTCAGTTCGTATTCAGCCTGCCTATATACCAGAAAAATTTTACAAAACTATTACATCGTCTATAGAAGAAATCAACAAGATAATTGCTAAACTATCGATTTCAAATGAAAAACTTACTCGTGATCTATTTGATTTCTTAAAATCTGATCCCAAGTACGATTGTGAAGGGATAAACAATTTGATTACATTTGCACAAAAATTGGATATTTCTAAGATTGTACCGTCGATTTCGTTTGTAGAACCTGCTAAAAATGCAGTTATGAATCAGGATAATTTCAAGTATTATATTAAGCATATCTATGATTTGCTAGATGCGATGGGGCTATTCAACCAACTAAAAAACGAATGTTTAATCCAAGACGAACAACTAGATGTTAAAGATGATTCATCCAAAAACGATTTTTCGTCCGATCCAGATACTCAAGATGGTGACGAAAGAAATGAGAATATTTAATAATTATGATTACTGAGAATGCACTTCATGTTTTATTTCGCCGTATCCAACCAGAAACCGTGATTAAGCATTGGCTAACAAGTTCGGTCGAGAACCAACCTTTAAGTATAAAGCCTCATAGGTTAACATTTAATACTGCTCTCCAGAATGATTTTAATCATTATTCTGCTTTGGAGGCAGATTATGTCTATGAGTTTTTCAATAAAAATCAAGAATTTCATGATATTATGATGGATAATCAATCATACGGCGTTTTTGGTATAGTGGCTAATGCTGTTGACGATTATCTTATTCTTGATTGTAGAGAGGAATGCTTGTGTAAATACAAGTATTTGTTGCGTTTTCGTGAATTGACTCATACAATAGATCCAATGATTTTTATTGCAGCATTCTTAGCAATGTCCGATAAAAAAAGAGGAAAAAATAGTAGAGAGGTGTTTTCTTGGCCTCTTGTTGTTCGTACCGACAATGTTCGCTTGCATCATATATTGGATAAGGGTATTGCTGAGAACCATTTTCATATTGGCGGTTCTGTTGATTCATTCGCTTTTTCTTGGATATGTTTGATGAATCATTACTCTGCAAATCGGAAGGTGGATTTCGATAATTTGGGTATTGATAGCGACCCACTAGATACAATAAGATTAGATTCTAGTGAGCCACCACAGTCATCTTATGTACTTACCTTCAAGGCGGCATGTATACGTTATTATCTATATTGCAAATTGACAGGAATTTGGAAGGATGATAATACAATAAGTGATTATAGAAACTGGCTGAGAGAACGATTGCTCGTTACTTCTGATGAGGAATGCCATCAGTATGCAACGGATCTTGAACAAAGAGCATATGCTTTGGCTACTGAATGTGTATCAGAATTCAAAGATGGATTTGTGCCAGATTATGCTATTAGAAACGAGCCTTTACCACCTATGGACGATGATGATTATTTTAATTATTCTTCTATAGCAATCCGCAATTATGAACGACGTTTATATCGCCCTTTGTCTGGTGAACAAAGATTTTTATATCATTTGTTCAGGGCGGTATTTACATTTGATCCTTTGATTTCTGAAGATTTGGATCTTGCATATGCATATTTGTTGATCTATTGTCGTATTCGCGGAGAATTAGTTCAGGTAAATCGTCGCGTAGGATTTAGTAATTTCTCTAAATATGAGACACGCAAAGATATTCTTTTTAAGAATCCACAATTGTCGGACTATGATGCCTTGCGCATAAAGATTGCTGAACAGGTTGTTTTAGCCAATCCTCAAATCGTTTCTTTTGAAGGGAGACTAAGTCCTGGCAATAATGCTGATGCGATGATAGAAAAAATTGAGCGTATGTATAACTATGCGTCCCAATCCAACTTTATTACTCATTCTAAACTAGACGAATTGCTTGCAGCAAGAATTGAGCAGAATGCAGCTCAGAAAATGCATTATGTAATTCATTTCCCCAAAAAGAATCAACCAATCTCTGATAATGAGTATTTGGAAAATACTAAGCCACGAAATTATATTAAAAGAGAAGATGTAAAAACCAAAGCTACCGCTGTTATTGATGCTATGGAGCGTAGAAGCGATTTGTTCGCAAGAGTAACTGGTATAGATGCATGTGCCGAGGAAATCGATTGTCGTCCGGAAGTTTTTGCATGTCAATTTCGGCGTATTAAGCAACATTGCAGTAAAAACGATGCTGCATCACTTAAGCTGCCGCTTCCCAGACATAGAATTACATTTCATGTAGGTGAGGATTTTTTAGATCCTATTGATGGATTGCGGGCAATTAATGAAGCTATTCATTTCTGCGAGATGACTGGTGGCGATAGATTAGGACATGCACTAGCTTTGGGTATTGATTGCGAGGAATGGTATATTGACAAGGAAAGACATGTGTTGTTACGAAAACAAGCACTTTTAGATAATCTGGTTTGGTTGTATGGCCAAATGCATCAATATAACATTGACAATCAGAAGGCAGAGGATCATATTCAAAAGTATTTTAAAAAATATTTTACTGAAATATATACTCGAAATGCTCCAATCGAAAACAGTTTATTATATTCTGTCGATCTTATGGATTACTATGCTAGCTTGGGGCTTAGAGGAAACGATCCATATCTATATAGTCAAAATCCAGAATTGCAAAAAGATGGACATGCAGAATTAAGACAAAGATTAAAAGAGGCTAGGGCGTTAGAACCTTGGCGGATTCGTAAAGGTACAGATAATTATGATGAACTGTCTAATGTTCTTTACCATTATTACCATTTTAATTTTGATATGAAGAAGAAGTCTGATGAAATAGTGGAGCATCGAGTTCCACGTTGTATTATTTCAGTTGTATGTGCACTTCAGGAAAAAATGAGATATGATATTAGTCGAAGAAATATTGGTGTGGAATGCAATCCGTCATCAAATTATCTAATCGGTACATTTAAAGATTATCTAAAGCACCCAATTTTTAAATTTAATAATAAGCATTTGTTCCCTAATTATGACCTTAGAAGCAGTATTAAGAATCCCTATATTTTAGCATCGATTAACACAGATGATCTTGGTGTTTTTTGTACTTCTTTAGAAAATGAATATGCCCTTGTAGCTTGCGCATTAGAGGAACACAATGAATATTGCGATGAGGAACAGGTTATTCCTCCGGATAATATTTATGCATGGTTAGATAATATACGGCTGAATGGCTTAAATCAAAGTTTTAGGCATGTTAATTATCCAACTTGCTAATTGCTAATTATTGTTCTTTTGAGTTATAAGACAAAAAAGATTATTGGGTAGAAGTAATATAGCCGAACATGCTAGTATTAGTGTGTTCGGCTACTTTTGATTTTTGTTATATATAGAAAAATAGGAGCATTTATAGTATAAATGTAGATAGTGGGATAGTAAAGATGATTATTAAAAGTCGATTCTGCTATAGAAGTAACTATTCGTACGATCAATAAATGTTGAATGTCTTGATAATGTGTGAATGCAAAATAATATTGTGAAAAGAGGAGATCGTATGTTCAAAACATAGTTAATATGTATTATTGAATTTAGATAAGAGAGACTTGAAGGAATACAATTGCATATACAGAACGAAAAATAAATATGTTTTGACGATACGAGATAAAGTATAATGTACATTCATCCAACCAGTATTGAAAAAGTTCGAAAGGTAGAGCTCCTTTCTTATCTCAAAGCAACAGATCCTAATGAGCTTGTAAAGTGCGATGGTAATGAGTATTGTACCCGCACTCACGACTCACTCAAGATCTCAAATGGAAAGTGGTTTTGGTGGTCAAGAGGTATCGGAGGAACATCTGCTTTGGACTATCTTGTAAAGGTTCGCGGAATGAATTTTCTTACAGCAGTAGAATTAATAATGGGCAAGACGGTAGAGATACCGTCTGTTTTTATTCCCGAAAAGAAGAAATCTTACGACCGATTATACATTCCCAAATACACATTTTCTTGTGACCGATCAAAGAAATACCTCCTTTCCCGTGGCATTGATGAAGCAATTATTGATGAATGTATCGATAAGAAAATGATTGCGGAAGATGTCAAGTCCCAGGCGGTTCTGTTCCTCGGTTACGATGAAAACGGAGAAGTGAAGCATTGCTCTTCACGCGCAACCGATGGCGGTAGCGGTAAAAAGGATATGGCTGGTAGTGATAAAAGATATGTCTTCAAGCTCGTGTCAAATGAAGATAATCCTACGGTCAGAGTGTTTGAAAGCGCGATAGATCTTCTTTCATATGCAACAATGCTAAAGAATGTTGGGAGAGATTATCGCGCAGAAAACCTCATATCTCTATCCGGAATTTATCTCCCCAAAAAGAAGATAGAAGAGACAAAGATACCTATGCCGCTTGAACATTACCTTGCAACACATCCAGAAACAAAACGAATTTGCCTATACTTGGATAACGATTTCACAGGTAAAAGATGTGCCGAAGCTATGCAAGCTGTGCTTGGAAAGAGATATGCAGTGAGGTATATTCCGCCGCCCAAAGGTAAAGATTACAACGATTATCTCAAGATAATCAAAGAAGCAAAGACTCATAACGCGAGAAAAGAGAAAGGTGATGACTCAGATCAAAAGAGATAATATCGCAATCAGAATACGAAAAAGAAAGGAGAAAAAAGGTGGGTAAAATATGTCTGTTAATCTTAACAAGCACTGAATTATGTACCCATAATTCGCTTGTGAGAGGGGACACCCCCTAACACCCCCGAATGTGACGCCAATGAAAAGAGAAAGAGAAATCAAGGTCAGATTTACTGACGATGAGCTTGAACGCCTTAATTCTTTGGTCGATGCCTCCACGGCTAAATCACGTGAAGAATTTATCCGATCAGCTCTTACCGATGTGGTCATTCGTGAAAGACCTCCTGCAGAGTATGGACAGATCGTAAGAGAGCTTCGTAGAATAGGAAGTAATATTGATCAGCTTCTTGTTAAGGCAAGAACACTTGGCTTTGTGGATGAGCCTATGCTTGTCGAAGCATCTCGAGATATACGGAGAATGGACACGACCTTTACAGAAGCGTTCTTGGGGTAAGTTATGGCAGTAACAGCTATATGGAGCGTCAAGGGCAAGGTAGAGAGTGTAATGAGGTACACAGCCAATCCCGAAAAGACTTGGAGCGGAAACTACGGGCAAGCGGCACAGCTTCACACACTCGAAAACGTAATGATGTATACCTCTGATCAGATGAAGACAGAAGAGCAACTTTACGTATCTGGAGTGAACTGTTCGTCAAATCCGGAAGAAGCTACGATGCAGTTCTATAAAACTAAAAAGGTGTGGAACAAAGAAGACGGTATAATTTGTTTTCACGGTTATCAGTCGTTTAAGACGGGAGAACTTACACCCGAGGTTGCACACAAGGTCGGAATAGAACTTGCAAAGCGAATGTGGGGAGAGCGCTTTGAGGTTCTTGTCAGTACACATCTAAATACGGGTACGCTGCATAATCACTTCTGTCTTAATAGCGTTTCGTTCGCAGATGGACTTCGCTATTATGATCAGAAAGCGACATACGCAAAGATGCGACAGATATCCGATGAGATCTGTCGCGAGTATGGTCTATCCGTTGTCGATGACCCTAAAGGTAAGCGACGTCATATCAGCGAGTGCATTGCAGAGAGGGAAGGTAAAACAACCGAGCGAGGAAATATCCGCAGAGATATAGATATTGCAATAGAATGTAATACAAGTACGAAATACTTTTACAGAACTATGGAGTCTCTCGGATATATTTTTGAAAGACGCGGTAGTTTCCTTCGCATTCGTCCGGATAACGGAAAGAAATGGTTTCGCCTTGATAAACTCGGAGAGGGATATACAGAAGAGGACATTGCGGATCGGCTTGAAGAGAACTTCTACGCGAATCGTCGTAAGTTCTTTCAACCATACAGACCGAAAACCTTTGAAAAGCCAAAAGGTCTTCGAGCTTTGTATATCTATTACTGCTATCTCCTCGGTGCACTCCCGAAAACAAAACCGCAAAGTCAATATGCATATGATGTGATGCGAGAGGACAGAAAGAAACTGCAAAAGTATAGCGCACAGGCAGACCTTATGGGAAAACACGGAATAGATACAGTTGAAGATCTTCACGCATTTACGGAAAGCATCAATGATAGACACAAGGAGCTTGCAACAGAGCGGGCTAAACTTCGCAACAGATTACGAAGGATGCACGACTCTGAGCAGATGCAACCACTCAAAGCAGAGATTGGAAAGTTAACGGATGAAATGTCGAAGATACGGAAGGATATGCGTATCTGTATGGATATCGCTGAGCGACACGGTGTTGTGGAATATGTGGTCAATACCATCTTCACACAAGAGCAAAGAGAAAATGAAAATCAAAGAAGAAAGGAAAAGACAAAAGAATGAGTTCAAACGGTGAAGCTGCCGAACAGGTAACGCGGATCATATTGGATGGGACAGAGGTTTTACTCAAGCTAACAGGTAGGGGAGCAGAGAGAGCCGCTGTCCTTGTCTATACCACCCTGCGGCAGCAAGAAAAAACTAAAGGGGCTGCAAGGCTATCGAGTATGCTCCGTTCCGGAAAACCTCTCAAGGTTTATACCTTTGAGGAAAAGGATCTTCCGAAATTTAAAGAGGTAGCAAAGCAGTACGGTGTTCTTTACAGCATCCTCAAAGAGAAGGATAAGACTGGCGGTGTGTTTGATGTGCTTGTTCGCGCCGACGATGAGAACAAGATCAATCGTATCATTGAAAGATTCAGTCTCACAAAGTTGGATACTACTTCCCTCAAGGTAGAACTTGAAAAGGAGAAGAGCGAACGTGAACAAACTAAAGCCACAGATGCAGAAAAGAACCCCGACAATGTAGCGGAGCAAAAGGAAGTTCCCGAACAAGAGCGTCCGCAAAAAAGCAGAAGCGATATAGTAGCGGATGAATTAATGGGTGCACCCGTTCAGAAAGAGGTGAAGGTTCAGGGAAACCCCGATATGGCTCGGACAGAAAATACGGAAACGGTGTCAAGCGAAACATTAAGTTATGTGGAGACAAACCATCTGTCCGAGCCTTCCTTGAAGGATATAAGAAACCCTACGGACCGTAACGAAGGGCGTTCGGATAAATCGGGCAAGAAACCTTCAGTTCGAGCAGAGCTCAACAAGCTAAAAAAAGCAAGAGAGCAGAAAATAAAGAACGAAAGTAAACATCGTAATAAAGCGCCTATCAAAAACAACAAACCCAAAGTCAAATAAAGAAAGGAAATAAAGTTATGAGTAATTTCGATAATATTTTGAATCAGGCAAATAAAAGCGTACAAGTACCCGAACCCAAGGAAATAGTTGTTCAGCCTCCTGAGAGTAAGGAAAAGAAAGAATGGGTCGAAAAGCAGAAAAAGAAGAGAGAACAGCTTTTCGAGATGATTGAAGCAGCATGTCCCACTATCGTTTCTTCAATCGAGAAAATGAGTGAGTTCCTTAAGGTACAGAGTAACTTTGAAAAGTATTCACTCAACAACAATATCCTTATCTTTGCACAGAAACCCGATGCAACCAAGGTAAAAGATTTTAACGGATGGAAAGATGAAGGCGGTTCGGTAAAGAAGGGGAGTAAGGGGTTCTTTATAATGGAACCCTCCGCTTATAAAAAGGACGGCGAAGACAGAGTGGCATTCAATCCCAAGACCGTATTCGATATCTCCGACGTCGCGGATGTTGATCCGGTTCAGCAGGTATCGTATGATAAAGCTCTTTTGATCCGTGCCCTTGTTCACGAAAGTCCCGTAAATATTGTAACGTTGAAGGACTATCCCTCAGGCAAACCCGAAGGAGCGTATTACGATATAAAGGATAAGGTGATCTATGCAAAAGCAGGTATGGCTGTAAATGATATCTTTATATCCGTATCGCAGGCACTGGCATTTGCAGAAATAGCAAGGAATAGCAATGAACCTTTCCGCGCAGCCGATCACGTATTTCAAGCAAGATGTGTAGCATTGGTTCTTGCAAATAAATTCGGTGTTCCCGCAGATAAGATCAAGCTTTACAGTATGCCTGCAAGATATGCGGGATGTCAAAGCGAAATGATAAAGAAAGATCTCTCTGAGATTCACGGCGCGGTTAAATCCATTGTGAGCCGTATGAATGAGGTGCTGATCGAGCGTCCGAAGGAGCAGAGCAAAAGCCGTATTGACAAGGAGGCAAGATAATGCGAGAGGTCAAGAGAGTGATAGAAGTCTCGGATTACGAGCACCGTGTAATGATGGAAGCTCTCAATGATCGTCGCAATGACTTTATTTCGGAAAACAAACCTTCGGAGGATGTGAGTGATCTTTTGCTCAAGGTCATAGATGCTCCAAGCAAGAGAAAGAGAGATAAGAGCCGGGATGCAAGATGAAAATAGAAAGATAATGTATGCATCGGTAGCAATAGGGTTAGTGGCTGTTATTTGGCTCTCCATACTTATTGCACCGTGTATAGGCGGCGGTCTTTCTGTAATGCTCCCTCGGCTGGCAGAAGCTTTCTCTCATCCGTGGCTTCTAACTTGGTGTAATAATACACTTCCGTGTATATTGATTCTTTCTCTCGCTTTCGGATTTGTTCTTTTGGTATTCTACAATACAAAACCTAATTATCGTAGACGCAAAGAACACGGCTCGGCAAAATGGGGCTCCGCTAAGCGACTTAATAAGAAGTACCATCAAGAACCTTACGAGAGTAATAAAATCCTCACACAGAACGTCTGCATCGGCTACAATATGCGTAAGCACCGCCGTAATATGAATACTCTGATCGTGGGCGGAAGCGGTTCGGGAAAGACTTATCATTATGCAAAGCCTAACGCAATTCAAGCCAATACTTCTATGGTTATTCTCGATCCCAAGGGAGAGATTCTGCGTGATACGGGTAAGTTGTTTAATGCAAAGGGGTATGAGGTAAAGGTTCTTGATCTCATTAATATGAATAAGAGCCATTGTTATAATCCCTTTGTCTATCTTGAAAATGATAACGACGTGCAGAGACTTGTGACAAATCTTTTCAAGAGTACAACGCCAAAAGGAAGTCAATCTAACGATCCGTTCTGGGACACGGCCGCAAGTATGCTGCTGTTGTCCCTTATCTTTTATCTCAAATACGAGGCACCACCCGAGGAGCAGAATTTCTCTATGGTAATGGAAATGCTTCGTGCGGGAGATGTGGATGAAGAGAATGAGAATATTCCAAGTGCGCTTGATGAATTGTTCGCTACCCTTGAATCAAGAGAACCGGGGCATATTGCAAATAAGTATTATCGCTCCTACCGTTCGGGTTCCGCAAAGACTTTGAAATCTATTCAGATCACTCTTGCATCAAGACTTGAAAAGTTCAATCTTGAAAGCCTTGCCTCCCTTACATCTACCGACGAACTTGATCTCAAGACGATGGGAGAGAAAAAGACTGTTCTGTTTGCGCTGATACCTGATAATGATACAAGCTTCAATTTCCTTGTATCCATTCTCTATACGCAGCTCTTTCAGCAGTTGTTTTATGTAGCCGACCATAAATACGGCGGTTCGCTCCCAGTACACGTTCACTTCCTCATGGATGAGTTCGCAAATGTCTCGCTCCCCGATGATTTCGATAAGATCCTCTCGGTTATGCGTTCTCGCGGAGTGAGCGTTTCGATCATCTTACAGAATCTCGCACAGCTTAAGGCGTTATTTGAGAAGCAGTGGGAGAGCATAGTGGGCAACTGCGACGAGTTCCTTTATCTCGGCGGTAACGAACAGAGCACTCATAAGTACGTGAGCGAACTGCTTGGTAAGGAAACCATCGACACAAATTCATATGGAAAAAGCGACGGTATGAGAGGAAACTTTTCTACAAATTATCAGGTGGCGGGAAGAGAACTAATGACCGCTGATGAAGTGCGTATGCTTGATAACAAATACGCAATCGTGTTTATTAGAGGTGAGCGCCCCGTACTTGATTACAAGTACAATATTCACACACATCCGAATGTGTCACTTGGTGCTGATGGAGGTGCGGGTGTATATGATCACGGTGAAGTCAGATTCCCGACCGACGGCTTGGAAATCGTAAGTATAGACGAGTTTCCCGGTAAAACAATGGAAGATTTTCCGTTGCTTGAGGATGTTATAAAAGGCAAATATTTTGCTTACGCAGATGAGGAAGTTGATGCCTTAAGCAAATTTATATCACAATAAAAAGGAGAAAACAAAAATGAAAAACATTATGAAAAGAGCCCCTATGCCGACGGGTGCAAGAAAGATCGTGAGGGCATGGACTTGCTTGGTTCTTATCTGCCTTATGGTATCTATGATGACTCTGACTTGCTTCGCAGCGGAAACAGATCCCGTTAAGGTCGTAAATAACCTTTCCGACTTTATGTTTGGTTTGGTTCGAGCAGTAGGTATGATTATGCTCGGCTTTGCCGTTGTACAGATCGGTCTGTCTCTCAAGAGCCACGACCCTTCGCAGAGAGCTAACGGTTTCTTGACACTTGCGGGTGGTGTAGTCATTACCTTTGCAAAAGAAATTTTGACCCTTATCACGGGTTAATTATTTCTTTTGAGAAAGAGGGAGATTATGTCAAATAACTGGGTTGTAGAAAACCTTGAAAATGCCCTCGAGACATGGAATGAAAAACTCTCCGAAATATGGCGACTCCTTTCGGAGTCGCCGACCGAATTCAAGGGTGGCGGTATATGGACCGTAATGGTCAATATTAACGATACCTTGAAAGCAGTTGGATACGCGCTTCTCGTATTATTTTTCCTTATAGGGATTATGCGACAGTTTAATTCCTTCCAAGAGATAAAGCGCCCGGAGCAAGCCTTGAAACTGTTTATACGTTTTGCGCTTGCAAAAGCTGCTGTTACTTGGGGACTGGATTTGATGATGGCAATGTTTACGATAGTGCAGGGAGTAATAACAAAGATTATGATGGCGTCGGGTATCGGTGGCAACAAAGCGACACGCTTGCCTGACGGTGTGATTCAAACGATAGAGGAATGCGGATTTTGGGAGTCCATACCTTTATGGGCTGTAACGCTTATAGGCAGTCTACTTGTATGGGTTTTATCTTTCGTTATGATCCTTACTGTATATGGCAGATTCTTTAAGCTCTATATTTATGCCGCTATTGCGCCCGTTCCTCTGTCTGCTTTCGCAGGAGAAGAGACCTCGCATATCGGAAAAGCATTTATTCGCTCGTTTGCTGCTGTCTGTCTTGAAGGTGCTGTTATCGTACTTGGATGCATTATTTATTCGTTATTTTCATCAGCACCGCCCTCGGTATCGTCGAGTGCTTCAGCCGTCACACAAGTGTGGACCTATATGGGTGAACTCATATTCAATATGCTTGTGCTCGTTGGAACGGTAAAGCTTTCGGATAGAGTGGTTAAGGATATGATGGGACTATAAAATATGCAAGACTTGACAGATTATACTTTTTGATGTATAATATAGATACAGAACTTTGGAGGAAAGCTATGCTTCGAAAAATTATTAGCGAAGACACGATAGAGTTGATAGATAATTCTTTGTTTTTTAAGAAAACAATAGGTATCTTGCAATATAAAAGTATTGACAGTTATCTGCAGATTGAGAACTTCAGTGTGCACAAGGATTACAGAAACAAGGGATATGGAAGAACCTTAATAGATGAACTCAAGAGACTTGCGTATATCTGCAACGTGAAGTGGATTCAAGTCTATCCCAAATCTGTTGATATCTTGAGTGACAAACCGATCCCTATTGATGTCCTTAATGAAAAATATGAGAAGTACGGTTTTACCGACAAAGAAGAAGGATTTAACTACAGCAAACCGAATCAGTTAATGAAGATGCACATCGTCAATTGATTTGAATAATACAAAAAGATGTTAGTTTTACGGCCAACATCTTTTTCTTTTAGGAGAAATAATGGGAATTAACCAAGAAATTAAAAAATATAACGAATCGATGAACACCGACGAGATCATCGCAAAAGTCAATGACTTTTTTGAAAAGCTAAATGGGCAACGGCAAGAGGAAGGCGAGGGTCTGCTTGTCAAATCGCATATCCTGACTTTACCAGATCAGCCGGAAAGAACCATTCTTGTGCTGATGTCAGAAGAATATGAGGATGCGTATATCTATGAGCCGCTGTCGGAAAAGGAGCAGCCATACAACCCTCACTACAATGAACCGGACGAAATACTGTTTGCGTATTTGGAGGAGGGATATGAAGTAGCCGAAATGGATCTGCACACTCATGCAGCACTTTGGAACTATATCAGCGAAACACAGTTGGTAGAGTGTCACGACGGTTGGCAGAAGTATCTTGATTACTGCTTGCAAAACCGTATTACGGTTGACAAGCTCAAGAGTGTCTATGACTATAAGTTTAATGACCTCTTGAGCTTTTACGCCGATGCCAAAGAAGATATATTTCTTCGTGCCGATAACTTCAAGGATAAACCTTGGTATGCTGATATTGCGCTTTATACTCGCATTGGAGTATGCAAGCCGAAACCCATATACGCCAAAGAGGTGTGCAGAGCATTAAGGCAACTCGGGTACGGTGTGACTCTCAAGTTTAAGGGGGGAGATCTGTATGTAACCCCTTACGGGAAGAACAAGAAACCAAAAGAAACAGAAGCACGATAAGGAGAGCTAATGGAG